>NZ_PDCM01000001.1:4112818-4435398 GCF_008634025.1 Streptomyces albofaciens JCM 4342 | reverse complement strand
GACCAGGACGGCGTCCCGGCCGCCGATGATCCCGATGTTCGGTACGAGCTGCACGCCCCGGTCGGGGACGACCACCAGGTCGTCGGCGATCTCCCGGGCCCCGGCGACGTGCACGACCGGATCCGGCCCGGCGTGCCGGATCGCTTCCGGTGCCCCGGCCGCCGTTCCCGCTCCCGCTCCCGCGGCCACCTCTGCCATGTCGACTCCTCAGCGCTGCGACGATCTCGGTCCGCCGCCCCGTACGGCGGCGGATCCGGTACGCCGTCGAGTCCACCGCCCGCGCTCCGCTGCGTCCAACACCGATCGCGCCGGCCCGATACCGCGCCGGTATCGTTGCTGGATGGAGCTACGCCTGCTGCGCTATTTCGCGGCCGTCGCCGAGGAACGCCACTTCGGCCGGGCCGCCGCGCGGCTGCACATGACCCAGCCGCCGCTGAGCCGTGCCATCCGGCAGCTGGAGGCCGACCTCGGCTGCACGCTCCTCGACCGCTCCCCCACGGGGGTCTCCCTGACCGCTGCCGGGGCCGTGCTGCACGACGAGGCCCGTACGCTGCTGGCGCAGGCCGACCGGGCGCGGGTGCGGGTGGCCGCGGCGGCGGGTACGGCCACCCTGACGGTCGGCACCCTCGCCGACAGCGTCGAGGAGGCCGGAGCGTGCCTGGCCGCCGCGTACCGGGACCGTCACCCCCACGTACGGATCCGCATCCGCGAGGCCGACCTGAGCGACCCGACCGCCGGGCTGCGCGCCGGACTGGTCGATGTGGCCCTGACCCGCGCGCCGTTCGAGGACTCCGGCCTGACCACCCGCGTCCTGCGCGCGGACCCGGTCGGCGTGGTCCTGCGCGCGGACGACCCGCTGGCCGGGCGCGACAGTCTCGCTCTCGACGAGCTCGGCGACCGCCGGTGGTTCCGGCTGCCCGAGGGCACCGATCCCGTCTGGAACGCCTACTGGGCCCGGCGGCCGGACAGCGTCCGGTGCGCGGGCCCCGTCGTGCGGACCGTTCACGAATGCCTCCAGTCCGTGCTGTGGAGCGGCACCGTGGGGCTGGCCCCGCTGGTCCGCTCCCTGCCCGACGGACTCACCGTCGTACCGTTGACCGGCATGCCGCCCAGCCGCCTCGTCATCGCGTGGCCCAGCGGGGACGCCGGTCCGCTCGTGCGTTCCTTCGTGCAGATCGCGGCCGGACTGTGGAACCGGAAGGGCGCGTAGGCACGGCACGGCGGTGCCGGTCGGGCACCGGCCGGTGCCCGACCGGCACCGTCCCCACGAGATTGTGCGGCCGAGATTCCACCCGGTACGCGTCGACGGCCGCGACGACCGTGCCGGCGGCCGGGAGGGAACCGGTGGCGGACACCGTTCCGGAGGGGCCGGCCGTACGCGCTGGCCTATTTCCGACCTTGTTCCGCTTCTGTCGTGAGCATGGCCCTATGACCTCGTAAGATGCCCTCGGTAGCGACTCGTCCAGGGGAGACAACGCTGATGGACTTCCGGCTGCTCGGGCCGGTGTCGGCCTTCTCGGGGGACGTGCAGATACCGCTCGGGCCCCCCAAACGCCGGGCCGTACTGGCGCTGTTGGTGCTGGCCGAAGGCACCCCCGTCAGTACCGAGCGCATCACCGAGGCGCTGTGGGACACCGAACCTCCGACGCACGCCCGGACCATCGTTTACGGCCATGTCTCCGCCCTGCGCGGCCTGCTGCACACGGAACCCGCGGCCCACGTCGCCACCGAGGGCGGCGGTTACACGCTGCACGCCCCGCCGGAGTCGGCGGACGTGTGGCGCTTCCGCGCGCTGGTGCGCCGGGCCTCGGACGGGCCTCCCGCCGAGGAGTCGGCCGCGCTGTTGCGCGAGGCCCTCGGCCTGTGGCGGGGCCAGGCGCTCGGCGGGGCGGGGGACACGCCGCTGATCGCCGCGGCGGCCGACCGGCTGACCGAGGAACGGCTCGCCGCGCTGGAGCAGTTCGCCGCGGCGCTGCGCGCGTGCGGCCAGGGCGCTCAGGCGCTGGCGCTGCTGCGGCCCGCCGCCGAACGTCATCCGCTGCGCGAGTCCCTGGTCGCGGCCGTCGTACGGTCGTTGCACGACGCCGACCGCCAGGCCGAGGCGCTCGACCTCTACCACCGTACGCAACGCCTGCTCGCCCAGGAGCTGGGCGTCGATCCCGGGGCCGCGCTGTCCGAGGCGTACCTCGCGATCCTGCACGCCCGGCCGGCCGAGCGGCCCGCCGAGCGGCCGGCCGCCGACCGGCCCGCCCCGGAAGAGCCCGGCACCGCGACCCGGCCCGAAGCTCCAGCGCCCCGGCCCGCCGCCCCGGACGCTCCCCCGCCACCCTGCCTGCTCCCGCGCGCCCCGGCCGGGTTCGTCGGCCGTGCGGAAGACCTCGACCGGCTCACCGAGACCCTGCGGTCGGGCAATCCGCCGCTGGGCGTGGTCACCGGCCCGGGCGGGGTCGGCAAGACCTCACTGGCGGTGCACTGGGCGTACGCGCACGCCGGTGACTTCCCCGACGGCATCCTCCACGCCGACCTGCACGCCACGGAACCGGACGGCACCGGCCCGCAACCCACCGGTGTCCTGCACGACTTCCTGCAAGCGCTCGGCGTCCCGGAGGAACGCCTGCCGGCGGACGCGCGCACCGCGGAACAGCTCTACCGCTCGCTGCTCACCGGCCGCCGCGTCCTCGTCCTGCTCGACAACGCCCGCGACTCGGCCCAGGTGCGTCCGCTGCTGCCCGGCACACCGGACTGCACCGTGCTGGTGACCAGCCGCAACCGGCTGGAGGGGCTGGCGGCCACCGACTGCGCCCGGCTGCTGCCGCTGGAGCGGCTGGCGCCGGAGGACGGCGTCCGGGTCCTGCGTACCGTCATCGGCGACCTGCGTGTGGCCGCCGAGCCCGCCGCGGCCGAGGAGCTGGCCGCGCTCTGCGACGGTCTGCCGCTGGCGCTGCGGCTGGCCGCCGCCCGGCTCGCCGCACGCCCCCGGCTGGCGCTGCGGGCGATGGCCGACGACCTGGTGGACGAACACCAGCGGCTCTCCCTGCTGTCCGGGGAGGACCTCGGCGTGGCGGCGACCCTGCGGCTGAGCGTGCAGCAGCTGCCGCCGGCCGGTGCGCTGCTGTTCCGGCAGCTGGCGCTGCACGTCGGCTCCGAACTCGACGGCGCCGCCGCGGCGGCGCTCAGCGGTCTGTCGCCCGCGGGGACACGCGCCGCCCTGGACGAACTGGCCGCCGCCCACCTCGTGGAGGAGCGGACCGGCGGCCGGTATCTGATGCACGACCTGACCCGGCTGTACGCCCGTTCCTGCGCGGACGGCGCCGACCCGGCGGGGCTGCACCGGCTGCTCGTGCACTACCTGGCCGCCGGCCAGGCCGCCGCGGCGGCGGCCGAACCCGGCAGTCAGCCCTGCGCGGCGCTGCCCCCGGGCGTGTCCCCGCCCGGCCCGCCTCCCGTCTTCACCACCCGTGCCGAAGCGATGTCCTGGTACGTCACCGAGCGCGCCAACCTCACCGCGGCCGTGGCCGCCGCGGCCGACGCGGGACACCCGGACCTGGCCTGGCGCATCGCCGTGCATCTGTGGCCGCTGGTCGTGCGGCAGGTGCACGACGGCTGGGAGCCGGCCCTCGAACGCGCCCTCGCCGCCGCCGCTCTGCTGGACGACCCGGACGCCGAGTCGCGGCTGTGCTCACTGCTCGGGTGGGTCCTCACGGAGAACGGGCAGCACACCGCGGCGCTGGAACACCTGCGCCGCGCGCCGGACCTGGCCGTACGGGCGAAGGATCCGCGCGGCCAGGTGATCGCCCTGATCAACTGGGCGGCCGCGCTGGAACACGTCGGCGACCTGTCCGGCGCCGGAACCCGGCGGGAACAGGCCGCGCGGATGGCGCACGCGCTCGGGCACCCGCACACCGAGACCCTGGCCCTCTACCACCTGGCGGCCCACTGCCTGACCGCCGGCCGCCCCGACGAGGCGCTGGCCCACGGCCTGCGGGCCCTGGAGATCGCCCCGGACCAGACGTCGGACGAGCGCCGGGTGCTGCTCCTCGACACCTGCGGCAAGGCCTGTCAGCTCCTCGGCCGTGACGGTGAGGCCCGCCGCTGTTTCGCGGAGGCGGCGGCCCTCGCCGGGCCCGTGGGGCCGGACGGGGAACCCCCGGTGGACCGCGAAGGCCTCGCGTCGGGCGGCAGGGGCGCGGCGGGCGGAAACCTCCGCGCCCTCGCGGGCTGAGGGGCCGCCGGACCGGCCGGCTGCCCCCACCCGCGGGTACGCCCCCGCCCCGCCGCGCCTGCCTCAGCGCACCGTGAAGGTCACCGAGGCGTTGTTGCCGGAGCCGCCCGACCACACGCACGAGTGGCCGCCGGGGGCGGTACAGCTGTAGGAGTTGCTGCCGACGTACGGGTTGTTCCACTTCACGCGGACCTCGCCGTAACCCGTCGCGTAGACGGCCTCTCCCTCGGTGCCCGTCGCGAAGCCGTCCGACTGCGACTGCCAGGACGCCGAGGAGTACGCGCCGATCGACTCGGCCGGGTAGGAGTTGGCCTGCCATTCGCCGTGCTGCAAGGTGGCCCAGGTCCGCGTCCAGTTGGCACCCGTCTGGTTGTTCAGCGTCACGTGCGTACTGCGCTGGGGCTTGGCCACCGACGCGGCCTGATGGCCCGCCGGCTGAGCCGCCGCGACACCGGCCCCGCCCGTCACGCCGGCCAGCAGCGCGGCGGCGCCCACCGTGGCCACCCGTCGTGCGAACCGCCCGCCCGCACGCCGCGAAGCGGTTCCGTTGCCCTCGCCGTTCCCGTGCATGTCCGTCTCCCTCTCGGCCGCGGACGCTTCCGCGATCCGCTATCCGGGTGTGTCCGGCCGTCCTGTCCGGGGCGGCCGACGGAAACGCTGCCGGACGCGCCTAACGGTCTTGGTGGCGCTGACCTAACGCCCGGGCGTTAGACGGCGGGTGCGGGAGCGGGTGCCGGTGCGGGGCGCGGTCGGCGGGAGGCGGCCGTCGGCGTCTCGGACATCGGATGGCGCAGTTCCGGCCATCCTGATTGGCCGGTTGTCCACGTGGTGACCGAAAGCGATGGGTTCGCGGTGACGGGAAACAAGGGGCACGACCCGGCCGCGCCGGTGCTGTCCAGTGGGTGAGACGGCCCCCCGCCGCGCCCCTCCGGACGCGCACGCCCCAGCTCCAGCAGGCGTCACAGGAACACCACAGGTCCTTCACAACCTCTACGGCGGACAAAGTCGGCGTACCTTCCGATCCGTGCCACAAGAGGACAAGCGGTATTGACCGAAGCCGGCTCACCGGGAGCCCCGCGCTGACCAAAACCATTCGTTGACACTCCATAAAGGAACTCTTTACCGTTACGCGCAAATCTCGGACCACTACCTCCTTTCACCTGATAGTGAGCGGTCAAAAGCCGTTCACCATTTGCACGTGCGCACGTCTTCTGAAGTTCGCCGGCCGGTTTCCCGTCCCTGAACGGCCTGAACACGCGACTCGAACGCAGCATTCAAGAAGAAGGAGCAACGGTGACCCCCGCACTCGCCGCACAGCAGACCCTCAGCCTGTCCGAGGCCGAAACACAGAAGCTCTGGCAGCTCTCCCGGCTCGCGGCCGGCGCTTCCGAGGCGTCTCCGCTGGCGCTTTCCGGCCTCCTTCTCGACCTGCCGAAATCCGTCCGCACCGCGTTGCTGGAATTCGCCGAGGGCAGCGGCGACTCCGGCTTCTTCCTGCTGCGCGGCGTGACCCTGGGGGATCTTCCCGCCACCCCCACCGTCCACCACTCGGGCGCCCTGCGCGGCCACCCCACCGACGGCACCCTGACCCTGGTGGCGGACCTGCTCGGCTCGCTCGTCGGCTACGAGGACGAGAAGGGCGGGGCCCTGATCCACGACGTGCACGCGGTGCCCGGCGAGGAGAAGCGGATCGAGAACAGCGGGTCGGTGGCCTTCGACTTCCACACGGAGAACGTCCACCACCCGCTGCGGCCCGACTACCTGGGCCTGCTGTGCCTGCGCCAGGACCACGAGGGCGTGGCGGCCACCCGCGTCGCCTCGGTGCGCGAGGCGGTCCGGCATCTGACGGCCGAGCAGGTGGCGGTCCTGCGCACCCCGCAGTTCTACAGCTCCTACCCGACCTCCTTCACCCGGGGCCGGACCGGCCCGGTGCCCCGTTCCGGCCCGCACCCCGCGATCTTCGGGCCGGAGCACCGGCCGTTCATGCGCTTCAACTCGCACACGACGCACGCCGCCGACGCCGGGGCGGCCGTGGCCCTCAAGGCGCTGGCCGAGGCGCTGGAGGCGGTCTGCCACAACGTCGTACTGGAGCCCGGTGACCTCGTCGTGGTCGACAACCACGTCGCGGCGCACGGCCGCAGCGCGTTCGTCCCGCGCTACGACGGCCGGGACCGCTGGCTGCGCCGGTTCTACTCCGTACGCTCCATCCTCGGCTGGACGCAGCACATGATGACCCGTCAGCGCGTCATCCCGACGATGGAGGACATCCAGGGCGTCCTCTGAGGCGCGCCCGCCCCTCCCCGCGTGATCGCGGCACCCCGCCGAGCGCGGCCGCCCCCACTGCGCGGCCCACCGCTCCGCATCCCTGCCCGCGCAGCCGCCCGGTCTGCGCGCCTTCTTTGACTGAGGACCGGAACACCGTGGATTTCTTCGACGTCATAGGGCTGCTCACCGCCGCCGTGGCCGCCGGATGGGTGGACGCCGTGGTCGGTGGGGGCGGGGTGCTGCTCATCCCCGTTCTGCTGCTCAGCTTCCCCCACCTGCCGCCGGCGACCGCGCTGGGCACCAACAAGATCGCCGCGATCACGGGGACGGCGACCGCCGCCGCCATGTACGCGCGGCGGACGGTGCTGGACCGCAAGATCCTCGTGCCGGCCGCCGCCTGCGCGGTACCGGCCGGGGCGCTCGGCGCCCTGTCCGCGGCGACCGTCCCCACCGCGTACTTCCGGCCGGTCATCATGGTCCTGCTGATCTCGGTGGCCCTGTTCGTGGCGCTGCGGCCGAACTTCGGCACCCAGCCACTGGCGCGCGAGGTGACCCGGCGGCGGCGCGTGGTCGCCGTACTCCTCGGCGGCTGTGTGGTCGGCTTCTACGACGGGCTGTTCGGGCCCGGCGTGGGCACCTTCCTCATCATTTCCTTCACCACGCTCCTGGCGACGCAGTTCCTGGAGAGCGCGGCGATGTCGAAAGTCATCAACGCCTCGTCCAACCTCGGCGCCCTGCTCGTCTTCGCGCTCCAGGGCCATGTGCTCTGGGCGCTGGGGCTCGGCATGGCCGTGGGCAATGTGACCGGCGCGATGATCGGTTCACGCATGGCCCTGAAAAAGGGGTCCGGATTCGTCCGCACCGTGCTGGTGCTCGTGGTGATCGGCATGGTGACGAAGATGGCGTTCGATCAGTTCGCGTGACAGCGCCACGTGCAAGGGGCCCCGTGCCACGCGTACGGGCCCCGCGCCACCCGTAATTCCGTACCACCGGCAATTCCGCACCGCCCGCGTTTCCGTACCACCGGCAATCCCGCACCGCCAGGAATTCCGTACCGCCGGCAATTCAGCACGTCCAGCACTTGACGGGAACGACGAGAGAACTCATCCGCCACACATGTGACGAGAGACCGGAGGCCAGCCTTGGACACCGTACGGAATCTCGATGAACTGCTCACCCTGCCGGATTTCGAGGCCGCCAGTGATCAGGTGCTCGACCGGGGCTGCCGGGCGTACGTGGCCGGCGGGGCCGGCACCGACCGCACCGTGCGCGCCAACATCGCGGCGTTCGACGACATCTGGCTCCGCCCGCGGGTCCTCGCCAGCACGACGACCGAGCCCCGCACCGAAGTGACCGTCCTCGGGCACCGCATGGCGATGCCCGTCCTGCTCGCTCCGACGAGCCCGCAGCGGCTGCTGCACGAGGACGCGGAGATCGCCACGTCCCTCGCCGCCGAGGCGGCCGGGATCGTGCCCGTCGTCAGCACCGACAGCCACGTCCCCTTCCCGGAGATCGCCAAGTCGTCCGGCGGGGCCTGCTGGTTCCAGCTGTACGCCTACCGGTCGCGGGACGACATCGCCGCGACGCTCGACATGGCCGAGGCCGCCGGTGCGTCGGCCATCGTGGTCACGGTCGACGCCAGCCACGCCGCACTGCGGGTGCACGCCCAGCGCGCCGGGTTCGCCACCCCGGGCCATGTGGACTTCGGGACGCTGCGTGCGCTCGGCATCCTGGAGGGCGAGGTGCCGGCCGGGGCCCGCATCGACCGGCTGGCGCTCAGCTGGGCCGACCTGCTGTGGATCCGCGAACGCACCCGGCTCCCGCTGCTCGTGAAGGGCGTGCTGCGGGCCGAGGACGCGCGCCGCTGCCTGGACAGCGGCGCGGACGGCGTCATCGTCTCCAACCACGGCGGGCGGCAGCTCGACGGGGCGGTGCCCAGCGTGATCGCCCTGGGCGAGGTGGCGGCCGCGGTCGCCGGCCGGTGCGCCGTGCTGGTCGACGGCGGCATCCGCTCCGGCGTCCACGTCGTCAAGGCCCTCGCCCTCGGCGCCGACGCGGTCTGCCTCGGCCGGCCGTACCTGTGGGGCCTGGGGCTCGCCGGGCGCGAGGGGGTCGAGGCGGTGCTGCGGCTGCTGCGCCGGGAGATCGAGGACACGCTCCGCCAGTTGGGCGCCGCGGACGTCGGCGAGCTGGGGCCGGACTTCGTGGCCGGGGCCGGCGCCGGGGCGGCCTGAGAAGTCCGCACCGCGGGCCGCACGCGGACATGCGCCCGTACTCGTTCCCCTGTCCGCGCTCGTGCCCGCGCCCGTACCTCGCCTCACGTACCCCGTGGGCAACTCGCCCCTTTCCCACCCCATACCAACATGAAGACGTTCCGAGAACGGAGACCCACCATGTTCCACTTCTCGCGTGGCATCCCCCCGCAGGAGGCGATCCCCGCGCGGCAGATCGCCGAGCACACCGCGACCGTCCTGCGGGAGCACGAGGACCGGGTGTTCCAGTACGCGCCGATCGGCAACCACACCGGTGACGCGGCACTGCGGGAGCAGCTCGCGGCGTTCCACTCGGTCGGCGCCGACCAGATATTCGTCACGAACGGCTCTCTCCAGGCGCTGGACCTGCTCGCCGCGCACCTCTTGGCGGGCGACCGCAAGGACGTCTACGTGGAGGCGCCGACCTACGACCGCGCGGTGCAGATCTTCGAGCGGCACGGCGGGCGGGTCTCCGGCGTCACGCTCCAGCACGACGGCCTGGACCTGGACGCGCTCGAAGCGCGGCTGGCAGCCCGGGTGCCGGCGTTCGTCTACGTCATCCCGGACTTCCAGAACCCGAGCGGCGTCACCATGAGCGAGGACAAGCGCCGCCGCCTGGTACAGCTCGCCGAGACCCATGACTTCCTCATTCTGGAGGACATCCCCTACCGGGAGCTGCGGTACGGCGGCACCGCGCCCACCGGCTTCTTCGAGCTGGCGCCCGCCGGGCGGGTGCTCACCATGGGCTCGCTGAGCAAGATCCTCAGCCCTGGGCTGCGCGTCGGGTACGTCATCGGCGCGGCACGGACGCTCGGCGCCCTGGCCGCGCTCGCGGAGGGCACCTACCTCTCGCCCGCCCCGCTGCTCCAGGCGGTCGCCGCGCAGGCGCTCCGCGCGGGCCTGGCCCAGGAGAACGTGGCGCGGGTCCGTGAGCTGCTCGGCCCCCGGCACGACGGCGCGGTCGAGGCCGTACGCGAGGTGCTGGGCGAGGACGCGCTCCTCGCCGTACCGCACGGCGGCTACTACGTGAGCGTGCATCTGCCCGTCGCCACGGACGAGAGCACGTTCCTCAAGGCCGCCGCGGCCGACGGCCTGAAGCTGACCCGGGGCTCGGGCTTCTACCCGGCCGACGCGGCACCGCCGGAGGGCAAGGTCTTCCTGCGGCTGCCGTTCCAGTCCTTCGAGCCGGACGAGTTCGCGGCCGGCGTGGAGCGGCTGGCGGCGGTGGCGTCGAAGGGCTGAGGCCCCGACGCCGGACACCCCCGTGCGCCCCGGACGGACTCGGTTCCGTCCGGGGCGCGCGGCGTAGGGCGCACGGTGTAAGGCGTAGGGCGTACGGCGTAGGGGGCATGACCACTCGTCAGCCGCCTGCCGTCACCTCCTGAACCCTCATCGGCGCCCCAGGGGCACTTCCACCCCGATCGCGTACATTCCCTTGACGCCCCGCTCCCGATGGCGCCACCATCCTCACGCAAGAGAGCGCTCTCACCCGTGTGAGCCTTCGTTCCTCGAAGTCACCCGCATCTCCTCCCCCCAAGGCGCATCCCGCTCAACGAGCCGACGTTCGAACGAGCCGATGACCCAGGAGACTTGTCATGTCCTCACCCCCCTCGCGCCGCAGAGTCCTCGCCACGGCGGCCGCCGCCCTGCCCGCCGCCGCTCTCCCCGCCGCCGGCCTGCTCGCCGGAGCCGGCACGGCGTCCGCCGCGGCGGCCGCGGCGCAGTCACCCGCCGCCCCACGGCGGACGGCCCGTGCCCCGCTGCCCGGCGGCGGCGACCTCGGCCCGAACGTGATCGTCTTCGACCCCGCCACGCCCGGCATCCAGGCCAGGCTGGACGAGATATTCGAGCGGCAGGAGTCGGACCAGTTCGGCAAGGGCCGCTACGCCCTGCTCTTCAAGCCGGGCACGTACCACGGAATCAACGCCCAACTCGGTTTCTACACCTCGGTCATGGGCCTGGGCCTGTCGCCCGACGACACCCTCGTCAACGGTGATGTGACGGTCGACGCCGGCTGGTTCGGCGGCAACGCGACCCAGAACTTCTGGCGCTCGGCGGAGAACCTCGCACTGAACCCGGTCAGCGGGACCAACCGGTTCGCCGTCTCCCAGGCGTCGCCGTTCCGGCGCATGCACGTCAAGGGGAACCTCAACCTCGCCCCGGACGGCTACGGCTGGGCCAGCGGCGGGTACATCGCCGACAGCCGGATCGACGGCACCGTGCAGCCGTACTCCCAGCAGCAGTGGTACACCCGTGACAGCTCCGTCGGCGGCTGGCTCAACGGCGTGTGGAACATGGTCTTCTCCGGTGTCGAGGGCGCCCCCGCCCAGTCCTTCCCCGACCCGCCGTACACGACGCTGGCGACCACACCGGTCTCCCGCGAGAAGCCGTTCCTGTACCTGGACGGCGGTGAGTACAAGGTGTTCCTGCCCGCGCTGCGCACCGGCGCCCGCGGCACGAGCTGGGGCCGCGGCACGCCGCAGGGCAGGTCGCTCCCGCTGAGCCGGTTCTACGTGGTCAAGGAGGGGGCGACCGCGGCGACCGTCAACGCCGCGGTCGAGCAGGGACTGCACCTGCTGTTCACACCCGGCGTCTACCCCCTCGACCGGCCGATCGAGATCACCCGGGCCGGCACCGTGGTCCTCGGCCTCGGCTATCCCACGCTCGTCCCGGAGGGCGGGGTGAGCGCGCTGCGGGTCGCCGACGTGGACGGCGTACGGCTCGCCGGTCTGCTCGTCGACGCCGGACCGCGGAACTCCGAGGTGCTGGTGGAGATCGGCCCGGCGGGCGCGTCCGCCGGGCACGCCGCCGACCCGATCACGGTGCAGGACGTGTTCGTCCGCATCGGCGGCGCGGGCGCCGGGAAGGCCACCACCAGCCTGGTGGTCAACAGCAACCACACGATCATCGACCACACCTGGCTCTGGCGGGCCGACCATGGCGACGGGGTCGGCTGGGAGACCAACCGGGCCGACTACGGGATGGTCGTCAACGGCGACGACGTACTGGCCACCGGGCTGTTCGTGGAACACTTCAACAAATACGACGTGCAGTGGAACGGCGAGCGCGGCCGTACGGTCTTCTTCCAGAACGAAAAGGCGTACGACGCGCCCGATCAGGCAGCCGTCCAGGACGGGTCCGTCCGCGGCTTCGCCGCCTACAAGGTCGCCGGTTCCGTCACCGCGCACGAAGGCTGGGGCCTGGGCAGCTACTGCTACTACAAGGACGCCCCGACGATCGTCCAGGACCACGGTTTCGCCGCGCCGCGCAGGCCCGGGGTGACGTTCCACGATCTCCTCGTGGTCTCCCTCGGCGGCAAGGGCCAGTACGCCCATGTCGTCAACGACCACGGCGCCCCCACCTCCGGCACGGCCACCGTTCCGTCGAAGGTCGTGTCGTACCCCTGATCCGCGCCGCCGGGCCGTCCCTTCGACCGGCATGCCCGTAGCCCGTACGCCTGTGCCGGTGTTTGCCCGTGTTCGTCACGGGTAGTCAGCGGATCTCAGATGATCTTCGAGGCCCTTGGAGGCACGGCACATGAGCGATCAGACACCGTCACAGGCGGAAGGCGAACGGGACGACGACCCGGAGGCCACGGGCCGGCAAGGCGCCTCCCGTGGCCGCGAGGACACGCCCCGCTCCACCCCTTCCCAGGCGGAGGGCGAACGCGAGGAGGAGGCGGAGCAGGACAAGACCTGAGGCCGGCCGGCTCCAGATGGTCCGTGTGGGCCGCGTGGGCGGCGACGCACGGGGGTACTCGCGGGCGGGCGGGCGGGCGGTCCGGTCCGGCGGCAGGCGCACGGTACGGTCCGGCGGCAGGCGCACGGTACGGTCCGGCGCGGGAAGGAGCCCCGGTGGACACGCCGGAAGACACACCCGGCACCGGCCAGGTGCCGGGCCCGTACCCGCCCCCGCCCTGGCAACTGCGGGGCCACCTGTGGGGCGGTCTGTTCCCCGCGGAGTCGGTGCCGGCCCCTCCTCCGGATCTCTCGCGCCTGCTGCCGCGGACCCTGGCCGTCTTCCTCATCCGGTACCGCGCGGGAACCCTCCGCTACGACGAGCTGATCGTCGGTACGCCCGTGCGCCGCGGCCGGCGGCCCGGCCTGTATATCCAGTGGATCTGGGTGGACGACGAGCGGTCGCTGTGGGGCGGCCGCCGTATCTGGGGCGTGCCGAAGCGACTGGCCGGGTTCCGCTGGGACGGCTCACGCGTCCGCGTCACGGACGGCGAAGGGCCGGTCGCCGTACTGGACGTGGCGACGCAGCGCCCGCCGCTGCCCCGCCTCCCGCTGCCGATGACCGGTTTCGGCTCCCTCGACGGGGTGCGGACGGTCGCCACCGCACGGTTCAGCGCCCGGCCCGCGGCCGCCTCCCTGCGGGTGGCCGGATGGTCGCCGCGGCTGCCCGCGCTCCGCCGCGCCGACGCCCGTATCCGCTTCGCCGCCACCTCGTTCGACATGTTCATGCCCGCACCGGCGCTCCACCCGGCTCCGGCCGCCACCTGACGTACCGTCACGAGCAGATCGGTGATCGGGCGCTCGCTGGTGCCTGTGGTGCGCAAGAGGGGGAACAAGCCAAACGTGGCTGAAGTTACCGACCCTCTGCTGGATCTCGTCCGGCGGCGCCGGGAGCCGGTGGTCGTCCAGACCGTCCGCTCGACCGTGGCCGCCGTGCTCTCGTACGTCGTCGCCCTGGTACTGAGCAGCGAGCCGGCGCCGCTGACCGCGCCGCTCACCGCGCTGCTGGTCGTCCAGGTCACGCTCTACGCGACGCTCACCACCGGGATGCGCCGGGTCAACGCGGTGGTCGTGGGCGTGCTGATCGCCATCGGGTTCAGCGCGCTGGTGGGGCTGACCTGGTGGAGCCTGGGCCTGATCATCCTCGCTTCGCTGGTGATCGGCCGCTTCGTGCGGGCCGGTGAGTTCGTACCGGAAGTGGCGATCAGCGCGATGCTGGTGCTGGGCGTGACCCGGGTGGCCGAGACCGCCTGGGACCGGGTGCTGGAGACGCTGATCGGTGCCGTCGTCGGGCTGCTCTTCAACATCCTGTTCGTCCCGCCGGTGTGGGTGCAGCCCGCCAGTGCGGCCATCGAGGACCTGGCGGGCCGGATGCGGCGGCTGCTCGTGTGCCTCGGGGACGAGGTGGGCGGGCACACCCCCGTCTCCGAGGCCGCGGCCCGGCTGCACGAGGCGCGCCGCCTGGACCACGACATCGTGCAGGTCGACGCCGCGCTCCGGCAGGCGGAGGACAGTCTGCGGCTCAACCCCCGGGTCAAGGAGGGCACGCTCTACCGCGTCGTGCTGCGCACCGGCCTGGACACCCTGGAGATCTCCGCGGTGGTGCTCCGTACGCTGTGCCGCACGCTGACGGACCTGGCCAAGGCGCGGACGGAGGAGCATCTGTTCGCGCCGCACATCGCCACCGCCCTGCACGACGTGTTCGACCACATGGCCAGCGCGGTGGAGAGCTTCGCCGTACTGATCACCACGCAGGTCGGCGCCAACGCCGAGGAGGCCGAGGAGCGGCTCGCGGGGGAACTCGCCCGCAGCCGCGCCAGCCGCGACGTGGTCGCGCACCTGCTGCTCGACGGGGTGCGGGAGCATCCGCGCCAGTGGCAGTTGCACGGCGCGCTGCTGGCCGAGATCGACCGCATCCTGGACGAGCTGGACGTGGAGAAGCGCTCCCAGCGGCTGATCGAGGAGCTGGACCGGGAGTCGCGTGAGCAGCGCGAGAAGTACCGGCTGGTGGACCGGCTCCGGGGCCGGATAAACGTCACACGTACGGGCGACCGCACCGCGAAGCCGCAGGGGCCGGTGCCGTGACGCCCGCGCCCGGGGGCCGTCCGGTGCCGGACCGGCTCTCCGCCGGGTCCGTGCCCGGACGGGGCCCTCAGTACGCGACCCGTACGCCGTACTCCCGCACCCACGTGTCGAACTCGACGAGCCGTTCCAGGACGGCGCGGGCGCTCCACGGGCCGCCGACCCCGTACGCGCCCTCCGGCCGGGCCAGGAGCCGGCGGACGCCGTCCGCGCTCACCAGGCGCAGCACCGGCGCGTCCGGGGTGAGGAGGTCCGCGACCTTGCGGCGCAGGGCGTGCTCGTAGGCGAGGTCCTGGGTGGAGGGGTAGGGGCTCTTCTTGCGGTCGAGGACCGGGTCCGGGAGCAGGCCGCGCATCGCGGCGCGCAGCAGGCTCTTCTCCCGGCCGTCGAAGTTCTTCATGGCCCACGGGGTGTTGTAGACGTACTCCACCAGGCGGTGGTCGGTGAAGGGGACCCGGACCTCCAGGCTGACCGCCATGCTGATGCGGTCCTTGCGGTCCAGGAGGAAGTTCTCCCAGCGGGTGAGGTTGAGGTAGGTGATCTCGCGCATCCGGGCCTCGTGCCCGCTCTCGCCGGGCAGCCGCGGCACCTCGGCCATGGCCTCGGCGTAGCGGCGCTCGATGTACGCGGTGAGGTCCAGCGCGTCCCACAGGCCCAGTTCGCGCAGCGCGCCGATGCCGCCCGCCTTCTCGAACGGGTGGTGCCAGGGGAAGCTGTCGAGGCCGACGGCCTCCGGGTCGTGGAACCAGGTGTAGCCGCCGAAGAGCTCGTCCGACGCCTCGCCGGACAGCGCCACCGTCATGCGCTCCTTGAGCGCCCGGCAGAGCAGGAACAGGGAGTACTCCATGTCGCCGGTGGACACCGGCAGGTCCTGGGCGCGCAGTACGGCGTCGCGGACCTTCGGGTCGAGGATGTCCTCGTTGTCCAGCTCCACGATGATGTGCTCGGCGCCGACGTGGGTGGCCACCTCGATCGCGAAGGGGGTGTCCGGGTCCTCCCACTGCACGTTGGAACGGAAGCGCTCCTGGTGGCCGGTGAAGTCGACGGAGAACGCGCGGACCGGTTCCGGCACGCCGCGCCGGGCGCGGGACGCGGCGGCGAGCGCGGTGACCGCGCTGGAGTCCAGACCGCCGGAGAGCAGGGTGCCCACGGTGACGTCGGCGACGAGCTGGCGCTCGACGGTGTCCTCCAGGAGTGAGCGGACGGTGGCCACGGTGGTGTCGAGGTCGTCGGTGTGCGGACGGGCCGTCAGCTCCCAGTAGGGGCGTACGCCGCTTCCGTCCCGGGTGAATTTCCGTACGGTCCCGGGCAGTACCTCGTACATACCGCTGAACACGCCGTGGCCCGGCGTTTTGACGATGCTGAAGATCTCGCGCAGCCCTTCCGCGTCCACGGCCGCCTCGGCCTCGTCGTGGGCGAGGATCGCCTTCGGCTCGGAGCCGAAGAGCACGCCGTCGGCGGTCGGCCGGTAATAGAGGGGTTTGACGCCCATGCGGTCGCGGACCAGCAGGAGTTCTTCGGAACGCGGGTCCCACAGCGCGAAGGCGTAGATGCCGTTCAGGCGCTCGGGGAAATCCTCTCCCCATTCCAGGTAGGCGCGGAGCACGACTTCCGTGTCGCTGGACGTCCGGAAGGCGTGCCCGCGCGCACGCAACTCCTCGCGCAATTCACGGAAGTTGTAGACCTCGCCGGTGTAGGTGATGACCGGCGATTCCCCGGAATCGCCGTCGCCCGCCGCGGTCATCGGCTGGCGGCCGCCTTCGATATCGATGATCGCCAGCCTGCGGTGGCCCAGCAGTGCGTGCTCCGACACCCACACTCCCCCGGCGTCGGGGCCACGGCAGACCATGGTTTCGGTCATCGCCCGCGCGGTATCCCTATACGCGGTGAGGTCGCGCGCGAAACTCACCCATCCGGCCAGACCGCACATGAAAACCACACGCCTTCATCAGGAAGGTGCGGGCCGACGGCGGGCGTCCTTCGCACTTTCCTACAAGTGCCTGGAATCAGTCTATCCGCCTGGCTTCCATCCGTCTCGGCGGGGAATTCCCGGCTCGTTCACTGCCGTGGAGCGGCCGGGGCAAAGCCGAGAAAAGCAACTCCTTGAAGCCGGCCGACTGAGCCCGGCTCCCGCGGCGCCGAACTGCCGGTGGGGCCTCATCCTGTCCGCGCGGGGTCCGGGCGGACAGGTGAAGGACCGCAGTGCCGTACGGGGACGATGGGGGCCGTTCCCGGGGGCTTTCGCACCGTACGGCTACTGCTCCAGCAGTCCCTTCCGCAGGTGTTCCAGGGTCCGGGAGAGCAGCCGCGAGACGTGCATCTGGGAGATGCCCAGCTCCGCGCCGATCTGCGCCTGCGTCATCTCCTGGACGAAGCGCATCTCGATGATGCGGCGCCGGCGGTCGTCCAGCTCGTGCAGGAGCGGGGCGAGGGCGTTGAGGTTCTCGACCAGTTCCATGCCGGGGTCGTCGCCGCCCATGACATCGGCGATGGCGCGGCTCTCGCCTTCAGCGCCGGAGCCGTCGCCGGGGGTCTCCAGCGGACCCGCCGTGTAGCCGTTGCTGGCGGCGATCGCGTCGACGACCTCGTCCTCGCCGATCTCCAGACGGGCGGCCAGCTCGGACACGGTGGGTTCGCGGCCCAGGTCGGCGGAGAGCTGCTCGCCCGCCCGGGACAGCTCGGTGCGCAGTTCCTGGACCCGGCGGGGCACGTGCACGGCCCAGGTGGCGTCGCGGAAGAAGCGCTTGATCTCGCCGACGATGTACGGGACGGCGAAGGTGGAGAACTCCACCTCGCGGGTCAGGTCGAACCGGTCGATGGCCTTGATCAGTCCGATCGTGCCGACCTGGATGATGTCCTCGGAGTGCCCCTGGTCCTGGCCCCGGCCGCGGAAGCGGGAGGCGGCGAAGCGGACCAGTGAGAGATTCATCTCGATGAGGGTGTTGCGCGCGTACTGGTACTCGGCCGTCCCCTCTTCCAGTGCGGCGAGCCGGGTGAGGAACAGCTTCGACAGTTCCCGGGCGTCCCGGGGCGCCACCTTGGTCGCGTCGCGTACCTGCGGCAGCTCGGGCGCCCGCCCCGCCGGCGCCGCCGTCCGAGGTCCCGCTGCACACCCTTGTACGGCAAGCATGGTCACGTCTTCACCCTTCACGGTATGTACGGTCAGGTGCACCTGCCCGACCCTTAGGTGTTTAACCCTTGCCAATGGGAAACAGTTTCTCGTGTGGCCGGGAGCCTACCGGCCCGGGCGGGGCCGGCGGGCGGCCGCGGCGGTCCGGCCTTCAGGCCCCCGCCCGCGCTCGGTAACATTTGCCGGACGGCAATCGAAGATCGCGTGCGGTTGGGTACGCACCGCACGAGCAGCACATCATGCGCGCTTGTGCTCCAGTCAATCACCAAGAAAGGACCGTGGGTTGAGTTCCACCGAGGCCGCGGCACGCGAGCGTGTCATCGGCGCGCTGCGCGCAGAAACCGACACCGTCTCCGACCGCTGGGTGCAACTCCAGCTCGACCAGGAAGAGCTGCGCGACATAGTCAGCGAGGGCGAACTGCGCGAGGAGGCCGACACCTTGCTCGGCGCCCTCCTGCGGGGCCTGGAGAGTGACCTTCCGGCGAACCGCGTGGTGGCCACCGACCGGTCGCTGCGCCAGGCCGTGACCGATCTCTCCATGCGCCGGGCGCGGGCCGGCGCCATGCCGACCATCACGTCGCTGGCCGTCCTCTCGCTCAAGGAGGCACTCCTGGAGGCGGTACAGCGGCAGACCCGGGACACCCAGGAGCTGTTCAGCGCCGCCGTGCTGATCAACCGGCTGCTGGACGCGGCCGGCGCGCTGTCCTTCGAGACGTACGTGGAGGGCCGCGAGGAGATCATCCGACGGCAGAGCCGGCAGCTCCTTGAGGTGTCCACCCCGGTCGTCCGGCTGTGGCGGCAGGTACTGGCCGTGCCCCTGATCGGCACCCTCGACACCACCCGTACGCAGGTGGTGATGGAGAACCTGCTGGAGGCCATCCAGGAGCACGAGGCCCTGGTCGCCATCATCGACATCACCGGCGTGCCGACCGTGGACACCGCGGTCGCCCAGCACCTGATGCAGACCGTCAACGCGGTCCGGCTCATGGGCGCGGACTGTGTGATCAGCGGCATCCGGCCGTCCATCGCGCAGACCATCGCCCAGCTCGGCATCGACCTGTCCACCATCCTGACCCGCGCCACCCTGGCCGACGCGCTGGCCGCCGCCGTCAAGCTCACCGACGAGGGCGCGCACCGGCCGTCCAGCGGCGTACGGGAGAACCCGTGAACGCCCGGCCCACCCCTGGCGTGCCCATCCTCAGGCTCGGCGACGTCCTGGTCACGGGGCTGCTCAACGAGCTGGACGACGCCACGGTGGTGGCCTTCACCGAGGAGCTGACCACCCGCATCACCGCCGACCGGGCTCGCGGAGTGCTCATCGACATCTCGCGCCTGGAGATCATCGACTCGTTCGTGGCGCGGACCCTGATGGAGCTGACCACCATGGCGCGCCTGCTGGGCGCCCGGGTGATCGTCGCGGGCATGCGGCCCCCGGTGGCCATGACCCTGGCCGAGCTGGGGCTGCGCCTGGCCGGTGTGGAGACCGCCCTGAACGCGGAACACGGCATGGCGGCCCTGGGCTGGCATCAGAGTCCCCGTTCCTCAGGAGAGGTACCGCATGAAGGGACCCGGTGAATACGGCGGTACCGGCGGCGCCGGTACCACGACCCTCGACGGCGGGGGCCCGGAACGGGCCGGTGACCCGGCGGAACCGACGGTGCTGACCGTGCGCAGCGAACAGGACCTGCTCGCGATCCGGCACGCGGTGCGCGACGCGACCCTGGCGGTGGGCTTCAGCATCGTCGACCAGACCCGGGTCGTCACGGCCGCCAGCGAGCTGGCCCGCAACGCCTACGTCCACGGCGGCGGCGGCACGGTACGCATCGAGTACCCGACCCGGCCCGGCGCGGTGGGCCTGCGGCTGACGGTCGACGACGCCGGACCGGGCATCGCCGACATCGACGCGGCCCTCACCGACGGGTACACCACCGGCGCGGGGCTCGGGCACGGGCTGGGGGGCGCGCAGCGCCTGATGGACGAGTTCGAGATCCGTACCCGGGAGGGGGGCGGTACGACGGTGACCGCGACCCGGTGGGCCGACCGTTGACCCTGCCCCCCGCCGCGTACCCGTCGGCGTACATCCCCGTCGACCACTACAGCGCCGTGCACCTGGCCGCGCAGGCCGCGCGGTCGGTCGCGCAGCGCTGCGGGCTCCAGGGGGCGCTGCCCGACCAGGCCGCGGTCATCGCGTCCGAACTGGGCAGCAACCTGGCCAAGCACGCGGTGGACGGGGCGCTGTACGTCCAGGAACTGCCCGTGGGGAGAGGAGTGGAGATCATCGCCGCCGACCGTGGGCCGGGCATGCCGGAGCTCCGGCGCTGCCTGGCCGACGGGTACACGACGACCGAGACGCTCGGCGCCGGAATGGGCGGCGTCAACCGCATAGCCACCAGCTTCACCGTCCGCACCCAGGAGCCGGACGGCACGGTGGCCTGTGCCCGGCTGACGCCGCCCGAGGACGCCGGGGACGCGCGCCGGGCGGTCGGCGCGGTCTGTGTGCCCGCACAGCGGGAGGAGGTCAGCGGCGACGCCTGCGCCGCGGCCGAGACCGAGCAGGGCCTGACCGCGATCGTGGTCGACGGGCTCGGGCACGGCCCGGAGGCGGCCGAGGCGGCGCAGATCGCGCTGCGCACCTTCGCCAGGACCCCCGACCAGCCGCTGACCGGGCTGCTGACCACCGTCCACCGCGCGCTGCGGCGCAGCCGTGGCGCGGCCGTCGGGCTGCTGCGGCTGCACGCCGGGCGCGCCCAGTACTGCGGCATCGGCAACGTACGGTGCATGACGCTGACGCAGCGGGACATCCAGCACCGTCTGACCGGCCAGCCCGGGGTGGCGGGGTTGGAGATGCCGCGGCCGCTGACCCGCGACATCCCGTGGGAGCCGCACTTCACCGCCCTGCTGCACACCGACGGCATCGACCACCGCTGGGCGTACAGCCCGGACCCATTCCTCATGCGTCTGCCCGCGCCGCTGCTGGCCACGGCCCTTGTGCACGGCCACCGCCGCAGCCGGGACGACGCGACCGTCCTCGCCGCCAACCTCCATCAGAGACTTTCGTGAGACGCCACACTTTCCACGCGCTGCCGGCGCTGCGCCACGCCGTGCGCCGGCTGGGCGCGGCCAACGGCCTGCCCGTCGAGACCCGGGCGCGCCTCGTGCTGTCCGTGAGCACGCTGGCCGACCCGGTGCTCCGGGCCGGCTACGGGGTCACGCTGGAGACGGCCCGTACCTGTACGCGGGGCCGTTCCTCCTCGGCGGATTCCCCGGCCCCGGGGGCCGGGGAGCCCCGGGACGGTGACACCGACGGCGTCTCCGCCGACCCGGCCCGCACCGGCTACCTGGCCGTCACGCTGCGCACCCCCGCCCCGGGGCTCGTACCGCCGACCGGGGCCGAACTCCCGCTGCCCGCCCAGGTGTCGTCCGGCGCGGCCACCTGGCACGTGCCGCTGCCGGACGGGACACCGGAGATCCGGATTCCGGCGGGACGGCAGCCGGAAGACGCGACGGCGGACGGCGGCGGACGGCGGCGCGGCCCCGGCGGTACGCCCGCGGGCGCGTCCGGCGGGGACGGGAACGGCGCGGTGTCGGACCCGGTGGCCGAGAACCGGCTCCTGGAGGAGGAACTGCGGGTCGCGCTGGCCCGGGTGGACTCGCTCGCCGCCGACCAGCGCCGGCTGACGCACGAGCTGGCCGAGACCAACAGCGGTGTACTGGCGCTGTACGTACAGCTGGAGGAGCGCGACGAGCAGCTGCGTACGGCGCACGGCCACATCCTGCGCGAGCTGGAGGACGCGCTGCGTCCGCCGCCGATCGCGGTGGACGGGCTGGAACTGGCCGTGCATTACGCGCCGGCCGGCACCGACGCGCCCACCGGCGGCGACTTCTACGACTGGTTCACGCTGCCGGACGGGACGGTCCACATCACCGTCGTCGACGCGCTGGGGCACGGCGTGCGCAGTACGCGCAGTGCGCTGAACGTCACGCACGCGGTCCGTACGCTCGCGCTGGAGGGCCACCCGCTGAAGTCCATCGTGGCCCGTACGGACGAGATCCTCGCGCCGCTGGACCCCGAGCTGATGGCCACGGTGCTGCTGGCGCGGATCGACCCGGCCAGCGGGGACCTGCGGCTCGCCAACGGCAGCCATCCGCCGGCCCTGGTCGTGCGGGGCACGGGCGAGAAGGAGTATCTGGAGGTGCGCGGGCGCGGGGTCGGCTATCCCTACCCCGGCAGTGAGCGGCTGCTGCACGCCAAGCTGGACGAGGGCGACCTGCTCGTGCTCTACACCGACGGGCTCACCGAGAGCCGCCGGGACCCCCGGGAGGGTGAGCAGCGCCTGGCCGAGAGCGCCCGGCGGCACCGGCACCGGCCCATCGGGGAGATCCCCGGCGCCATCGCCGAGGACATGCACACCGTCGTCCTGCACCCGGACGACACGCTGGCGCTGGCCGTCCGCCTGTCGCCGCGTCCACGCTGAGGCTCACGCCGGGGTCCGGCTCGTACGGGCGACGACGGCGCTGACCGTCTTGCCCCAGGCGGTGGTCTCCACCGAGGTGGCCGCGGCGAGGCGGCGGACCATCGGCCAGCCGAAGCCGCCGCCCTCGCCGCGCACGTCGGGGTTCCGCTCGCGGGGCGGGGTGGCGCTGGAATCGGCCACGCTCACCGTCACGGTGTCGGGGGCGGCCGTCAGGCTCAGGGTGCAGGTGCGGGTCCGGGTGTGGCGGACGGCGTTGGTGACGAGTTCGGAGACGATCAGGACCACGGCGTCCGAGGCGTCCCGGTCCAGCGGAGGCCCCAGCCCTTTCAGCAGGTCACCGGCGGCGTCCCGGGCGACTGCCGCCGCCTCGGGACAGTTCTCCAGCGTCACCACCAGCGACGGCGCTGCGGAAACCCTGTCCGGGGCCGTGGCACTGCTCATCGGGGCTCACCTCGTTTCCCGTTCGACCGTAAGGCGTACAAGTAGGCAGCTTTCCCGCCAGGCAACCGGGCAATCACGCTGTCACATGCGGAACAGCAAGTTCCCGATGGGGTGACAACCCGGCGGGCGGCGTTCCGGTAACCGCTGCCGTACTCCCCGGGTACCCGCTCCGGCACGGGGTACAAGGGCAACTCCGGACCGCTCGCGGATACGGCCGGACGGCAATCCCGGCCGCGGACGAATACGGCCGCGGCGGGCCGTTACCGCGCGTGTCCGTGCGCTTTCGCCCACCAGACCAAGGAGGTTCCTGCCATGTCGTCCTCGCTGCTGGAGAGTGTGGACATCGAAGCGCCCGTCGCGGTGAGCTGGGCTTTGTGGTCCGACGTCACGCGGTGGCCGAAGTTCCTCAGCCACGTACGGCTGGTCGAGCGCCTGGACGACACGCATTTCGCCTGGCAGCTGTCGCTGCCGGGGGCGGACAAGAATTTCGTGGCGGAACTCACCGAGATCAAACCCCATGAGCGCATCGCCTGGAAAACGACGGAGGGCGTCCATCACGCGGGAGTCGTCACCTTCCACCGGCTCAGTGACACCGCGAGCCGTGTCACGCTGCAAATAGAGTACTCACCGGAAGGTTTCGTGGAGCGGCTGGGGGCCCTGACGAACCTGGACTCCACCCTCGCCAACTACGACCTGGGGGAATTCCGGAAACTCGCGGAGACGGCGGCGGCCGGCTGAGAGCCGTTACTCCCCGGCCGGCTCCCCCGCCACGCCGTCGGCCGCCGCCGCTTCCGCGACCGTTCCGTACAGCGGGAGCACACCGTCGAGGCCGGTCAGCTCGAAGAGGCGGCACAGGCCCGGCGAAGGGGCGGCCAGACGCAGCCGGGTGCCGAGGGCGGCGTGCTGCTGCAGGAGGACGTTGACCGTCGTGGAGTCCGCGAACTCCACCCCGGACAGGTCGACGACCACGGGCCGCGCCGCTCCGTCGCCCGGCCCGGCTCCGTCCCCGTGCCCGGCGCCCGCCTCGCGCAGGGCGGCTTCCAGCGGCGCGACGGTGTCGATGTCGAGCGGTCCGGTGACGGTGACGACCATGGCGTCCCCGGCGCGCTGTCCTTCCCGTATCAGAACCTGCGTCGGCCGGTCTGCGCTGGGCTGTGGATGCACGGTAGTCCTCGGTCGGTGACGGGTCGGCGGCCCGGCCGAACTCCCGTCCGGCCGGATGGAGTGATCAACAATAGAAGCGATTGTTGCCGTTTGACAATATTCCAGAAAGGCAACAATCTTGTCCCCTGTCACTGCGCAACACGGCTCTGCCCGGAGTGACTTCGGATCGAGAAGCGGGGCCTGAATGTCTTCACGCTGTGTCCGCGCTGTCCGCACCGAGCGTGCGGCGGGCGGGGACCGTACGAGAGCCCTCGGCCGTACGGTGCAGGGCGGCCGCCCGGTGGAACGCCGCCAGGCCGGACGCGAGATCGGCGACCTGAGCCGGGTCCATGCGCGCCACGATGGCGGCGACCTCGCTCTTGCGGGCCGCCCGGTACTCCTTCAGGAAGGCGCGCCCGCGCAGGCTCAGCCGCAGCTCGACCTCGCGCCGGCTCGTCGCGCTCGGACAGCGCTCGGCCAGGCCCATGGCCTCCAGGCGGTCACAGAGGCGGCTCACCGCGGGCGGACGCGAGCCGAGTGCGTCGGCGAGCGCCCGCAGGTTAGTACCCTCATGATCCTCGATCACCAGCAGAGCCCGCAGCTGGGACGGCGACACCTGCGCCGAGCGTGCCGTCTCCTGGCCACGACCCCACAGCACCTCCAGCAACTCGGAGGCGGCAAGGGTGGCCTCGGTCACCTGCTCGTGTTGCGACTGGCCGGGAAAACGGGACACACGACCACTCTGTCACCCTCCGGCCGCCCGCGTCAGCCCGGCCATGTCTGAATTCATCTGAATCCACCGGAATAAGAATGCTTGAGAGACCGTGACCCTGAGCTGTGATGTGGAAAGAGCCGTTCGCGCGTCGGCACCGCACGCATTGGTGGACACGCTGCGCGAAGCACTCGCCGCGGCCTACGGAGCCACGTCCGTCCATCTGTTCCTCGCCGACTACGGCGGCACGGTGCTCAGGCCGTTCGCCTCGCTCGGCGAGGACTCGCCCGGCGCGCTGTCCATCTCCAACAGCCCGCAGGGGCGTGCCTTCGGCAGCCAGGAACCGCACGAGCGGCAGGTCCGGCAGGGCGGCGCGGTCGACCACCACCTGCCGGTGACGGTCCGCGGCGAACGGCTCGGCATCCTGACCGTACGGCTGCCCGGCGACCGCAACGTGCCGGGCGTCGCCGACGAGCTCGCGCACGCCGCCGACCTGCTCGGCCACGAGATCCTCGTCGCCGAGCGGGACACCGACGTCTACCAGCGGGCCCGCCGCACCAACCGGCTCACGCTGGCCGCCGAGATGCAGTGGCAGCTGCTGCCCGCGCGGGCCTGCGTGGCCGCGGAGTACGCCATCGGGGCGCAGCTCGAACCGGCCTACGCGATCCACGGCGACAACTACGACTGGGCGGCGGACGCGGACGAGCTGACCCTCGCCGTCACCAACGGCATGGGCACCGGCATCGAGGCGTCCCTGCTCACCCATCTCACGGTCAACGCGCTGCGCAACGCCCGCCGCGCCGGTATCGGCATCGCCGACCAGGCGGCCCTCGCCGACCAGGCCCTCTACGGGCAGTACCGCGGCTCCGCCTACGTCTCGACACTGCTGCTGCGCTTCGAGCTCGCGACCGGCCGGGTGGAGGTCGTGGACGCGGGCTCCCCGCAGCTGTGGCGGCGCCGGGGCCGCACCATCGACCGGGTGCCCCTGGAGGCGCAGCTGCCGCTCGGCATGTTCGAGGAGACGCAGTACGTGGCGCAGGAATTCGAGGTGCGGCCCGG
This sequence comes from Streptomyces albofaciens JCM 4342, assembly GCF_008634025.1. NCBI lineage: Bacteria > Bacillati > Actinomycetota > Actinomycetes > Kitasatosporales > Streptomycetaceae > Streptomyces > Streptomyces albofaciens. Next base: position 4,409,880 of record NZ_PDCM01000001.1, on the reverse strand, counting down.
TGACCGGCTGCTGTTCGTCAGCGACGGGGTGTACGGGGCGGTCTCGCCGCCGGGCGAGGAGTACGGCGAGCACGCCCTCGCCCGCGCGATCCACGCCACCAGCCTGCTGCCGGCGGCGAGCGTGCCCCGCGCCGTACTGCGCGACCTCGCCGAGTACCGCGACGCGGAGTCGATGGACGACGCGCTGGTGCTGTGCCTTGACTGGTTCGGGCGGCCGCGGGACCGGGAGGGGTGAGGCGTTCGTCCGACGGCCGGGGGGCGGGGCGCACGCCTCCCTGGTCAGGTGACCGCCCCGCAGGCCCCGGCCAGCGCGGTCACCTCGGCCCGCGCCGCGTCGAGCGAGTCGGCCGCCGGCGGCCCGAAACGCGTCACATGCGGAACGAGATGAGCCAACGTCAGCTCGACGGGGACGACCCGGACGGCGTCCTCCGCCACCCCCAGCTCGCGGAAGTACGCCCGTAGGTACGGCGTCTGGAAGTCCCAGCCCTCCCGTGGGGTCCCCGGCCCGTACGCCCCGCCCCGGGAGCTGATCACCACCACCCGCGTCCCCCTCAGCAGGCCCTCCCCGGTTCCCGGGTCGGTGAACGCCCCGGGAAAGCGGACCCGGTCCAGCCATGCCTTCAGCGCGGCGGGCACCGAGAAGTTGTACATCGGCGCACCGATCAGCACCGTCCCGGCCGCCCGCAGCTCGTCCACCAGCGGGCGGGTCAGCGCCCACGCCCGCCGCTCGGCCGGGTGCGCGATCAGCGCGTCCACGCCGTCCGGCGGGACGAGGCCGCGCTCCTCCACGCGCCGGCCGAGCGAGCAGTAGGCGGTGTCCAGCGGGGGCACGGGGTCCGCGGCCAGGTCCCGGTGGCGGTATCCGGCCGCCGGGCCGTGTGCGGCGCGCCAGGTCTCGGCGAACAAGGCGGTCAGCTGCCTGCTGACCGACCCGCCGGAGCGGTCGGCGCTGGAATCCAGGTGCAGCAGGGTCGGCATCGGGTTCTCCTGTCACTTCTCGCGCGGTGCGTCCGTCCTTACCCGTGACGGAACGGAACGAGGAAAGGTGACCGGTGGACGCGCGCGACGGACTGGCGGAACGTTTCGAGGAACAGCGCGACCGGCTGCGGGCCGTCGCTTACCGGATGCTCGGCTCCCCGGAGGAGGCCGACGACGCCGTACAGGAGGCGTGGCTGCGGCTGGGCCGGGTGGACGCGGACGCGGTGGACAACCTGGGCGGCTGGCTGCGGACGGTGGTGACCCGTATCTGCCTCGACGCCCTGCGTGCGCGGACGTCCCGGCGGGAGGACCTGACGGAGCTGCGGGCCTTCGACGAGGCCCCGGGCCGGGCAGCGGGCCCTGAGGCGACCGCGCTGCTGACCGACTCCGTCGGCCGGGCGCTGCTCGTGGTGCTGGACCGGCTGGGTCCCGCCGAGCGTGTCGCGTTCGTCCTGCACGACATGTACGCCGTGCCGTTCCAGGAGATCGCCCCCGTCGTGGAGCGCACCCCGGCCGCCACGAAGAAGCTCGCCAGCCGGGCGCGCCAGAAGGTACGGGGTACGCCCGCCGTCCCGGCGGCCGACCTGGCCCGGCACCGCCACGTCATCACCGAGTTCCTGAAGGCCGCCCGCGCCGGCGACCTCCCGGCGGTCCTCGCCCTGCTGGCCCCCGATGTCGTACGCCGCGCCGACCCGGCCGCCCTGCCGCCGGGAGCGGCGCCCGAACTCCGCGGCGCCCGGGCCGTGGCCGAGGGCACCCTCCTGTTCGCCCACCGCTCCCGCCAGGCCGAACCGGCCCTCGTCAACGGCACCGTCGGGCTCCTCGTGGCACCCCGCGGCCGCCTGCGCGTCGCGCTGACCTTCACCGTCGAGGACGACCGGATCACCGGCTACGAGGTGATCGCGGACCCGGCGCGGCTGCGGGGGCTGGAGATCGGGGTGCTCGACTGACCCCCGGACGCGAAGACACCGCCCCGCACCAGACCATCCCCACGGAATTGGCCATGTTGTCCGGTCCCGCCTCCATACAGACTCACCTCCCGTAACACCGACACCGAGCGAACGCGGAGGCGACCGGCATGGACGACGAGCACCGGGACGGCGGCGGGGGCGGGCCACATCACCGACGCGCGGCAGGCCGCGCCGCCACAAGGCGGTCCCGCCCCGGTGACCGGCCGAAGATCGCGGTCATGGATGTCGGGATCGGGCTGCTGGCGGCGGCCTCCGCCGTACGCCGCCTGCGGCCCGACGCCGACCTCGTCCTCTCCTCGGACCCCGACGGCATGCCCTGGGGGCCGCGCACTCCACGGGACATCACCGCCCGCGCGCTCGCCGTCGCCGAAGCCGCGGCGGCGCGGCGCCCGTGCGCGCTGGTCATCGCCTGCAACACCGCGACCGTCCACGCGCTGCCCGCCCTGCGGGCCCGCTTCGAGCCGGACCTGCCGGTCATCGGCACGGTTCCGGCGATCAAACCGGCGGCCGCGGGCGGCGGGCCCCTCGCCGTCTGGGCCACCCCCGCCACCACCGGCAGCCGGTACCAGCGCTCGCTCATCCGGCGGTTCGCCCGGGGTGTGGCGGTCGCCGAGGTGCCGTGCCCCGGGCTCTCCGACGCGGTGGAGCAGGGGGACGAGGACGCCATCGACCTCGCGATCGCCGCCGCCGCACTGCGCACCCCGGCCGGGGTGCGCAGCGTCGTCCTCGGCTGCACCCACTACGAACTGGTCGCCGAACGCATCCGCACCGCACTGCAACGTCCCGGCCTGCCACCCCTGGTCCTGCACGGCTCGGCCCACGCGGTCGCCGCCCAGACCCTCCGCCGCATCGGGCACCCGCCCGCACCCCGCTCCCCCGCCGACGGCAGCCTGACCGTCGTCCTCAGCGGACGCGAAGCGCTCCTTCCGGACCCCGCCTTCACCTACGCGGAGGGCCGGTTTCTGCTGCGGGAACCCGCGAGGGCCCGGGCGAGGCGGGGGCCGGCCCGGCCGGCCGCCGGGGCAGCAGGAAGGGAGTCGTCAGGATGAGGGCGCCGGCGAGGGCGATGGCGGGGCGGGGTCCGGTGAGGGCGGCCAGCAGGCCCCACAGGGCGGTCAGGGCGGCGATGGTGAGTTTGCCGGTGACCGACCAGGCGGAGAGCGTACGGGCGACGCGGTCCGGCTCCGTGAGTTCCAGCCGGTGGGCGGCGAGCACCGGGTTGTAGACGCCGATGCAGACGATCATCGCGAACTCGACGGCCATGACGAGCAGCAGCCCGGACACACCGGGGTGGACGAAGGCCAGACCGATCAGCCAGCAGGCCCGCAGCGTCCCGGCCGCGCGCAGGACCCGGTGCCGCCCGTAGCGCGCGACGAGCGGACCGGCCAGGCGCGAGCCGAGCAGGCCGCCGAGGCAGGGCACCGCGAAGGCGAGGGCGTACTGCCAGGGCGGGAAGCCGAGGGGGCCGAGCATGAGGACGGCGGCCAGCGGCGCGGTCGCCATGATCAGGCCGTTGACCAGGACCGCGTTGAGGAACAGCGGGCGCAGGACGGGGTGGGCGAGGAGGTGCCGCCAGCCCTCCAGGACCGTGGCGGCGCGTGCCGCCGGCGGCGCCTCGGCCCGTACCGGACGCGGTTCCCCGCCGCCGACCGCCCGGATGCCCGCGGCCGACAGCAGATAGCTGACCGCGTCGGCCACCACGGTCGTCACCGGCCCGAACAGCCCGGCCGCGGCTCCGCCGAGCGGCAGTCCGAGCACGGTGGAGGTCCACTGCGTGGCCTCGAACCGCCCGTTCGCGACGACCAGGTCCGGCGGCCGGACGAGGGCCTTCAGGCAGGCGCCGGCGGCCGCGTTGAAGGTGATGTCGGCCGCCGCGACCACCATGGACACGACCAGCAGCTGGCCGAAGCCGAGCCGCCCGAGCAGGTACGCGGCGGGGACGCTCAGCAGCAGCCCGCACCGGACCAGATCCATCGCGATCATCACGGGCCGCTTGCGCCGGAACTCCACCCACGGGCCGAGCGGCACCGCCAGCACGGCCCCCACCGCGGGCCCGACCGCCGCGAGCGCCGACACCTGGGCGGGCCCGGCGTGCAGCACCAGGACCGCGATCAGCGAGAACGCGTCGAAGGCGAGCGACGTCCCGAACGTACTGATCGCGTACGCCGCCCACAGCCACCCGAACCGCCGCCCCAGCGGCCGTCTGCTCCCCACGCCCCACTCCATACTTTCCCGGCGTCCACTTCGCACGACAGATCGTCGAGCGGAGACATCTCACCGAGCGGGCGGCGCGGAAGCAAACAACCCGGGGCGACCGCAGGGACAACCGGCGGTTGTCCACGCGTCCTCTAGAGTGCTCCCGTGGATCTGCATGCCGTACGCACCGTCGTCGCCGTCGCGGACTCCGGGCAGTTCCGGGAAGCCGCCGCCCAGCTGTCGGTCACCCAGCAGGCCGTGTCCAAGCGCATCGCCGCGCTGGAGAAGGACCTCGGGGTACGGCTCTTCGACCGCACGCCGCGTGGGGCGCGGCTCACCATCGACGGACAGGCGTTCCTGCCGCACGCCCGCGAACTGCTGCGCGCCGAGGAGCGGGCGGCAGCCTCCGTACGGCCCGGCAGCCGCGCCCTGCGCGTGGACGTGATCGGGCGCCGGCTCGCCCCGGCCGACCTGGTGCGCGACTTCCACCGCACGCACCCCGACACCGCGCTCGACGTGGTGACCCTCTTCGACGCCGACGCGGCGCTCGCCGCCGTACGGTCCGGCACGATCGACGCGTCGTTCCGCGCCGTGACCGTACCCGCGCGGCAGCTGCCCGACGGCGTCGGGGCCGTACGGGTCCACGACGAGCCCGTGCAGCTCCTCACCGGACCCGCCCACCCGCTGGCCGACGCGCGTGCGGTCACCCCCCGCGGGCTCGCCGGGCACCGGATCTGGATGCCGGGCATCGTCAGCGGCACCGAGTGGGCGGCCTACTACGACGCGCTCGCCGCCGCGTTCGGGTTCACCATCGAGGTGACCGGACCCGACTTCGGCACCGAACCGCTGCTGGACACCATCGCCGACTCCCCGCGGATCGCGACCCTCGTCGGCGCGTGGACGCGGTTCGCCTGGCCCGCCGAACACGATCTGCGGCGCGTGCCCCTGCACCGGCCGACCCCGGTCTACCCGCACTCGCTGATCTGGCACCGCGACAACCCGCACCCCGCGCTGGCCGCGCTCCACGACCACCTGCGCGCCCGGTACGCGGCGCCCGCAGCGGGTGCGGAACGGCGGGACGACGAGACGTGGACGCCGGAATGGGCGGGGTGACCGGGTAAGGGGGCGGCTCCTCGGGGCCTTCAGGAGGGTCACGGAGGGCGGCTCTTTGGTGCCGTTCAGGAGGGGCACGGGAGGGCGGCTCCTTGGGGCCGTTCACGAGGGGCACGGGGGCGGCTCCTCGGGGCCGTTCAGAGGGGTCACGGGAGGGTGGCCTTTCGGGGCCGTTCAGGAGAGCCGGCCACCCGACCGGGAGTCAACTCCCTTTGCAGCGCACGGAGTTCGCGTTACCTTCAGCTGCCGCACGGCTCAACCGGCGCCGCGCCACGGACCGTTCACGTCCCGTACGCGCCCCGGAAACGTTACCTACTGGTAAGCCGTCATGCGCGCATCCCAGACTCCCCCTGCTTTCCCCTTCAACCACCCTCCCGACATGAAGGAGCCCCTTCGTGGCCACCTCCCGCAGCGTCCGGCCGGCAAGGCTCGCCCTCGCCACGGCACTCGCCGCGCTCACCGTCGCGGCCGTACCCTTCCCGGCCGGGGCCGCCCCGTCCGCGCCGCCCGCCGTCACCCCGCGGGCCGAGACCCCGGCCCTGCACGACGACGCGGCCGGGGGCGACGCCGACGCCGACGACCCGGCGATCTGGCGCGACGCCGCCGACCCGGGCCGCAGCCTGGTGATCGCCACCGCGAAGAAGGGCGGTCTGCGGGTCTACGACCTCGACGCCCGCGAGGTGCAGTCGCTGCCCGCGCCCGCCGCGCCCGGCTCCGGGCACGCCGCCGGCCGGTTCAACAACGTCGACCTCGTCTCCGGCCTGCGCCTGTCGTCGGGCCCCGCCGACCTCGCGGTGGTCAGCGACCGCGGCAACGACCGGCTGCGCTTCTACCGCGTCGACCGCGACCGCGCGGGCGGCCCGCTCACCGACGTGACCGACCCCGCGGCCCCGCCGGTCTTCTCCACCTCCCAGCAGGAGATCGACCAGCAGCGCACCGCGTACGGGCTGGCCACCTGGACCGACCGGGCCACCGGCCGCTCGTACGCCCTGGTCAGCCGCCGTGAGCGGACCACCCTCGCCCTCCTGGAACTCACCCCGGGCGCCGGCGGCACGGTCGGCTACCGCAAGGTCCGCACCCTGGACCTGCCCGCCGCCTTCCGCCTCCCCAACGGCAAGAAGTGGTCCCCCTGCGCCGAGCCGGGTGAACTCCCGCAGGTCGAGGGCATGGTGGTCGATCCCCACAACGGCACGCTGTACGCGGGCCAGGAGGACGTCGGCATCTGGCGGCTGCGGGCCGACCTGACCGGCACGCCGAAGCTGATCGACAAGGTCCGCGAGTACGGCGTACCGGCCACCTACGACGAGGCGTCCGAGAAGTGCGTCGCGGGCGCCGACCCCGGCTACGGCGGCAAGCGGCTGACGGCCGACGTCGAGGGCCTGACACTGGTCGAGGAGTCCAAGGGCGACGGCTACCTGCTGGCGTCCAGCCAGGGCGACAACACCTTCGTCGCCTACGACCGCGAGATATCCGACGACAACGAGTACGAGGGCGGCTTCCGCGTCGCTCCCGCCTCGCCGGCCCTGGACGGCTCCGAGGAGTGCGACGGCGCCGCCGCGCTGAAGGCGCCGCTGGGCCCCAAGTACCCGAAGGGGCTGCTGGTCGTGCAGGACGGGCACGACGCGCCCGGAGACCCGGAGCGCCCCTCCACCAACTTCAAGTTCGTCGACCTGGGGGACGTACTGGACGCCGTGGACGACTGATCCGCGGACCGCACCGTGGGTACGGTGGCGGCTGCGACGGCCGTACGGAGCGCGGACGGCATCGGCGACGCACGGCGGACGCACCCGCACCCGCACCCGCCCCCGCAGAGCGTCTGCCGCAAGCTCGCCGTGACCCGGCGGTCGGCCGCGGTACGGCGGGCCCGCGAGCTGGAACTGCTGTGACCGGTGGCCGGGCCGCCGGGGCGGAGCGAGGCCTCCGCCCCGGCGCTCCCCCGGCTACTTGAACTGCCCGGGCCGGTAGTCGCCCGCGGGCTGCTGGACGATCACGTTCATCCGGTTGAAGGCGTTGATCAGGGCGATCAGGGACACCAGCGCGGCGAGCTGCTCCTCGTCGTAGTGCTTGGCGGCGTTCGCCCAGACCTCGTCCGGGACCCCGCCGGCCGCGTCCGCGATCCGGGTGCCCTGCTCCGTCAGCTCCAGCGCGGCGCGCTCGGCCTCGGTGAAGACCGTGGCCTCCCGCCATACCGCGACCAGGCTCAGACGTACCGCCGTCTCACCGGCGGCGACGGCCTCCTTGGTGTGCATGTCCGTGCAGAAGCCGCACCCGTTGATCTGGCTCGCGCGGATCTTCACCAGCTCCTGCGTCGCGGCGGGCAGCGACGAGTCCGTGACGACCTGCCCCGCCGAGACGACGTGCTTGAGGAACTTGCCGGCGGTCGGGCTGCCGAAGAGGTTGAGACGGGCATCCATGGTGGTTCTCCTCCGCGTTGTTCACTTGCCGCTGTTCGATAGCTGCACCCCTATGACGGAACGGCCCGGCCGGATGTGACAGGGCCGCCGGTGACGTGCGTCACGCCTGCTGGGGGCGGGGACGGACGCCGGCGGAGAAACTCCTGAAACAGGACACCAGCCGCCCCCGACTTCGCAGCGCCTGACCCCGGCCCCCTGCACCGCGTCCACCAGCGCCCGTACGGGACCGTCCGTCCCGACCAGGGAACGCAGCGAACTCAGCAACCCGCTGGGCGAGAGGGCGGGTGGGTGGGGCTATGGCGTCATGAGCCCGCGGAGCCGGGCTCCTCGGTGTCCGGCGGGAGGGCACCGATGAGTCGCCGGGCGAGCGTACGGGCATGGGGAGGCCGGGCCAGGAGTGAAAGGGCTGCCTCTTGCCGGTGGTGCAGCGCCTCCACCGCCGTGCGCAATGCCCGGATGCGCGCGGACATGCGCCATCTGCTCTGCCACGGGTGCCACAGCGCCTGGAGCAGGAGTTGCGCCGTCGCCTCCCGGTACTCGGCACACGCGGTCATCAGCTCGTCGAGCGACTCGCCCAGCACCCCGCCGACGCGCAGGTCGGCCAGCCGGATCACCTCGCACTGCAAGGCACGCTCCTCGCCGCCTCCCGCGAAGTCCAGCACCCTGCGCGGTATTCCGGCCGAGAGGGACGCCACCACAAGGCCTGCGACGGCTTCGCGCAGCGCACGCTCCGCGTCGCCGCCGTCCTCCAGCACCGCCGACAGCCCGAGCTCGGCTGTGGCCGACAGCTGCCTGCCCGCCACGGACGCAGCAGGGCGGCCGTGGCGGCACGGCACGATGTCCCACACCCCGGCACGGACCAGCGACACCTGTTGAAGCCGCTCCATGACAGTCGCACGCAGCTGACGGCGCTCGTGGTTCCTGGAGATGTGGGCGGTCACTGCCGCGCCCACCACACCGCCGGCCGTCGTATACACCAAGTCCATCAGCCCGGGCAACGGTCCGCCTCCGCCGGTGCGGCGCGCCTCCGACCGGCCCTGCCGGGCGACGCGTTCGCCTCCGTCCTGCCGCCGGGCGAAGTGCGCCGGAGTCGCCTCGTGTGCTCCGGCTCGCGCACCCTGGCGCGGTCGGCACGGCACTGCCTGATCACAGCCGCCGCGAACGTCCCGCCGATATCCGGCACCGCGACGACGAGCCGGCTGATCGAGCTGTCTGAGCTGTCTGAGGTGTCTGAGGTGTCCAATCTTCCCCCCGGCTTTGATCGGCTCGGCGGGACTGTATCGCTTGTGGGTGGGTGGCAGCACGAACGCCCTGGGGGTGCACGGCTGCACAGCCCCCGGCGTACCACCCGAAAGAGGGAACAATGCGTCAGATCGCAGGGCGCTGCGCACAGATCACATGACGGCCCGGCAGAACGCGCGCGCAAGACCCCGGTGAGCGGCACGGCCGTCGAACCGAGCGAAAGGACCGTACCCGTGAGCGCACCGCCCGCACTCGACCACCGTTCCACCAGCGGCTACAGCGTCCCGCTGGCCTACTGGCTGGCCCAGGCGTCCGACCTGGCCTACAAGGACGAAGCCACCATCGAAGCCCGGGCACACGACTGGGGCTTCGACACGGTGCGCCACCACCGGACGCGGTTCACCCCGCCGTTCCCGCTGGAGGACACCCAGGCCTACACCGCCGCCAGCGACCACATGATCATCACTGCCTTCCGCGGCACGGAACCGGCCCAGATCCGCGACTGGCTTTCGGACACCAGCACTCCCCCGTGGCCCGGCCCCGCCAAAACCGGCTATGTCCATTACGGTTTCGCCGAGGCCCTCCAGGCGGTCTTCCCGGGCGTCAAGGACACCCTGGCCGAACTGCGCACCAACAACCAGACCGTGTGGTTCACCGGCCACAGCCTCGGCGGCGCCCTGGCGATGCTCGCCGGGGCGCGGATGTACCTGGAGGAGCCGAAACTGCAGGCGGACGGCATCTACACCTACGGCCAGCCCCGCACCTGCGACCGCGTCCTGGCCGCCGCCTACAACAAGGGCTTGAAGGACCGCGCGTTCCGCTTCGTCAACAACAACGACATCGTGCCGCAGATGCCGCCCGAGCCCGTTTTCACCCACGCCGAGGGCCTGAGGTACATCGACTCCGACGGCAAGCTCCACTCGTCGATGAGCCTGCTGGGAGGCCTCACGGACCGCGCCAAAGGACTGACCGCGGACCCCTTCGCCCCCGCCTCGGACGGCGTCCGCGACCACTCCGTCAAGCGCTACATCGCCGCCATCGGGAACAATCTCACCTGACCGTGTCCGTGAATGCCGAGCCGGCCGTCGGCGTCCTCGAAGCCGAAGCCGTGCGCCTCCAGGCGGTGCAGGCGGTATCCCGCGATGCGGCGCGGTGACCATGAGCACCAGCCCCGTGCTCGGCCATTGATTACGGTGATCTCCACGACCGGGCACGCGGCGAGACAGGCGTCCTGCCGGTGTGCGGGCCACTCCCGCGCCGCGCGGACGCCGCCGTACGCGTCGGCGGCGGCGATCACCCCGTAGCCAGAGCGGCGTCCAGGAAGCGGCGGATCAGCGTCCGCTGCGTGTCGGGCAGATGGACGAGGCCGACCGGGCTGGGCGGCGCGTTGGTGAGGGGGACGAAGCGGAGGGCGGGGTGCTGGGCGCGGCGTCGGGCGACCCCGGGGACGATGCCGATGCCCCGGTTGGCGGCCACCGTCTCCAGCCATTCGTCGTAGTTGGCCGTTTCGACGATCTCGTCCGGGCCTTCGCCGACGGGCCACGACCAGGGGCCGGTGGTTCCGCCGACCGTGTTGACGACCAGCGGCCAGTACCGGACATCGCTCCAGTCCAGGTGTGCGCAGCGGGTCAGCTCGCTGCGCTCCGAGCAGACGGCGACGCGCGGCTCGTCGTAGAGTCGCACGCTCCGCATCCCCGTCGGCACGTCGGCGTCCCCCCGGACCAGGGCGATGTCGACCGTACGCCGGCGCAGCGCCTCGACGGGATCGTCGGTGCGGGTCAGGACGACCGAGGCTCCGGTGTTCTCCTCGAAGCGGCTGACGGTGCGCTGCGCCCAGGGATCGGGCAGCAGCCAGCCGAAGCCGAGCCGGAGGGTGGCCCGGGGCCGGACGGCGGCCAGGGCCGTGTCCAGGGCGGCGAGGACCCGCTCGGTGTGCTCCAGGAACTGCGCACCGGCGTCGGTCAGCGCCGGGTGCCGGGCGGACCGGTCGAGGAGCAGGACGTTCAGCCTGTTCTCCAGTTGCGCGACCGTACGGCTGAGGGCCGGCTGGGTGATCAGGAGTTCCTCGGCGGCCCGGGAGAAGGAGCGGTGGCGGGCCACGGAGGAGAAGGCCCGCAGGTGCCGCAGTTCGATGTCCGTGCTCGTCATGCCCTTCACCGGCGTCCATGCGCGTCGTGCATGGCAGCAGACTAACGGGCATTTCCCAGGCGGCCGCGGGTCGCCTAGCGTCGACGGCGGCTTCCGAACTCCCCATCACCCGCCCCGGCCGGGGCCGCGGCCGTGACCAGCCTTGTCCGTTCTCCCGCTCGGCCCCGCCCGTGGCCCCAGCGGCCCGGCCTCGCACCTCAAGGAGCTGTCATGAGCACCCTGTTGTCCCGTCTCGGTATCGACCGTCCGCTCCTGGCCGCGCCCATGGCCGGCGGAGCGAGCACGCCCGCTCTGGTCACCGCGACGGCACGCGCCGGCGGACTGGGGTTTCTGGCCGGCGGCTACAAGAGCGCCCAGGCACTCGCCGGGCAGATCCGCACCGTCGAAGCCGAAGGGGTTCCGTTCGGCGTCAACCTCTTCGCGCGCACCCCCGTCCCCGTCTCACCCGAGGCATATCGCGCCTACGCACGCCTGTTGCAGGACGAGGCCGACCGCTACGGGCTGACGGTGACCGGCACCGGACCGCTGGACGACGACGACAACTGGACGGACAAGATCGACCTGCTGACCGCGCGTCCCGTTCCCTGGGTGTCCTTCACCTTCGGCCTCCCCGACACCGGGACCGTCACCAGCCTGCGCCGCGCCGGAACCACCGTCCTGCAATGCGTCACCACCCCCGCGGAGGCACGCCTGGCGGCCGACGCCGGCGTCGACGCGCTGATCGTGCAGGCGTCCGCCGCCGGCGGGCACTCGGCCACCCTGACCCCCGAACGTCCGCTCACCCCCGTCGCTCTCCCCGACCTGGTCAGCGCGGTACGCCACACCGTGCCCCTGCCGGTCATCGCCACCGGCGGCATCGCCGGCCCCGCCGACGTGGCGGCAGCCCTCCGGGCGGGCGCGCAGGCCGCCATGGTCGGCACCGTACTGCTGCGCACCGACGAGAGCGGGGCCTCCGCACCGCACAAGGCGGCCCTGGCGGACCCGGGCTTCGACACCACCGTCATCACCCGCGCCTTCACCGGACGCCCGGCCCGCGCCCTGCGCAACCGCTTCACCGACCGGTACTCCGCCCACGCCCCGGCCGGCTACCCTGCCCTGCACCACCTGACGAGCCCACTGCGCAAGGCGGCCACCGCGGCCGGCGACACGGACCTGATCCACCTGTGGGCCGGAACCGGTCACCGCCAGGCCCGAACCGAACCCGTGGCCCACACCGCCGAACGGCTGACCAGCTGCCTCTGACGCAGCCGCGTCGCACGACAGCTCGCCGATGTACGGCGGGCTTCCGGCTCAGCAGGGCCGGGCGTACCAGACCGGGGTCCAGTTGGCGGTGCCGGAGCTGTAGGCCGGGCCGGTGTTCCAGCGTTCGCTGCCGTCCTTGTTGTAGAAGCGGCCTATGGTGCCCGGGGTCTGGTTGTTGCCCCAGGTTCCGTTGCCGACCAGGTTCGGGAGTTGGTAGTAGCCGCAGTGGTAGTAGTCGAAGCCGTTGCCGTTGCCCCCGGAGCCGTTGGCCCAGCCGCACAGGTGGCCGTAGTCGCACACCGGCTTGACCGGGGCCTTGGAGCGGTCGGCGAGGTCGCGGGCGTAGGGCTGGCCCGGGGCGCGGACCACCATGCTGCCGCCCGGCACCAGGATCTTGTTGGCGGAGACCTGCTTGCCGCCCAACTCGGCCACGTAGGTGTCGACCTGCGCCTGGAGCCGGTCGGCCTGGGCGGCGGTCAGCCCTGCCCGCTGCGTCTGGGCTGCGAAGCCGGTGGAGGGGCCGGCCGGAGTGTCGGCGGTCGCCGCGCCCGTGAGGCCGAGCACCGAGGCGGCGGCGAAGGTGGTGGCGGCGATCAGCAGTGCGGTCGGTTTGCGGACGGCCACGGTGGTCCCCCTTGGGTTCCCTGGTCCAGGAGCCGGCGACGGACCGGCCTCCCGACCAAGATGACGGGTGGGGCGCGGGTTGGCCACGCGTTTCCGGTCGCTTTGTGCTCCGTGGGTGGCCGGTGACCGGAGGGCGTACGGAGTGGGCGGGCGCTACGCGCCGGATGCACCGGGTTCCTCGTCACGCACACCGTCGTCGAAGACCACGGTCAGCGGTTGCCGCCCGCCACTGGTCGTCCTGCGCAGGCCCTCGGCGATACGGGAGTAGAAGGCACTGGTCAGCGCCCAGGTTCCGTCCAGGTGGCTCTCGTCCCGGGTGTGGCGCAGGGAGATCAGCGCGCCGATGAGGGAGCGGCCGGACAGTACGGCCCGTACCCGTCCGTCACCCTGGTCCGTCAGCTCGCAGGACCCTCGGAAGTGCTCGTTGTCGGCGGCGCAGGCGGTGAAGAACTCCCATGACTCGCGATGGCAGACCAGGGCGACCGTCCCGGCCTTGGCCGCTTTCAGCAGCAGCACACCGTGGTCGATGTCTTCTTGGGTCTCGCTGCGGATCCGGTCCTCGCCCTGGCCGATACCGTCCTCGTCCTCCGCGCCCGGCTCCCCTCCGGCGTCCTCGAACGGAGCGACGGCGGGAGGGTCGCCGGGTACAGCATGGCCGTGGTGCCCGGGTTCGTGCCCGCCGCCCTCCGCGAGCGGGGGGAACGGCGGCTCCTGCCCGGCGTCGACCGTCTCCGGCTCCAGCCCCGCCCACCCGGGGTCCGCCTCCTCGCCGAGTGGCCCCTGCGCCTCGGTGGGTTCCGTACGGAACACCGGGTGCTGCGCCAGCGTGTCCAGCGTCCGCCGGAGTCCGGCGATCGCGTCCCGTACCTCGGAGATCTCCTGCCGCAGCTGCGACACGGCCCGCCCGGTCTCCGCGGCGGCGGTGGCGCCGCGGTGGGCGCGGTCGCGGGTCTCCCGGCCGTCGGCGCGCAGCTCCGCCGTCTCCGTGTCGATGCGCTCCAGCACTTCGCGCCGCGAGTCGTCCAGGCTCCGGCCCAGGCCCGCGATCTCTTCGCCGAGTTCCTCGCGGACGTTGGCCAGAGCCGCCATGAGGTTTTTGTCGCGTCCCACCAGTACCCCCGTACTGCGTGTGTTCCGACGGTATCGGCGGGGAGACTGCCCGGGTGGGCCCGGGGTTGACGCGTCCCGGCCCCCGTCGCCGCGCCGGCCGGCCGCAACCGGCCGAAAAGGCGCCCTCGGAGGGGTGACTGTGCGCCACTCCCCCCAAACTCGCGCCCGACCGGCGCACACCAGGACGCATTCGGCACGCGCCAGGACGCATTCGGCACGCGCCAAGGCCTGCTGGGGGCACGGGTGTTCAGCGGCCGAGGACCATCCACTGGGCCGGGAGGTCGATGCGGGCTCCGTCCGCGCGGTTCTCCGTCATCACCAGGTCGGTCTCGCCGTGTGCCAGCACCGTCAGGCCGAGGTCGCGGAAGAAGCGCGGGATGGCGGCGTCGTCCGCCTCGGCCGGGGTGAGGCCGTGCTGGAAGATGCTGGCCAGCTTCGGCGGCGGGCCGTCGGGGCCCTCGGCCGCGTGGGCCAGGACGTCCTTCGCCCGGGACAGCAGCTCGACCACGAAGGCGTGGCCGCGGTCGCCGATCAGCGTCGCGACGGCGGCGGCGACCGCCGGGCGGGCGTCCGGTTCGCTCTGGTGGATCACCGCGCGCAGGTAGACGTTGGCGTCGCCCAGCCGCTCGTGCAGGCGCCGGACGGCGTCCTGGTCGGTGGCGTCGAGCTGCTCGAAGCGGGCGATGTGCCCGGTGTCGGCACGCCGCGCGTGGTCGACGGCGGCCTCTGCGAGGTCGACACCGACGGCCTGGGTGAAGTGCCGGGCCAGATAGCGGGTCTGGGTGCCGGTGCCGCATCCCAGGTCGACGATGGGCAGTGCGGTGTCGGCGTGGGGGGCCAGCAGCGGCAGGTGGCGGGCCGCGCTCAGTTCGGGGGCGCAGTCGAAGATCGCGGCGCCCGGCGCGTCCGATGTGTCGCGCCAGTAGCTCTCCCACGCTTCCCGGTAGCGCTTCGACACGTCCATGGGGCCTCCCGCTCCGCCGATACGTTTGCTCCTGCCGTTGGTTATCTCCGGCGGGTCGCTGCGCCAAGCTACGCGATCAAACGTTTGCCCGGTCTTCATGTGCTCTCCGTCGCGGCCGGCCGCCGCCTCAGCGCATCAGTCACCGGCGGCCGCCGGACCGATGCCGTTGAGGCGCGCCATGAGGAGGGCCACGTCGTCCTTGCGCCCGCCCGCCGACGCGAGGGTGCGGATGATCGTGTCGCAGGCGTCGTCCATGGAGGCGGCCGGGTGGGCGGCGCTCTCGCACAGGGCCGCGAGCCCGTCCCCGATGTCCTGGCCGCGCACCTCCACCAGGCCGTCGGTGCACATGACCAGGCGGTCGCCGGGGGCCACTTCGCGGACGACCGTCTCGAACGGTATGCCGCCGACGCCGATCGGCACCCCGGTCGGCAGGTCGAACAGCTCGCTGCCGCCGTCCGCGGCACGCACCAGAACGGGCGGGAGGTGCCCGGCGTTGGCCAGGTGCAGGCGGGACGCGTACGGGTCGTAGACCGCGTACAGGCAGGTCGCCAGGTACTGTTCGCCGAGCCGCCGGGCGAGGTCGTCGAGGTGGCGGAGCAGCTGGGCGGGCGGCAGGTCCAGGGCGGCGAGGGTCTGCACCGCCGTACGGAGCTGCCCCATCGTGACGGCCGATTGCAGGCCGTGCCCCATCACGTCGCCCACCACCAGCGCCAGCCGGGAGCCGGGCAGTTCGACGGTGTCGAACCAGTCGCCGCCCACCCGGCCCAGCCGGGTGCCCGAGAGGTAGCGGGTGGCGATGTCGCAGCCGGGCGGGTGCGGGTCGACGCGCGGCAGCATCCGGTCCTGGAGGGTCTCGGCGATGTTCTCCTGGTAGGTGTACATCCGGGCGTTGTCCAGGACGAGTCCGGCGCGGGCGGCGAGTTCCGCGCCGGCCGCACGGTCCATGTCGGTGAACCGCGGGCGGCCGGGGCGGCGCAGCAGCACCATGAAGCCGAGCACCACCCGGCGCGCCTTGAGCGGCACGATGAGGATGGACCGGCCGTTGATCAGGGGGCGCAGGTCGCGCTTCTCGAACTGGGCGGAGATCCTGTCGCCCAGTTCGTCGCTGATGTGCGGGATCAGCACCGGCTCGCCGGTGACCATGCACTGGAAGAACGGGGTGTGTTCGGGGAAGGCGAGGGCCTCGCCGACCGGGACGGTGTCGTCCCAGCGGCCGGGCTCGTCGTCGTGTTCGACCCATACCCGGTGCCAGACGGTGGTGACGTCGGGCGGGCCGTCCGGGAAGGTGTCGCCGGCCAGGACCTGGGCGCGCAGGTGCGTACCGGCGAAGTCGGCGAAGCGGGGTACGGCCGCGCTGGTCACCTCGCGGATGGTGACTTCCAGGTCGAGCGAGGAGCCGATCCGTCCGGAGACCTCGTCGAGGAATTCCAGACGCTCCCGGACCGCCGCGTGCTCCAGGTCGGGCCCGGATCCCGGCCCGTCCGCGGCCGCGGACGCCGCGCCGCCCGGCCGGGTCCGCCGGGCGCGGCGCCGTACATGCTTCGGCACGCCCCAGTCCGCCGTGATCGGCACCCGGTCGTGGTGGCTGACCTCCAGTACGGGATAGCCCCACTCCAGGACCTGCGCGACGATCCGGGCGCTGCGCGCCGGGCCCATGCGGGGCAGGATGTCCGGCAACCGCCGCGCCAGTACGTCCGCTTCGGGTAGCGTGGCGTGCCGGGCGAAGCCGCACGCGATCCGGTCACCGGGCCGGGCCGTGGCGGCGGCGGAGGCCTCGGCGAGGAGCAGCAGGAGCCGGTCGGTTCCGGGGCCGGCCAGCGGATACGCCCACCACAGCAGATCGGCGGGCGCCGGGCCGGGGCGGGGCAGGCGGGCGCGGCCGGACCGCGGATACGTCACGTCGTTGACGGTGAGCCAGGAGTCAGGCTCGGACGCCGCGGTGGTGAGCCGCCCGAGGACCGGGGCGGTGCCGTTCCCGCCGGCCTCGTGGCCGAACACCGGCACCCGTCTCAGCAGCGGGCTGCCGATCGCCTCCTGCCGCTCCACTCCGAGCAGCCGTCCGGCGCCGCTGCTCCAGTGCGCCACCAGCCCGTCCCTGTCGGCGATGACCACGCCCAACGGCAGCCGCCCGCACATCCCGGCGCCGCCCGCGGACGCCGTGCTCCTGCCCATACGTGCCGAACTCCTCACCCGTGACGGGCGACAGCCGACGCCGCGCCGCCCGCGCACATCCCCGTGTCCACCCCACTCAACGGTAGGCCCCGGACACGGTCGGTGACGTCGTAATGCCCACATCACGTCAACATCCGTCGCACGACATGACGGGAGCCCCCCGAGTCGCGTACGCTCCGGCGGCTTCCCGGACGCGCCCGACAGCCACCGCCTCCTCGGCCGGGCTCCGGGCGGGCTCCGGGCGGGCTCCGGGCGGGCTCCGGGCGGGCTCCGGGCGGGCTCCGGGCGGGCTCGTCAATCCGTACCGGAAACCGTTCCGGCGCCCTTTCCGGACCGCGTGCGGCGGGCGTAGGCGCGGGCGGCGCGGGCGCGGTCGCCGCAGCGGGTGGAGCACCAGTGGCGGCGGCCCGTGCCGCAGCAGGTACCGGCCGCAGGGGGCGGAGCCGCAGGCGGTGAGCCGCTCGGCGTCGGGCGAGGTCGGCGGCGTCGGCGGCGAGGGCCGCCAGGGCGTGGTCGACGATCTGCGTGGTGGGGTGCGGGGTGGCGCGGTAGGGGCCGTTCTCGTCGTCCCACCGCAGCAGGGGGGCGGTGGGGACGCGGGTCATGGCGTCGTTGACCGCGGACAGGTCGGCGGGCAGGGCGGGCAGGCCCTCGACACGGGAGGCGAAGAGCGCCCGGAGGTGTTCGCGCAGGGAGCGCAGCTGCGCCGCGCACATGTCCCGCAGGCCGGCGTCGGCCGGGGCGAGGCCGCGTTCCGCGAGCCAGCGGTTCGCCGGCTCGGGGGTCCCGAGCTGGTCGATGCAGTGACCGCCGGGCAGGGCGATGGTGCTGTTGACGAGCGCGTCCTGAGGCAGGAGCCAACGGGTCTGAGGCTGTGCCGCGCGGGCCTCGGTCCACGGCCGGCTCGCCGCCCGATCCGCCCCGGCGGGGGACAGCCGGGGCAGGTCACCACGGTTCGGGCCCGGCCTTCCGCGGGCGCATGAGCCGCTTCGCGGCCGCGAGGTCCGGTACGACCTTGACCAGCTTCCACTGCACGCCGGTCCAGCGCAGCACCGCCCGGGGCAGCTCCGGGTCCAGGTGCTCGGCACGGGGCGGCCCCTCCCGCAGCGTGACGGCACGCATCCGGCCCGGCTGATACGTACGGGCCAGCAGCCGCCGTCCCCACCGGCGGCTGACCTCGTCGGACCAGTCAGCCATCGCCGTCCTCCCGACCGCCGTCGGGCTCATCGGGCTCCATGGTGGAAAAGGGGCTCATGGTGCCGGCTTCTTCCTCGGTGACCTCACCGTTGCTCTCGGCGTCCTTACGGGCCATGGCAGCAGTGTCCCGCACGAACTCCACGGTCTGCTACGGCCGCCAGCCGGGCCTGGTCCGAGTTCACCGTCGCCCGCGTGACGTGCTCGACGGCGAGGTGGCTGCCCGGCGCCGACGACGTCCTGGGGCGGCTGGTCCACGCCCGAGGCCCAGCGCACACGGCGAGGCATCGGAACGTACCCCGCCCTCGGCGAGGCATCGGCCCCCACCACCGGCCGGGCTGCCGGTGCTCGTTCCGGCTCACAGCGGCGACCGCGCCGCCTTCCGGAAGGGGCCCGGCAACAGCACCGGCAACGGAAGTGGGCCAAGAATGGAGGAACGCGCGCCCGGCACTCCCCGGAGCGGCGTGTTCCGGTTGGTGGTCGGCGGGTTGCGGCTGGTCAGCTACCGGACCGCTCGTCACACCGGCCACAGGCCATGGCCAACGCTGGGGGAATTTGCCAAGGGGCCCTCTCCCCTTCCGCCGGGACGGCAGTGAACGAACAACGCAGAGCAGGCGCGGGAGCACTCTGCGCACTGGCACGATTCTGTCCACCGCGGCCCGGCGGAGCCGACCGCCGTCGCGGCGTCTGGCGGGAGCCAGTCGACGTATGCCGTACACACCCGGCCGCGCGGTGCGCCGGTGGGGAATCAGGGAGTCGCTCATGTCTGTCCAGCAGTCCGTCGCCGCGTGCGGCACGGCCCGGTCCCGCTTCGGCTCGGGAGAGACCGCCGTCGTCATCGTGATCATCGCGCTGGCGGTGCTCATGACCCTGCGCGGTCTGCCACTGCCCGAGGTGACGGCCGTGCTCACCAGCGCCGGCCTGCTCGCGGTGACCGTGATCCGGATCGGGCAGGGTCGGGTGGTGCGCGGTGCTGCGCTGCGCAGTGCCGGCCGGGCCCTGTTGTCCTGCGGCCCGGCATGATGCCCGGCGATGGCGCGCCGACGGGGGCGCCCGATGGCGCCCATCCTGACGCCGAACCACGGGGCCGGACTGCTCGCGCAGGAGCTGCGCCGGGCCCGCGCCCGGCGCGACCTGTCGCGGCCGGAGCTCGCGCACAAGATCGGCCGGTCGCTCGCGACGGTCCAGCGGGCGGAAGCCGGCCGGATCAGGCCGCCGTGGCCGGTGATCCGGGACATCGCCTCGGTCTGCGGCCTGGATCTCGACACGGCGGAGGACCTGTGGCGCAAGGCCGGCCGACCGGGCAGGACACGCCGTACGGAAGCGCCGCTGCTGAGCCTGGTCCGTACTCCCGGGGACCTGGCGGCCGTTCTGCGGCGGGTCTGGGAGGACAACGGCGCCCCCTCGCTGCGGACCATGGAAGCGCGGGCGGAGCGGCTGGCCAGGACGTACGCGCCGCTCTCCCGGATGTCCGCCTGGCGCATCCGCGAACGCAAGCAGACGCTCTCCTCGCTCAACCAGCTCTACGCCTACCTGACCGCCTGCGACGTCGCGGAGGAGGACTTCCCGGCGTGGGCCCAGGCCTGGCGCCGGGCCGGTCACCACGAGGAACGGCCGCCGAGGCCTACGGCGCAGTCCGGTGGTCCGCGCCGCGCGACCTCCTTCGAAAGAGCGGCGGCGCTGATGCGGCAGGCCGGCCTCCTTCCCTGCGAACCTTTTCCCGGGCGCCACGTCCCCTGGGCCGCCCGGTGCCGGTCCTGCGGGAAGCTCAGCCGGTTCAAGTTCTCCCAGGTGCTGGAAGGAACCGTCTGCCCGGTCTGCCACCACCCCCACGCGGTGATGGACGCGGGACCGGAAGAGGGCTGATGGACGGAACGGGCTCAGGGCCCGCTGGTGCTGCGGCGGATGCGGCGGCTGCGGCAGGACGACTGGTTCGGCCTGTACGCCATCGGATCCGAGCCACGCTTCTCCCGGACCTCCCGGACCTCCCGGACCTCCCGGACCTCCCGGACCTCCCGGACCTCCCGGACCTCCCGGACCTCCCGGGCCTCCCGGGCCTCCCGGCGGACGGACGCCGGGTACCGACGAAGGAGCTGCCGATGAGGAGAGGGGGTGCGGGACACCTGGACACGAGCAACCCCGATACAAGCCACCCGGATACCAGCCATCCGGACACAAGCCACCCAGGCACAGTCCGCCCTGGTCAGACCGTAAGCCCTGCCGCAGCCTCATAGGGCAAGCACGTGAACAAGCACGTGAAGCCCCCTGAAAGGCACGGCATGAACTCCAACCCGAGCGCATACGGTGGCGAGACCGCGGACACCACCACCCCCGGCAAGGTCGTCCTGATCACCGGTGCGAGCAGCGGCATAGGCGAGGCGACCGCGTGCCGACTGGCCGCCGACGGCCATCGCGTCTTCCTCGGCGCACGTCGCACCGAGCGGCTGGCGGCACTGGCCGAGCGGCTCACCGCCGAAGGGCACGCGGCGGCGTACCGGCGGCTGGACGTCACCGACGCCGCGGACGTACGGGCCTTCGTGGACGCCGCGCGTGCCGCCTACGGGCGGGTGGACGTGCTCGTGAACAACGCCGGTGTGATGCCGCTGTCGCCGCTGGAGGCGCTGCGGACCGCGGAGTGGGACCGGATGCTCGATGTGAACGTGCGCGGTGTGCTGCACGGGATCGCCGCCGCGCTGCCCGTGATGCGGGCGCAGGGCGGCGGGCACTTCGTGAACATCGCGTCGGTCGGCGCGTACGAGGTGTCGCCCACCGCGGCGGTCTACTGCGCCACGAAGTTCGCGGTGCGCGCGCTCTCCGAGGGGCTGCGGCAGGAGTCCGGCGGCGACCTTCGCGTCACCGTCGTCTCCCCCGGCGTCACCGAGTCCGAACTCGCCGACGGCATCGGCGATCCGCTGGCCCGGCAGGCGATGCGGGACTACCGCGCGGTGGCCATGCCGGCCACCGCGGTCGCCTCCGCCATCGCCTTCGCGGTCGCGCAGCCGGCGGACGTCGACGTGAACGAACTCGTCGTACGGCCGACCGCGAGCGCCCAGTAATGCCCCGGGCGCCCGGTCAGGACAGCTCAGGTCAGGACAGCTCAGGTCAGGACAGGCCAGGAGGCCAGGTCAGGAGGCCAGGGAGCGGAGCCAGCCGGTCAGGATGCGGTTCACCTCGTCGGGCCGTTCCTGCTGGACCCAGTGTCCGCAGCCCTTGAGCAGGTGGGCGGCCGACAGCCCTGGGAGGGTGGTGGGAAAGGCTTCGATGGCGTCGGCCATCCATGTGGTGGAGGAGTCGTGTTCGCCGCCGATGAAGAGGGAGGGCTGCGTGATGGGGGCGCCGTCCCAGGGGGCGAGGTCCTCCCAGTCCCGGTCGACGTTGCGGTAGCGGTTGAGGCCGCCGGTGAGGCCCGTACGCTCGAACTCCTCGGCCAGCTCGTCGAGTTCCGCCTCGGAGAGCCAGGCCGGGCGGGCATCGCGGACGAACCGGTCGGACATTTTCCCGCCGGGCGGCACGAAGAAGCAGCTGGGGCTGCCTTCGGGGGCCATGGTGTCGGCGGACAGGCTGGCGTAGAAGCCGGCCAGCCAGCCGCGGACATCCGGCTCGATCTCCGCCTCCGCCCGGCCGGGCCGCTGGAAGTAGCCGACGTAGAACTCCTCGTCGCCGCCGGCCATCCCGAAGGCGTCCGTCGGCCGGACGCCGTTGCGGGGTGCGTACGGCACGCCCAGCAGTCCGACGGCGGTGAAGACATCGGGCCGCAGCAGCGCGGTGTCGGCGGCGATGGTGGCACCCCAGTCGTGGCCGACGACGGTCGCGGTGTCCTCGCCCAGGGCGTGGACGACCGCGACGTTGTCGGCGACGTGCGCCGTCATCCGGTACGCGGCGACCTCGGCCGGCTTCGAGGAGCGCCCGTAACCGCGGACGTCCAGGGCGACGGCACGGAAGCCCGCGGCGGCCAGCGCCGGCAGCTGGTGCCGCCAGGAGCGCCAGGTCTCGGGGAAGCCGTGGAGCAGCAGTACCAGCGGGCCGGTGCCCTGTTCGACCAGGTGGACGCGTCCGCCGGGGACGTCCACCAGCCGGTGTTGCGCCTGGTGCCCCTCGTGGGGCGGGGTGGCCGTGTCGGTGGGCTGGGACATGGCGGTCTCCTCGTTCCGTTGTCCGGCGCCGTGCGGTACCCGTACGGTGCGTCGCCGTTGTGATCATCCGAGGG
This sequence comes from Streptomyces albofaciens JCM 4342, assembly GCF_008634025.1. Lineage (NCBI taxonomy): Bacteria > Bacillati > Actinomycetota > Actinomycetes > Kitasatosporales > Streptomycetaceae > Streptomyces > Streptomyces albofaciens. The sequence goes on along the minus strand of NZ_PDCM01000001.1, from coordinate 4,387,305 downwards.
GACCCGCACCGCGTCCAAGGGTCTTTGCCGGTCCGGCAAACCGGCCGGTGGAGGAGCCGCCGGGGACGGGGCGCCGCGCGCGGTGCGCGGCGCCCCGTCCGTACGGGTCCCGGCCGGGAGCCAGGCCGTACCGTACGGGCCCCGGCCGGGGAGGCAGGCCCTGCCGTACGGTCAGCGGCCGGCGCCGACCGCCTCCGTTTCCGCCTCCGCTGCCGCTGCCTCTCCCGCTTCCGCTGCCGCTCCCTGTTGCGGCTCCCCCTCCGCCAGGGACCGCAGCGCCTCCGGAAGGGCCGCCGCGTGTATCACCCCCAGCCGCTGGGTGGCCCGGGTGAGCGCCACATACAGGTCGCTCGTGCCGAACTCCGCCGGTTCGACCACGACCACGGTGTCGAATTCCAGGCCCTTGGCCTGCCGCGGGTCGAGCAGCACGACCGGGCGGGTCAGGTCGAGGTCCGGGCCGGTGGAGGCCTCCGGCACGGCCGCGGACAGCGCGGCGTACAGGGCGGCGTGGTACGTCCCCGGGGCGATGACCGCGAGCCGGCCCTCCGCCGCACCGCCGGCCGTCTCCCGTACGACCGCGTCGGCGACCGCCCGCGGCAGGTCGTCGGCGGTGATGCCGAGCGCCCAGGGGCGTACGCCGGTCGAGCGGATCGAGCTGGGCGGTTCGAAGGAGGGGTTCTCGGAGCGGGGAACCGCCGCCGCGATCTCCATGATCTCGCTCGGGGTGCGGTAGTTGACACCCAGCCGGACGTGCTCCCAGCGGTCCTCCACGTACGGCGCGAGGATCGATTCCCACGCGCCGCAGCCGCCCGGCTCCGCGGTCTGCGCCGGGTCGCCGACCAGCGTCATCGAGCGGGTCGGGCAGCGGCGCATCAGCAGCCGCCAGGTCATCGGGGACAGCTCCTGCGCCTCGTCCACGATGATGTGCCCGAACGCCCAGGTGCGGTCGGCCGCCGCCCGTTCGGCGGCGCTGCGGTGGTCGGCCTCCTCCTGCCGGTCGGCGAGCCGGTCCGCGTCGATCAGGTCGTGCGCGGCCAGCACTTCGGAGTCCTCGTCGTCCTTGTCCTCGAACTCCTGGGTGCGGGAGCCGTACGAGAGGTCGAGCACGCCCTGCGCGTACTTGATGCGCTCCTGACGCTCCGACTCCTCGGCGGCGCGCGCGGCCGTGTCGTCCTCGCCGAGGAGTTCGGCGGCCTCGTCCAGCAGCGGCACGTCCGCGGGCGTCCACTCTTCCTCCGCGGGCCAGGGCCCGTGGTGGCGGGGCGTACGGCGGATGGCGTCCGCGTCGGCGTCCGGCAGGTGCACCGGGTCGGCGAGGAAATCCGCGACCAGTTGCTGCGGCGTGAGCGAGGGCCACAGCTCCTGGATGGCGGCGTGCACCTCGGGGTCGGCGGCCACCGCCTTGCCGATCTGGGCGATGTCGTCCGGGCCGAGCAGGTTCGGGCCGCCGTACGGGTCGGCGCCGATCCGGTCGGCCAGCTGCGCGGTGAGGGCGTCGATGACGTGGAACGCGAAGTACGGGCGGGCCAGGTTGTGCGGCAGCCGGGTGGCGCGCGCGTGCTCCCGGGCCGCCGCGGCGATGTCCGCGTCCAGCACCAGCTCGCCGTCCTCGTGGTCGATGACAAGGGCCGGATCGGGCAGCGCCTGCCGGTCGCGTACGTACGCCGCCAGCGCGTCGGCCATCGCCGCGCCGCCCTTGACCTCGGCGGCCCGCGCGGTGTCGGTGCCGGTCGCGATCACGCCGGGGAACAGTTCGGCGGGCGTGGCGAGCAGCACGCCCGTCTCGCCGAGCGAGGGCAGCACCTCGTCGATGTAGCCGAGGAAGGCCGGGTTGGGACCGACGATCAGCACGGCCCGGCGGGCCAGCAGCTCGCGGTGCTCGTAGAGCAGGTACGCGGCGCGGTGCAGGGCGACGGCGGTCTTGCCGGTGCCCGGGCCGCCCTCCACGACCAGTACGCCGCGGTGCGGGGCGCGGATGATCCGGTCCTGCTCGGCCTGGATGGTCTGCACGATGTCGTGCATCCGGCCGGTACGGGCGGCGTCCAGCGCGGCCAGGAGCACGGCGTCCGCGTCGGCGGCCTCGTGGCCGGTGCGTTCGGCGTCGGTGAGGTCCAGGATCTCGTCGTGCAGGGCGGTGACCTTCCGCCCCGACGTGGTGATGTGGCGCCGGCGGCGCAGACCCATGGGGGTGTGGCCGGTGGCGAGGTAGAACGGGCGGGCGACCTCCGCCCGCCAGTCGATGACCAGCGGCGTACGGTCCGCGTCGTCACGGCGGATGCCGATGCGGCCGATGTGGTGGTCGGCGCCGTCCTGGAACGCCAGCCGCCCGAAGCACAGGCCGTTCTCCCCCGCGTCGAGGGCGGCCAGCAGCCCGGACTGCTCGGCCACCGTCACATCGCGCTCCAGCCGCGCCTGGAAGTTGTTCCCCTCCAGCGGCAGCGCCCGCTCGACGGCGGATTCGGTTCCGGCCCGCAGTTCGGCGAGGCGCTCGTAGAGCAGATCGGTGAATTCCTGCTCCTGCCGCAATTCCTCGTTTGACAATTCAGCTCCGCTCGGATACCGTGTTCTCTAGTGGCCAACCATGTATGACGAAAATCTCAGACATGGAAACGCCCAATATACCCAGAGAAACACCCCGGCCGTCAATGCGGACCGGGGCGTTTTTATGTTTCCGTACGGTGCCGCGAGCGGCGGGCGGGGACGGTGACACCGGTGCGGACGGTGGGCCGCGTCGGGGCGGTGAGTGGCCTCCGGACGCCGGGACGCGTCAGGCCGGTGAGCCACGTCCGAGCGGTGGGACGGGTCCGAGCGGTGGGACGAGTGCGAACGGTGGGACGAGTCCCGTCAGCTTGGGACGAGCCCGGTCAGCTGACGAATTCCACGCTCTCGAAACGACTGTGGGAAACCCGTTCATGCGCATAGATCTTGGCGTTCGCCGTGCCGGGACAACCGGGCCTGCTGAACAGCAGCACCACCTTGTCGGTGCGGTTGGCGGCGCGGCCCTCGCCGCGGATATCGATGCAGCGGTCGGCCTGTGGATTTTCCAGCGCCTCCGGAAGCGGGGCGAGGGAGTAGGAGAAATAGCCGCCGGCGGAGCCGTGGCCGACGAAGCGAGCGCTGCTGAAGACGGCGTTCCTGTGCCTCTGCCCCTGCCGGAGGACGCGGTCCAGGCCGGAGCAGTTCGCACCGCGGAAGAGCTCGGCCTCGTAACGGGTCTGGTTCTCGGCGGGGCCGTCGCCGTCCATCGTGTAGCAGGTGCCGACGCGGGGCGCTTGCAGCGCCTCCTCGACGGGCGGGGGCGTGTAGGTGAACAGCCCCCGAGTGGCCGACGCGGTGCCGGGCTGCAGGGCCAGGACCACGGCGGCCGCCATGCTCACGGCGAGGGAGGAACGGTTCACTGCGGGGCCTCTCTGAACGGGAAACGTACGGGGGCAACGGACGGGGGCGGTGGGCCCGGAGGCCCACCGCCGCAGGGTCAGCTCGGGAATTCCACGCTTTCGAAGGTGATGTCGAAGGCGTGCTGCTTCGGCCTGATCCGCTCCGCGCTGCCGACACAGCCGGCGCGCCGGAAGACCAGGGCGGTCTTGTTGGTCTGGTTCACGGCATGCCCGTCACCGGCACGGTTGTAGCAGCGGTCGACGGAGGGGTTGTCGAGGGTCTCCTGCTCACCGCCCGCGGTGGTGTACAGGAAGACGCCTTCGGCGGAGGCGTAGGAGCTGCCCGCCAGGCCCACGGTCAGGGCGACGGCAGTGCCGACGGAAGCCAGGGCCATCGTGATGCGCTTCATCAGTTCTCCTCGGTGGGGGAAACGACCGCACGGCGAGAGCGCGTGCGGGGTACGGGGACGGCGGACGGTCCTCCGGTGGCCACCGGGAAGAACCGCCATGCCGGCACCGCCGCCCGCCCTCGGAGCCCCCGGACGCGAACGGCGGCCGACCGGGCCGGCGACCCCGCCGCGGACCGGTGCCGCACTCGACGCATCATGTGAACTCCCCGGGCAAGAGCGGCTGATGGGGGCATCGTGCCCATTCACGACAAGGGTGATCGTTTCCTCATCCCCAAAGATCGGAGCAACAGGGGCACTTCTGTAAAGCCGCCCACTACCCACGCCCCGCGTGCGCGCCAGCGCCTGGCTCAATAACCCGCACGGATACGGCTGTTGGCGGCCTCATGGCGCGGCAGGAGGGGCGCATGCGAGGGTGGCAATGGCACGGAGGGCGGCGCGACACCAGGCGCGAGCGCCGACGGCGGCGAGGCACGGGCGGACTGGCGCCACCTATGCCTTTCACCCGGCCAACTGGCCTCAATGAGCGCCCAGTTACCGGCTCCCGCTACCCATCCACATCTCAACCCCGGACGCCGCGCTGGGCGATGCGGCAGCAGCGGACGCGCGCTCACCAACGAGGCCCGCCCCCAGATTGCGCGGGCCGGGCTTCGCCGCCGTACACAACCGGCAGTTTCTCGCAGTTGCCGGCACCTGCCGGTAGAAGCTCGCGGAGGCCTGCCGTGCCGATTTCCCACTCACCCCGCTCAACCGTTCTGATCCACCTCCTGGAAGGCGGCAGGATCGCCGAAACCGGCACCTTCACCGAGCCGGTAGGCCCGGCCACGGCACCGGGCGGCAGGTTCCTGGCTGTGTACGAGATCCAGCGGGCCCAGTTCGCCACAGGCGACGAGCACGCCGTACCGCTGCAGGAGGGCTCAACGGCTGCATGAGGTAATGGCCGATACGTACGGTCAGCCTGGGCAATGGTCGCGGACTTCACCGGCACGGAACGGCCGTGGTAACACTTTCCGGGCTTCGGCGTGACCTTGCCGTACTTGCCCGTGTAGTTCTTCAGACGAGGGGCCTCGGATGCTTCATCCGGCACACCCGGGACATCCGGCACATCCACGCGCCGACGCGCAGCGTCCGCCGACTTCCGCACGAACTACCTTGCGCTTTCCTCGCTACGGGAACTCACAATTCCGCATCGCTCCTTGCCGTGTCGGCTCAGCCGCCCTCTTCCTGCAGCGGCACCCGCTGCTGCGGCGGTACTGGTGCTGTAGACGGTTGCCCGACATCGGGGTCCGGGATGCCGGGCAACCTGACCGGCTGCGGGGGTACGGCAGCCAGCTTCTTCCAACCTAGAGAGCATGGGCAGAGCCGGAATCGGCTTGCTGGACGAGTGGCCGACGTGGCGCCGGCCGGATACGCGCCGCAGAGATGGGGCGTACGGTGCGTGGAGGTAGAGGTAACGGCGTGCATTCATCCGGCCGGAAGTCCGGCCGGGTCTTGGCGGGCAGTGCCCCGGACCTGATGGTCCGGGCCCGGACCGTGGCCCAGGGGTTCTTGCCCCTGGCCCACACGCTCGCACAGTGAACTCAGCAGCCCCGCACGCCCTGGTCGGGGGATCAAACGCGGCCGCCCGTGTGCCCGCCGGCGCCGCCACTTGCGGTGGCACGAGGTATCTCGGCGAGCGCACCCGTGACATCGCAGCCGGTTCCGCAAGCCGAACGGTCCAGGTTCACCCGAACGAGGAGATGGTGGCCGTGTGAATCGTTTGCGCGGTGCACCGTCGAGGCTGACGCCTTAGGGTCGATGCGGGCAGCTGCCCCTGTCTCAGCCCGCGGTCATATGAGATTGCTGGCGGCACGGCTTTCGGGAGGCCGCAATGTCCCACCCATCGGAAGACCTTGCCCCCTGCCGTGCGGTGCACACCTATCGGCTGGGGCGGGCCATCGTGGTCGAGCTTCGCGGGGAGATCGATATGTGGACCGCTCCCACCGTCCGCAGCCACCTGCGGTACCTCACGCAGCCCCGGGGGGCTGTCCTCGTGGTCGATCTGCGCCCCGTGACATTCTTCGACTGCTCAGGGCTGGAGGCCCTGTTGGACGCCCACCACTGGACGGTGCTGGGCCGAGGCCGGCTGAAGGTGGTGTGCGACGACACGCGCATCCTCCACCTGCTGAACACCACGCGCACCCATGCGCTCTTCCACCCCACCGCCACGCTGGCCGAAGCCCTGCCCGGGTAGACCCCAGCCGTATCCCTCACCAGGGTCAATCTGCCGGCCCGTGCGGCCCGTTGGGCCTCAACGGGGCGTGTGCAGTGCCATGCCGGCGCCCTTGTTGTGCGCCGTCGCGACGGCGAAGGATGGAAGTGCTGTCGGGCGACGGGAGGTCCACCGCGCTGGATTGCCCGCCGTCCGGCAGAGTACGGCCCGCCGCGAGAGGCAGGCCAGGCGGTGCGCAGCGCCTTCTTGGTCCCGTGAATGCGGGTTCTTGCTGGTCAGAAGCTCCCTGCCTCGGACACTCGGCCTGCTCGCCCGCTGGGTTCGCCACCCCGCCGAACGTGCCCACCCTCGCCGGACCGAAGTTCAGCAGCATCGCGGCGTCCCGCTCCAGCCCCGCTCCAGCCAGGATGCGTACCCGGTGTGCCCACCCGCCGCCACCGCCTACCAGTAGGCCGACAGATTCCGCCGGCCCCAGCACGAAGCGAATACGCCTGCCAGCACGCCGTCTACAAACCGCACTGTCCCGCCTCCGCCAGGGAGTGCCGCACCTTCGAGCCGGTGTGGGCGAGGCGCACCTCTCGCTCCCCGCCGTCGGTGACCCGGCAATACCGCGAGGCGCCTCTCAGCGCTGTGCCGACGGCGCTAGGCTGACAGGTGCACCGTAAGGCCGCCGGGCGGGTCGGCACCGGCCACTGCGGCGGTCGGGGCGGGTCAGGCGGAGAGCAGGTGGAATACAGCGGTCCCGTCCGCGGGCATTCGCGGTCCCCTGTGGCCGGACTTTCGCTCCCACCGCCAGGCGCGCGCCCTGTCCCCGCGTTTCACGCCGCGGATGCGGGAGCCTGCCGATCGGTGGCGTTCATGCCCGCGACCCGACGGGAGGTGCGCATCGCCGAAGCGGTGCGCGATCTGGTTCACCGCGCCGCGGACTGCGATCCGCTGGAGCTGCTGCGCGAATCTACCGGCCATACGACGGCCCTGCTGCCGGTGGCCGGAGCCGGCGTCACCGTTCTCGACGCCCCGGGGCGGGTGGAGTACGCCACCGCCTTCGACGAACGCCATCGCCACGTGGAGGACGACCAGACCGACCTCGACGAGGTCCCCTGCGAGGCTGCCACCCGCGACGGCACTGCCGTGCCCACCGCGGTTCGGACCGGCCCGGCGGCAATGCGCCGGCCGCGTTCTGCCCGTCGCGCCCACCGGGTCGGCACCACCGCCGTGGCCGCGGTGCCGCTGCGCTCCCCCGTCCCGACCGTCTGCGCCCTGAACCTGATGGGCGAGCAGCACACCGTACCCCTGCCGGACGGATCGGACCTGCGCATCGCCCTGGCCCTGGCACGATGCCGCCGCGCCCTGTTTCGGCCACCGGTACGACCCGCACGATCAGGCCGTCCTGATCGAGCAGCCGACCGCCGCCCTGGACAGGCGCCTGGTGATCGGACAGGCCAAGGGCCTGCGGTCCGAACCGAACGCCTGCGCATCAGCCTGGACGACGCGTTTCACCGGCTGCGCGCACACGCCCGTGCCCGTCGGCGCCAACTCACCGCCCCGGCCACCGACGTCGCCCACGGCACGGTCCCCGACGACGTGTCCCGCTCGCGGCAGCCCGGCCTCATCCGGCACCCGGCGGCGCCCCGGCCCGCCGCCACCCCGCCGTGCCCACGACAGAAGGTGGACCATGCCCCATGCCGAGATCGACACCCTCTTCGACCGGCTGCGCCACGCCGTGCGCACCGGCCGGGGCCTTGACGTCCTGTCCCCTGGGGCCATCGCGCGCCTGCTCGGCCACGACGCACTGACCTTGTGCCTGGCCACTCCCCGAGGCCATCTCGAACTCGTCTGGAGCGACGATGCGGCCGGCCTGCTCGGCCCGACTCTGGACGACCTGCAGTACACCCTCGGTGAAGGCCCCACCCTGGACGCGGCCCGTACCGGCCGCACCCTCACCGAACCCGACCTGGCCCGTACCCCCATCGACCGCTGGCCGCAGTTCCTGCCCGCCGCCGCCGACACCCCTGCCCGCGCCGTCGTGGCCGTCCCGCTGCACCTGGGCGTTGTCCCGGCCGGCGTCCTGACCGTCTACCGCACCCGCCCCGGACCACCGACCGCCCAGCAGCAACAAGCCACCGAACGCTTCGCCCGCATCGCCCTGACCCTGCTTCTGCGCGCCTCCCCCGCCCGTCTGCTCACCGGCGAACACGGCACCGGAATCGCCCTGCACCGCGCCGAGGTCCACCAGGCCGCCGGCGTCCTCGCCGTCCAGCTCCACCTCCCCGTCGACCAGGCCCTCCTACGCTTACGCGCCCACGCCTACACCCACGATCTGGCCCTGCTCGACGTCGCCCGCGACATCCTCGCCCACCGCCTCTACCTCCACAACGGCACGGCATGACCCACCGCCGGGCGCTCCAGCTCCGTCTCACCGGTACCGCACAACCTCGGCACACGCGACGCTTACCGCCAGTGTGAGCCGTGATCGATCGGCTGTTCTGCTGTGTGCCGTCGCGGACCGGTGCGTCGGACGGGAGCAGCCGCTCGACGAGCGCGAGAAGGCCGCCGGGCTTCGCGAGCGCCGCGCCGACGAGCGGGTACGGCCGGCGGATCAGCGTGATGAGGCCGCCGACCGGCGAGCGGGAGCGTCTCGCGGACGCCCGCGAAGACGCCGCTGACCTGAGAGAACGCCGGGCCGACGAGCGGGAGCGGGCCACTGACCGGCTCCGAACCGCTCTCGACGCCCAGGAGGAATTGGCAGGCCGGCGCTCTCGCGTCGCAGGGCAGGCCGTGACCGGTTGCGGGAAGTCGTCCTCCGCAGCCCTGTGTCGGGCGCGCGAGGCTGTCGCGGAAGGTCAGGCAGGACCGGCTGAACCGTCATGCGGCGAGGCCAAGGCGCACACGGACGCGCGAGACGCGCGAGCGGCATGCCGTCGATCGCGAAGTGGCCACCTCGACCCGTCACAGCGCGGTGATGACGATGCGCCCGCCCGCAGCGCCAGGACGCCCCGGATACACACCGACAACCCCGCAGGCGGGCGGCAACTCTCAGCAGGTGCGCTCGTCCATGGCCGGGAAGAGACCGGGCAGGGGCAGCCCTGTCGTGGCAGGTTGCCTCCATCACTCCCTGGGGCCAGGCGTGTTCGCCGCCGATGGGTGGCGGTGACCGGGCGCGAGGACGGCACCCCCGCCCGCTGTCGCGCCTCACAGCCAGGGCGGCGTGCGGTGCCACGGCGGCCGAAGGGGTGCCTACCTGATGCACTGGGCGTAGGGGATCTCATACCTCTGCGGCGGGTAGTACTGACGCGGCCGGGTATGCCGATGGCACGGTAGCCGTGTTGGACCGCCGCACTGTGTGATCTTTGGCCGAGGCGTCCAGCTCCGCATAGGGGAAGGCCCTGGTCTCTTTGCTCCGTTCCGCCCAGTACCACCTGCTGCATCTGCCCGACGGATCGCGGGAAACCGTGAGCCGCCTCGCCTGCGTCCTCCGGCGCCGTGCCAACGCGCCCACCGTGATCCTCGATGTGTCGACAGTGGAGCGGATGACCTTCGATGCCCTGGCCGTACTGGTCCGCGAGGCGATGCGGCTGCGCTCGGCCGGAGGCGAACTGCTGCTCACCGAACCGGGCGCGGCCCTTCGCAAGATGATCGACCGCACGGGGACCGGCCCGCTGCTCACCCTCCGCACCGACATCGCCGCCGCTGTCCGTTCACTGGCCGAGGACAGCCGCACCTGGTGCCGGGTGGACCTGTCGGCTGCTCCGAGCACCCTCTTCACCGGGTCGCCACTGCAGTAGCGTTTCCGCACCAGCAGTGATTATCGGGTGAACATTGTGCGACGGCACGTGCCCGGAGCCACCGGCTTTCGTTGCTCCCACCACCACAGGTGCCCTGGAAAAGGCGGAGCTGATGGAACATGGCGCGGCGATCCGCGGGCCCGCGGCCGTGCTTCTCCGGCGTGCCGGGCGTCCATCCCGTGTGAGCCTGGCATCAAAGTCATTACGGTGTGCCATCGCCGTGTCGGCCCCAAGCTCCGGGGCCGCGCCGCAAAGCATCGCTCGGCACTGTCGCCCAGCGGTCTTCGGTCATCCAGGGGCGCCGCGCCCACGGCAGGCGGCGGTGTCCCTCTTGCTGAGGAAAGCCGTATGAACGCACACGTCGGCGTGCCTTCGCGCCTTGGCCACCTCGACCGGCGACGGCTCAGTGCCCCCGCCGTCCGGCCTGGGGAGCGACCGGCCGCAGTGCGGCTGAAGGGAGAGGTCACGCTCCCCACCATGGCCCTGCACGGCTGCGCACCAGATCACCACCGCACCCGCCGGGAAGACGGCGTGGTGGTCAGCGAGGAGTGCGTGCGGTGCGGCTACCGGATCTCCTACGAGCCCGCCGGCCGCGACCGCTCTTCTCGCCCCGGCCGGGCGTCAGAACCGGGCCGGGGCCGCCAGGCACGCTGACGGTGCGCCATACGCCGACTGCCCGCCTGGCGGTAGACCGCGGAGGCGCCCCCGCCAGGACGGGAGGGAATCGCGACGGTCTGGGTGAGGGCGCCTGCCAGGGTGGGTCAGGGGCTGTGGCGGGTGCGCACGACCTCTCGCGCCGTATCGTGGAGCTTCGCCCGCCGGTAGCGTGCGTGCCGGCGCAGCTGGTCGAACGCCTCGTCGACGGAGACCTGCCGCATCGCGGAGATCACGCCCTTCGCCTGCTCGATGACCACCCGGCTGGCCAGCGCGTGCCGCAACTGGTCGGTCAAGCGTTGCAGTTCGTCGAGCGCGGTGGAATGCGCCAGGTAGGCGGTGGCTATGTCGTTCAGCAACCGGACCGCGGACAGATCGCAGGACGGCCAGGGACGGGCGGCCGTGTCATAGAGGTCGACGGTACCCAGTACCCGGCCGTCACCGCACAGCGGCACACTGGCGAGGGCCACCACGCCGAACCGGCGGGCCACTTCCTCGTACGCGGCCCAGCGCCCGGGAGCCCGAGTCAGGTCCACCACCGCCACCGGACGCGCGGTCCGTAGCGCCTCGGCGCACGGACTGCTGGTCAGGCGCTCCTGTGCGTGACCGAGCGCGGTGGACGCCTCGTCCAGGGCGCCGACGAGCTGTGGGCGGTCGTCGAGGTACAGGGACACGCCCGCACTGCGCATTCCCAGGCTGCTGGCGCCGCACCGGGCCAGTTCGTGCACCACCTGGCCGACCGGGGGAAGCGCGGCCAGCGTGGTGGCGAACCGTGATGTTTCCGCGAACAGCACATCCTTGTCGGCCATCGGCCGGACGCCCCTTTCCTTGCACTACACGCGGTGTACTGCCCCTACGGTAGGAGCGGCGGAGCGGGGCGTTGAACCCGTGGATGGGCCGTTCGCACCCCCCAGGTGGGCCGAGTTCGGGTCCGCGGGTCTCAGGCGTCCGGGCATCCGCCCGTGGCGGGGGGCAGCAGCCCTTCCCGTATCGCCGTGACGACCGTTTCGAGCTGGCTGTGCGCGTTCAGCTTGTGCATGACGCTCTTGATGTGGCCGCGGGCCGTGTGCGGACTGATGACCAGGCGTTCGGCGATGGCCTTGGGGCCCAGCCCCTGCCCGAGCAGCCGCAGCACCTCCAGTTCCCGCGCGGTGCAGCGGCCCCGGTTCTGCTGCCGGGGAGCCGGACGCGCCGGGCGCCCGGTGCCCGGCGGGAGCGGTTCGTCCCCGGGCACCGCGGCCAGCGCCGCCAGCGTGCCGCCCGCGACCAGCAACGGCCCGGTGGCCGGGGCTCGGATCGCGGCGAGGATGTCCGGGAGAGCGCTGTCCTTCGTCAGGAAGCCCGCGGCGCCGGCCGCCGCCGCGGCGGCGAGCAGCCGGGGGCGCGGGTCCCCGGTCAGGATCAGCACGCGCAGGGCCGGGGCGGCCGTCTTGAGCAGCGAGGTCCCCGAGATGCCGTCGGTGCCGGGCAGGTGGACGTCCATCAGGACGACGTCGGTACCCGTCCGTGCCAGGGGCAGCGCCCGCTCGACCGTCTCCACCGTTCCCACGCACTCCAGATCGGGCTGGGCGCCGATGGCCAGCGCCAGCGCCTCGGCCAGCGTCCGCTGGTCCTCGACCACGAGCACCCTGGTCATCGTTGGCCCCTGCCGTGTCTGCGCCGGTCTCCGCCGCCGCATGGGAACGGACACCTCCGAGCCTAGGCCCGGCAAGCGCTTCGGCGCTCCTGTCGGAACGAACGCGGCCTCCGCTCTGGCGACCGGTTCTCGGGCGGAGGACAGTGGAAGGCAGGGACGGGCGACGCACGGGGATCGCGTGGGGAGGTATGCCCTCAAGTGACCACGTACTCCTTCGTTCTCTACATCGCGGGGCAGACCCAGCGTTCTCACGAGGCGCTGGAGAACCTGCGGTCGCTGTGCGAGGCCCGCCTACGGGGTTACTACGAACTGACCGTTGTCGATGCCGTCGAACGGCCCGAGCTGGCGGAGCGGTGGCGCATCCTCGCCACGCCCACCGTGGTCCGATTGCGCCCCGCGCCCCAGCGGAGAGTGGTCGGAGACCTGTCGGACCAACACCGCGCCGCACTCGCTCTGGGACTGCCCAACGTGGACGAGTTTGGAGGCGCGTGACCATGGCCGCCGGTGACGACACGCTTGCGCGAGTGCCCACCAGCATCAACGGCTTCGACCGAGTGGCGCTGGGCGGCCTGCCCCAAGGCCGGTGCACCTTGGTGACGGGTACGGCGGGCAGCGGGAAGACGCTGTTCGCCGTGGAGTTCCTGGCCCGGGGCCGACAGCGGTTCGGTGACCCGGGGGTGTTCGTCACCTTCGAGGAACCGCCCGCCGAAATCCGGCGGAACGCCGCCTCGCTGGGCTTCGACATCGCGGCCTGGGAAGCCGAGGGCACCTGGGCGTTCGTTGACGCGTCCGCCGACATCACCGAGGAGGGGCCGACGGTCGGCACGTACGACTTCGGTGCGCTGGTGGCACGGATCAGCCACGCGGTGCACAGGACCGGGGCCACCCGGGTGTCCCTGGACTCCCTGGGCGCGATCTTCACCCGGTTCCCGGACAAAGCGGTCGTCCGGCACGAACTCTTCCGCATCGCCACCACGCTGGAGGGGCTCGGAGTGACCTGCGTCCTGACTGCCGAGCGGACGGACGAGTACGGCAGCATCTCGCGCTACGACGTCGAGGAGTTCGTGCTGAACAACGTCATCGTCCTGCGGAACGGGCTGTACCAGGAACGCCGCCGCCGGACCGTGGAGATCGTCAAACTCCGGGGGGCGCCGCACCGCACCGGGGAGTGGCTGTTCACCATCGATCCGCAGGACGGCATCGTCGTCATCCCCCTCGCGTTCCTGCCCCTCGACAAGGGGTCGGTGCGCCACGACCGGGTTTCCTCCGGGGTCCCGGCCCTGGACGAGATGTGCGGCGGGGGCTTCTTCCGGGACGCGGTGGTCCTGCTCTCCGGCCCCACCGGTGTCGGGAAGACGCTGACCGCGCTGAGCTTCATGGTCGCGGGCGTCGACGCGGGCGAACGCTGTCTGCTCTACACCTTCGACGAGACCGAGGAGCAACTGCGGCGCTCCATCGCGGGCTGGGGCGTGAACCTGGCCCACATGGATGCCTCAGGTCTGCTGACCGTGGTGTCCGAATACCCGGAGACCTCATCCCTGGAGGACCACTTCATCCGTATCCGCCGGGCGGTCGAGGAGTTCGCGCCGCAGCGGCTGGTCATCGACACGCTGTCCGCGCTGGAGCGCATCGCCACCTCGCGGGCGCTGCTCGACTTCGTCATCGCCCTGGGCGCGGTACTGCGCCCCCGGGGCGTCACCACGCTCCTGACGGCGTTGCCCGGTCCGTCGTACGCGGGGTCCGGCGGTCCGTCGATCGCCGACCAGATCGCCAGCCTGACGGACGGCGCCATCCTGCTGCGCTACGTCGAGTCGCCGGGGCACGTCGGGCGCGCCATCACCGTGCTCCAGGCCCGCGGCTCGGCTCACGACCACCGCGTCCGCGCGGTCACCATCGACCACACCGGTCTGCATGTGGGCGCTCCCTTGAAGGGGGTGTCCAACATCCTGGCCGGCTACGGCAGTCCGCTGCTGGACACCAGGCCGTGGCCCGCCGGTACGGCCGAGGGCACAGCGCAACCGGAGCCACATGAATGACGCCGTCACCCCGGGTTCCCACTGCCCGTCACCCGGGGAGCGGAAGCCGGACGGGCCGGACCACGAGGACATCGTGCGGGCGGTCCTGGCGGCGTCGGCGGACGGCATCGTGGCGATCGACGCGCAGGGGGTCATCCGCTACTGCAACCCGGCCGCGACCGAGTTGTTCGGCCGCACGGTCGACGACCTGACCGGCAGTGACCTCGGCTCCCCGCTCGCCGTCGGCGAGGCCACCATCGATCTGGTGCTGCCCACCGGCGGCAGCCGCGTCGTGGACATGCGCGTCACCACCACGGTGTTCGAGGGCGAGCGGCTGCACGTCGTCGCGCTGCGGGACATCACCCGGCGGCGACAGGCGGAGCGCGAACTGGAGGAAGCGCTGGAGCGGCGCAATGTCGTCGTCGCCGTCGCGGCCCACCAACTGCACAACCCGCTGGCCACCATCGGTCTCCTGGTCGATGTGCTGCGTGACCGCCGCGCAGCGGCCGACGCGGAACGGCGCACCGAGATCCTCGCCCGGATCGCCGAGCGCGTCACCCACCTCCAAGGGCTCGTCCGCAAACTCCTCACCGCCTCCCGGATCGATGCCCACGAGGCGGGCGGCACCCCTGAGCGCATCCCCGTCCTGGGCTTCCTCATCGAGCGGCTGGCCGACCTCGGCGAACGGGCGCAATCCGTCCGGCTGTACGACGGTCGCGGATTGCGGGCGTACGTCGATCGGATCGCCTTCTCGGAAATGCTCACGAACTACCTGGAGAACGCCTTGTCCTACGGCCGCCCGCCGATCGAGGTGCGGGCCGAGGAGTGGACCGAGGAGAGCGGCGGCCGCTGGGTGGACATCACGGTGCGCGATCACGGTCCGGGCGTGGCCTCCGACTTCGTTCCGCGTCTGTTCGAACGGTTCAGCCGCGACCCCGCCCATGCGCCGGGCACGGACGGGGCCGGGCTGGGACTGTGGATCGTCCGCAACCTGGCCCGCACCAACGGAGGCGACGCATGGTACGAACCGCAGCCGGACGGCGCGTGTTTCCGCCTGCGGCTGCCGGGGGTGAGGGGTGGAGAACCGTGAGGACCTTTGTGCGGTGCGGTCGTCATCCTGGGCCGTGGCCGCATACCTCCGTGCTGCGGCCAAGGACACTGCGCCTCTTTCGCGCAGACGCGCCGCAGCCTGTGGAGCCCAGTTCGGCATCTGGAGCCGGTGCATGACCCACTTCCCTTCCCGCCAAGTCCCGACGAGTTCGGCGTTGCGCAGGACCGTGGCGTGCCGGCTGGCGCCGGACAGACTGACAGACGCGCCCAGGCGCTACGCAACCTGACCGGGAGTGCCTGCGTTACCGGCGACCTGGCTCGCCGCATGGTCACTGGCGACGTCGGAACACACGTGCCGCCAGTATGTGGCCGGGCAGGCATCGTGATAGCTGCGTAGCGCACCGGTCAGCATGTCAAGCGCCTGGACCCGCCCAGCTGTGACTGCAGCGTTCAGTTGGCATTTCCCGCATTTCCCGCTGATGCTCGGCAAGTGCGGGGCCAGTGATCGAGGCCGCGCCGGAGCGGTGACACGGCAGGCTCCAGGTCGGCCGCGCCGAGGAAGCCGACGGCCTTGCCTGGCTTGCCGAGGGTGACCGGAAGCTCCGTGGCCGGTGTGCCTTCGGAATCGGCCGCGGTGTGGTCGGGCACATGGTCGGCGGTGGTCGTGCGGATGACATACGGCACATGTAGGGGTGTGTGCTGGTTGTTGCGCGGCATAGCGTTCATGGGCGGGGAGTAGCAGGCTGACGCAGAATGACGACCGCGAAGGAGCTGACATGCCAAGCACGTTCGGCGACAACGGTGACGAAGCCACGCGCCGTCGGAAGGCGGATGACGAGTGGTGGACTCGCCGCCGGGAGGAGGAAGAGGAGGAGAAAAGGCGAGCCCAGCAAGCGGCGGATGATGACGCTCAGCGCCAGCGCCAGCAGCAGGATTCGGCGTACGCTGACCAGCAGCGGTACGAGGCTGAGCAGCAGTATGCAGCGCAGGTCGCAGCAGACGCTGCCCAACAGCAGCAGGCGGCACAAGCAGCGGCTGACGCACAGGCGGCAGCAGACGCTGCTCAGCAGCAGTGGTAACAGGGCGAACTCGAAACGCCTTTACCGCCCCCGTCGGCGACGAGCGTGGTCACATTGGCCTCTTCCGCGTGGACACTCCGGAGGTGGTAACAGGTATCCGGAAAGACCTGCCCCTTGAAGACCCCTTTTTCTTCGGTGAAGCTCGGGTTGACGGCAGGAACACCGGCGGCGGCAAGAGGAGCGAAGTCGGCGCTTTTGCAGGTGAATTCTTCGAGCGAGCCGGATCTGGGGGCGCGGCCGTTTCCATCTGCGGTGAGCTGGTCTCCGGGGCAGCGGGCCACGCCTGTCCTGTCAGCGGCGTAGACACCGAAGGTGCCGTTCCTTGTTGCCCATCATGTCGACGTTCACCTACTGCGTCAGCGTGGCCCGGTCGCGGGTGGACCGGTCGGCACGCCAGAAGGTGAAGCCCGCCTTTTCTCTTTCCTCATCACCACTCATCACCCTCAGAAGACCGGAGCTACGGTACGCTTCGGCGTCCAGTTCTGGGCGCGTGCTTGAGCCGCACATTGCATTCGCTGAACAACTTCTCCTGCTATGGCACGTCCATAAGCCCGGAAGCCGTTCGCCCTCTGCCCGAGCACGCCGCTGCCGCCGGTGGATGCCTTGACCTCGTAGAGGTAGGCGTCGTCATCGGCATGGTTGCGGAAGCCATGGCCGGACCACCCCTCCCCGGACTGCCGGCGGATCGGCGCTGCTCGACCGTCGGGTCGTGCCGCAAGTGCCCAGCGCCTGCCCCAGGGTGGGACAACGGGCACGGGCGCGGGGCCCGGCTTTTCGTATTCCCTCTCGGTCTCGTGCGCGCGCCTTTTCGCACGTGAGCGTCGGCGTACGAGGTCGGGCAGGTGGCGCGGCACGGTAGCTGACGCGGGCGGATAAACGCCTGTTTCGGGACCGGGCCGAGAGCGCAGGCCGCGCAGGCCGAAACCGTGCCACGGGCTTCGCATACCGCCTGCTTCCCTGGTCCATGTGCGCACGAAACGGGTTGTCCATTGGGCCAGTGGCAAGTCGCCATGGCTCACTGCCGTACAGCGCACAACCCCCTGGCGAAACAAGCCATTTTCGGTCACGCCCTCGTCGCACCGCCGCCGCGATGATCAGGCCCGGCTCGTCACATGCGGCACACGCTTAGCACTTGACACATGAACATGTTGAGTGCCTACGATCGAAGCTGTTGTGTTCCCACTGCACCGATCCCGCACGACCGACACAACCCCCGAACTGACGGCCTCGCGACACAGCGCCGGTGCACGCCGCACGCCTCGTGAATGTCGACGCGCTCAGGAGAACGCCTTGCAGAGGTTATCGACTGCGCTCAAGAGTTGCATCGTCCAGTTACCCTTCCCCTCCACACAGGCCCCGGACCCCCGGCTCGCCGCGTACTACCGGGACTACGACCTGCGTTTCCGCGCCCACCTTCCCTCGTATTTCGTTCCCGGAGACGGTCTCTGGGAGATTCCCCTGTGGGTGGCGCATCTGACGGCTCTCATCGACACGGCGAGGCTGGATTCCAGTTTCTGCGACCTCTCCAAAGAGCCCGCCGAACCCGACGCGTGTGCCGAGCCCATACTGGCCGACACCGCGCCCGGCGACCTCGTACTCATGTCGCCCCTCGCGCAGAACCTGAAACTCGCGCTGGAGGTGTCCGCCACGTTGCAGCGGGCGGGACGCCGCGTCGTCCTCGGCGGCAACATGGCACCGCTCGTCCCGGCGGGCTCCGTCCACATGGTCCACCGGGGCCAGCTCGACGCCTCCTTCGTCACCCGGCTCGTCGAGATGGCCGCCGGCGAGGGCGGGCAGAGCGAGAAGGCGCCGACGCTCGGTCTCTCACCCCACCGCGTGAGCTGGTCGCCCAACTACCGGCACCTTGAGGGGTACCGGGGCAGTGTGCCGATGCTCCGGCTCAACGCCAGCCATGGCTGCCTGTACAAGTGCTCCTTCTGCGGGGACGCCTGGAGCAAGCAGCTCACGCTCGTGACCAAGGACGCGCTGGCCGAGGAGGTCGACCAACTCGCCGCGCGCTTCCCGGACACGCGTCTCGTCTACATCGGCGACAAGACGTTCGGCCAGTCCCGCGAGGCGGTGCAGAACCTCCTCGACGTGTTCCGCGACCGGCCCGGTTACCGGTTCATCGTCCAGACCCACGTGATGCAGGTGAAGGAGTGGGTCGTCGACGCGATGCACCAACTGGGCGTCATCGCCGTGGAGATGGGGTTCGAGTCGGCGGACACCCAGGTGATGAAGCGGCACCACAAACTCTCCCGTGGACTGGACGATTACACCGAGAAGATCCGGACCGTCAGCGACTCGGGCCTCAAGGTGGTCCTGAACGTCATGGGCGGCCTCGACGAGGAGACCGAGGCCGCGCACCGTCAGACAGTGCAGTGGCTGGACGACAACAGCGCCTGGCTGTGGCTCTTCAACCTCTACAACTTCGTCCCCTATCCGCTCACCCCCGACTTTCCGCGGCTGCGCCGGCGGATCGTGGACTGGGACTTCGCCGCCTGGCGGGAGGACGCCCCCGTCGTCTACCGCCCGCAGCACCTCAGCCGGGAACGCAGCTGGGAACTCTTCCAGGAGAAGATCGCGGTGGCACATCGCATCGTACGGGGCTGCCCCACGGAATCCACCGGCGAGGAGCGGGAATCCGGCCCGGCAGGCGCCGTCCCGTCGAGCCCCACCGTCTCCCCCCGCGAGGTGTGATGAACCAGCTGCCGGACTTCTCCGCCCTGCAACAGAGCGCCAAGCCCGAGGACTTCGAGCCCGACCCGCTTCCGGGCTGGTCCGGGATCGCCACGCTCTTCGGCGCGCCCGCCGCCCCGCCCCTGACCGGAGACGTTCCGTCGCTCGACGGCTGGGCGGTGGCCGGCGTTCCTTTCGACGGGACCGCCAGCTCCCGCCCCGGCGCGGCCGAGGGCCCCCGGTCCATTCGTCAGGCCAGTCTGGTGTTCTCCAGCTATCTGAACAGCCTCGGCGAGTGGCCGATGCTGGACACCCGCACCGGGCAGACCTTCCGTTACCGCGCGCCGTCCGTGACGGACACGGGCGATCTGCACACGTATCCGACCGACACCGTACGGACCTTCCAGGCCGTCGCGGTGGAGAGCCGCCGGCTCGCCCGGCACGCTCCCCGGACGCTCTTCCTCAACGGCGACCACTCGGCCACGTTCCCGACCTTCGCCGGGTTCCGGGCGGGACAGCTGGACAAGGGCCGGCTGCGGACGGGCTTCATCAACATCGACCACCACTTCGACTTCGGGAACTGGAGCACGCTGCACGGGCCGCTGTACCACGGCTCGAACTCCCGCCGGATCAGCGAGCTTCCGGGAGTGGACCCGCGTGACATCGCCTTCGTCGGCGTCGGCGATGTCACCAAGTACGACCAGTTCCGGTCCCTGGTGGAGCGCGGGTTCCATGTGGTGCCCGCGTCGCAGATCATCCGGGAAGGCGCCGGCGCCGCGTTGCGCCGTGTGATCGACACATTGGGCGAACGCTGCGACACGGTCTATGTGTCGCTCGACATCGACGTGCTGGATTCCGCCGCGGCCACCGGTACAGGACATGTCACCATGGGCGGTCTCCAGAGCGCCCAGCTCCTCGACGTCTACGAAGAGCTGCGGGCCCTTCCCGTCGACGGTCTGGACATCGCCGAGGTCGCGCCTCGGTACGACCCCACGGGCAGCACCGCTCAGATAGCGGCCCGGTTGCTGTTCGAATTCCTCTTCCGCACCGACTGCCAGCCCTCCGGCCTGGCGCCCTGGGACCCGCCCCAAGACGCCGCGGACGGACAGGACGCCGCCGGGGAACGGATACGGACTTCTGAGGAGGGACGGTGAAGTTCGCCCCCACCGACACCGGCATCGCCTGTGACGAGCTGATCGGGAGCCGGCCGGACGAGGCCCTCGACCGGATCGCCGGGCAGGGCGCGGAGATGCTGGACACCCGTGGTTTCGCCGTCTTCCGGCTGGGTCGGCTGCGGCTTTCCGTGGACGAGAGCCGCGGCCTCGCGCGGTCACTGGCCGAGCGGCTCCGCCTCGCTCTCGTCCGCCGCGGCGCGCCCGAGGAGATGCGGCTGGAGGTCGACCGTCCCCAGGAGACGTACGTTCCCGAGGGATACCCCACCCGCACGCTGCTGCCCCACTTCGACGGCCAGCACTGCTCGTACCTCACCCCCAGCGTCCTCGACATGCCCGAATGGGAGGCCGCGTGGCGGGAGTTCGGGTCCCGGGGCTACACCACCACGTCCGCGCACAAGATGTACCAGGGCATCTTCCTCACCGACCCCGGACAGGGGCTGAGCGTGACCACCTATTACGACTGGCTCGCCGTGCTGCGCGCCGTCCGGGAGGAACGCGGCCTCGGCACCACCGGTGAGCCGGTGGCCGAGGTGGCCCGCTGGCTGGGCGGCAACCTGCGGGAGGCCGTACGGCGACAGCCCGAGCACGGGTGTCCTTACCCCTCGATGGGTGCGATGCTGGGGCTGGAGGACACGCTGTGGCACGGGGTGTCCTTCCACCACGGCGAGTCCGACCTGCCCAAGGAGGCGCGGGAGCGGTGTCCGCACGCCGGGCCGCTCACACAGCGCTGTCCCTGCGGCCGGTGCCAGGGGGAGGTCGCGCGGCTCTTCTGCCATCAGACCCTCATGTCCACCGGTATGACCTGGGACGCCTTCAAGCAACGCTGGGAGGTGCTGGTCCCCGGCGAACACTGTGACCTGCTCGTCGGCCACAACCTCACGATGCTGCACGGCGGCCTGGCCGGCGGAGCCCGGCGCGTACTCGATCCGCTGTGTCTGGTGGTCGACAGGCCGGCCGGGGACGTGTACGAGAAGTGGCTCGCGCGTGCCTGGCGCAGACCCGCGCCGGCCGGTACTGGTGCAAGCTGATGACCATGACGCAACCGACGACAAGCGCAGCGACACGGGCTCTGCGGTCCGCCGTCGAACGGCTCGGGCTGACCGGCCCGCAGCCGGTCGGCCGCGGGCTGGAGTTCGAGGTCTGGCGCGCGACCCATCCACGCTGGGGGGAGGTGGCCCTGCGCATCCCGGCGCGCAAGGTCGACTCCAACGACAACGACCCCTGGGTGGAGACCGCGGAACTGCTCCGTCACGAGGCGGAGATGTACCGCTGCCTGGGCCCCCTCGGCATCCCCGTGCCCCGGGTGTACGACCTGCTCAGCCTCGACGTCGACGTGCTCGTCTGCGAGTTCCTCGCCCCTGACGGCAGCACGTTCCGCTCGTACGACCTGGGCGCGATCCTGGCCCGGCTGCACGGTCTCCCCCCGCCGGCAACGGTCTCGGCCGGGCGAAGGTTCGCCGCCTTCCGCCCGTCGATCGCCGAGCGCCTCTCCCGCCGCTGGGCCGTGCTGACGGACCTCGGCCTCGTCCGCGACGCTCCCGCCGGCTCGGACCTGCGGCTGCCCACCGCCCCGCACGCCACGGAGATCACCGGCCGCATCCCGCCGGACGGCGAGCAGGCCCTGCTCCATCTGGACGTGCGCGCCTCCAACCTCATCGTCCGCCGGGGCCGCATCAGCGCCCTGATCGACTGGTCCAACTCGATGACCGGCGACCCGGCGCTCGATCTCGCCCGGATCCACGAGAGTTCCCGACTGCCCGAGAACGGCATCGACTTCGGCGCCTTTCGGCGCGGGTACACCTCGGTACGGCCGTGGCCCGAGCGCTCTCCAGAGACCTGGCAAGTCTACCACCTGGACGCCGCGGTCATGCTGGCCGTCGTCTTCACCAGTGAGGCCCCGGACCCGGAGCGCGGCCCTGCCCTGGTCCGGCGCGTTTTCGAGCTGAGCGCCTCCTGGCAGGCACCGGCCGGCGGGTCCGCATGGTGAGGGGCGGGCGGACGGCCGTGGGCGTCCCGAGCGAGTACGCGTCGTTCGACGAAGCAGCCGCCCGCCTCGCCCTCACCCCGGCCCGGAGCCTGTACAGCAGTGACGCGTGGCTGCGCCTGCTGGCGGGCCACGGGCACCGGTACCGCTGGGCGGCCCTGTCCACGGAAGCGCGCTCCGCGGTCCTCGTCCCGGTCACCGACGGGCCCGCTGTGCGGTCCACCCGCTACCGCCCCGACTTCCTCCTGGCCGGCCGGATACCCGTCGACGGCTGTGCCGTGGCCGGGCCCCGCACCGGGTACCACAACGAGTTACGCCATGGCGAGGACCGGTTGCCCGCCGCCCGCGTCGCGAACGGCCTGCTGGATTTCGCCCCTTCCCGTGCCGACGGGCGGGCGGTGCTCCTCCCCTACCTGCCGAGCCACACCGCGGCCGAGTTCGAGGCGGCCGGCCACCCGGCCGGACTGATCGCCTGGGACGCCTGGCTGGACGTCCCCGACGGCGGCTTCGAGGACTACCTCACCACCTTGGGCGCGAACCGACGGAACCAGGTCAAGGGCGACCTCAGGCGCCTGGCGGCGGCGGGCCTCACCTTCAGCAGCGGTCCTCTGCGGGGCCCTTACGACGCCGCGGCCGCTCTGCTCGTCCTGCACGAACGCAAGTACGACCCCGGATACGACCAGCCTCCGGCAGGCTTCGCCCGCTATCTGGCCCGCTGTGCGGAGGTTCCGGGGGCTTACCTGGTGGAGGCCCGGCTCGACGGCCATCTCGTCGGATGCCATGTGGTCTTCCACTACCGCGATGTCCTGTGGGTACGGCTGATCGGCGTCGACGAGTCCCGCTCGGCGACGCGCGGCTGCTACTTCGGCCTGATGTTCTACGAGCCGCTGAAGCTCGCCCACCGGCTCGGAGCGCGCGCCGTCCACCTCGGCATCGGCACGTCCGAGGCCAAGGCCCGGCGTGGTGCGCGCCTGGAGCCGCTGTGGACCGTCGCGGTCACGGCCGGGGGCGAGGACGGTGACCGGGCCCGGGAAGGGTTGCGGTCCCGTGCGCTCGACCTGCCTGACCCCGCGCCCGTGCGACAGGGCCCCGGCCCTGTTTCCCCTGCGGACTGGGGGCCACCGTGGCCCGGATGAGCGAGGGCACGTTCCGCACGGTCCTCGGCGTCCGTACCTTCCGGCGGTTCTTCCTCAGCCGCGCCGTCTCCCTGGCGGGCGACGCGGTCGTGCCCACCGCCCTCGCCCTGGCCGTGACCGGACGGGGGGAATCGGCCGAGTGGCTGGGCGTGCTGCTCGCCGCCGCCCTGCTGCCGAAGGTCTTCCTGCTGGCCTTCGGGGGCATCGCCGCCGACCGGTTCGCCAAACTTCCGCTGATGGCCGTCTCCTCGGTCGTCTGCGGCCTCACCCAGGCAGCGACCGCCGTACTCCTGCTCCAGGGGGGCAGCCTGTGGTGGGTGCTGGGCTGTCAGGCTCTGTACGGCGTGTCCATGGCGGTGGGGTACCCGGCCTCCTTCGGATATCTCCCCCACTGCGTCGACGCCGGCATGCTCGGTGCCGCGAACGCGCTCCTGGGCGCCTGGACCGGCGCCGCGGCCCTGCTGGGGCCGGCGCTCACGGCCGCGCTGGCGACCGTCGATCCGGCCCTGGCGCTCGCCGTCGACGCCGCGTCCTTCTTCCTCGGCGCCCTCCTGCTCCTCGGGCTTCCCCGGGGCGGCCCCACGGAGCGTATCGGCGGCGGTCTGGCGGCGCTCCACGACGGCTGGCGGGCCTTGCGCCGTCTTCCCTGGCTGCTGCGCATGACCGTGGTGGACAGCCTGATCCTGATGGTCGTCACGGCGCCGTTCATCGTGCTCGGCCCCGGCCTGGTGGAGCCCCGCTCGTCCGGCGGCTGGGCGCTGCTCATGCTCTGCTTCGCCTCGGGTGAGCTCCTGGGCAGTCTCGTCAGCGGCCGGCTGGCCCTGCCCCGGCCCATTTTGATCGCCGCGCTCGGTCTGACCGTGATCGGCCTGCCCCCGCTTCTCCTGGCCGCGGGGTCCGGAATCGGGTGGCTGAGCATCGCGCAGGTACTCGCCGGGGCGGCCATCGGCGCGTACGGGGTGCTGGTGAACACCACGATCCAGCGCACGACGCCCCAGGACCAGCTCGCGCGCGTGGGCGCCATCGCGTCCATCGGCTCGTTCGCCTTCCTGCCGCTGGGCTACGTGCTGGCGCCGGTCCTGGCCGGCTTCGTCGGCGTCCGGCCCCTGTTGTGGTGTGCGGCGGCCTGGACACTGCTGTCCGTCGCCGTACTGGTGGCCGACCGTGACCTGCGTGGCTTCGACGGCGGCGGTACCGGGAGCGGCCGGGGACGCCCCGCGCCGGTCGACGCCCTGGCGGAGCACACATGAAGGTCGAACGGTACGAACGGATCCGGCACGCCGCGGCCGGGGGCGCCGAGCCGCTGCTCAGGTCCGGACTCGAACACTCCCTGCCCTGGCTGGAGGCCGAGGAAGGACGGGTCGCCCCTTTCCAGAACTACCTGCTCGCCCGCGGCCGGGACGGCACCCCCACGGCACTGGCCACCTGCTACCCGATCCGTCACACGTCCGCACACCGCGCCTACGCGGCCTGGGAAGTGCTGCTGGGCGCTCCCACCGAAGCTCTGGTGGAGGCCCTGCCGCCGGGCGCGGCCCATGACGACGCCGTGAATACGCTGGCCAAGCTGCGCGCCGGCCTGCCTGCCACGGCGACGGACGCCCTGGCCGTGGTCACCCCGGGCTCCGTACGGCCCGGTGTCCTCACCGCGCGGGACGCCGTACCCGTCCGCGAACTCGACGCCCTAGTCTCGGCGGTGGAGGACCTGTCCGCCGAACTCTCCCTGCCGGTCGTGGAATTCGCGCATGTCCGTGGCGACGCCGAAGGCCGGCGGCTGCACAGGGTCCTGCGGGCACGCGGGTACACCGCGGTGACCACTGGGGCCGACGCCGTGCTGGACGCGCGGTTCACCAGCCTGGAGACGTACTTCGCCCGCTTCCGCAGCAATCGGCGCAAGACGCTGCGCAAAGAACGGAGCCGCTTCCTCGCCCAGGCTCCCGAGGTGCGCCTCCAGGGACCCGAGGGCCTGACTCCCTGCCTGGTCGCCCTTCAGCTGGCCCGCTACCGGGCGTACGGCCATGACACCGACGCAGACGCCGTCCGCGACCGGTTCTCCCGCGCGGCGAGGATTCCCGGGCTGAAGGTGCTGCGTGCGGACGGCAGCGACGGCCCGCTCGGCTTCGTCGCGTTCTACGAAGACCCGCGTGCCCGCCGGCTGGTGCCACGTCTGGGCGCCTTCACGCGGGACGTACCTTCCTGCTACTTCAACCTCAGCTACTACGAACTCATCGCCTACGCGGCGCGCATCGGCGGCATGAGCATCCATTACGGAGACTCCACGTACGGCGCGAAGACGCTCCGGGGCTGCCGCCTGGTGCGGCTCACCACCTACCTGCGCGCCGCCGACCCGGCCCTCCACCACCAGCTCGATGAAGCGGCGCGGCTGCGCACGACTTTGGAGGAGAACCAGATGCGTGCCGCAGAAGACATGGCAGGGAGCTGACGATGACATCCGCACACCCCACCGAGCACGCCCCCGACGCGGGGCGACGCGGCCCGTCGGCCGTCCTCTTCGACGCCGCGGGCACCCTCTTCGCCGTCCACCCGCCGTTCTGCGAGTTGATAGTGGCCCACGCGGTGCGCTCGGGAGCCCCGTGCACCCTAGGCGCGGTGGAGCGCGCCGTCGCGCACGTCGGCGGCACCGCCGGCTGGCCGGACGACCAGCCCGACCCGGCGAGCCGGCGAGCCGCGTGGGCGGAGTTCGTGACGTCGATCCTGGCGGAGGCGGGCATCGGCCGGGAGGAAGCCGGCCGGCGCCGCACCGGGCGTTCCGTCGCGGAGGTGATCGTGGAGCCCCGCAACTACCGGGTCTTCCCCGACGTGCCCGAGGTCCTCGCCGGGCTGGCGGCGTCCGGGACGGCCGTGGGCATCGTCTCCAACTTCGACGACCTGCTCTTCGACATCCTCCGCTGCACACGCCTGGACGCCGCGTTCCCCGTGGTCGTCACCTCCTACCGATCGGGTGTGTCCAAACCCGATCCCCGGATCTTCCACCAGGCCCTCAGCGCCATGAAGGCCGACCCCGGCTCCGCCTGCTACGTCGGCGACTCCGTCTACTCCGACATGGGCGGGGCACGGGCCGCCGGACTGCGCGGAATCCTCATCGACCGCGACGGCACCCATCACGACTACACCGGCACGAGAATCACGTCACTTCTGGGCCTGCCCGCACTCCTGAATCCGGAAAGCAGGGCCGACAGCCAGAGGTGAACCGGCCCGGATGCTCGTTAGTTGTTCGGGGGGCATGGGTAAGGCGACCGCCGTGTGCGGCACGTGCTCCGCCACCGGCTTGGAGCTGGTGAAGGCGCTCCCCCACAGCACCATGGTGATCGACAGCAGCAGATACGGGCTGCTTGGGTCCTTCGTTCGCGTCATGCGGCGACTGTGACGGGCATGGTGGCGGGCTCTCCGTCCGCGAGGGGTGCAAATCACCCAAGGCGATTCGCTTGCTTTCGCCGACACCCAACGGTTCCTCACACACCTTTGTCTGCCCTGGCAGAAGAGACTCAGGACGGGTCGAATGCCCGGACCGGTTCCGGTTGCTCGGAGACACGTTGCACACGCCGGCGGGAGGTGATTCCCAAGCAGCACACGGCCGCCACGAGACAGAGCCCGATCGGGAGCAGGAGCGTCCCGCGCATGGCGCTGACGAATCCCTGGTTGAAGACTTCCGTTCCCAGTTGGTGCAAGCGCGCTCCGACGGCGCCCGGGGCTTCGGCTGCTTTCGGCGCGCTCATGAACGGATTGCCACCGCCCACGTCGGCGAAGCTCTTGATGAACGCGTTCCGGTAGGCCATCGGCACGTCGATGCTGCGGCGGACGGCCTCGTCGTGGAGTTCCTGCCGGAGCGTTCCCTGAAGCAGTGCCCCTACCGCGGCTGTGCCCAGGGCCTGCCCCAGTTGCCGGATCGTGTTGAAGACACCGGAGGCGGAGCCGGAGAGCTCCGGGCTGATGTTCCCGACGGCGACGGTGGTCATCGTGGTGAACAGGAGGCCGATTCCCACTCCGATCACCGCTACGGCGGGCAGGACCAGCCAGCTGCTTATGTGCGGTCTGGCGGCCACAGCCGCGGCACCGATGCCGAGAGCGAAGGCGCCGAGCCCGGCGATCAGCAAGTACTTGCCGCCGGTCCGGTCGGCACGGAAGCCGGCGAACGGGGCGATGGCGGCGGCGGTCAAAGACGCCGGCGCGGTCACCACGCCGGCTTCCAGCGGGGACAGTCCCAGGATCGCCTGGAGGAAAATCATCAGCGGCAGCAGGCTGACCATGGCGAAGCCGACCGCCAAGGCGACCACGTTGGCGAGCGTGAAGTTGCGGTCGGCGAAAAGCGTCAAGGGGACCAGGGGGTCCGCCGACCGCCACTGTGCCATCACGAAGCCGGCCAGGAGTACACAGCCGCCGACCAGAAGCATCGGAATGGTCAGCCCGCCGGTGATCGTCCCCCAGTCGTACCGGCTGCCTTCCAGGAGCCCGAAGGTGATCGCGAACAGGCCGCCGGTCAGCAACACGGCACCGAGCGGATCGACGCGGTGCGCGAGGCCGGTGCGGGATTCGGGGACCCAGAGCAGGATCAGGAACAGCCCGATCACGCCGATCGGCACATTGACGAAGAAAATCCACTGCCAGCTGAGCCGTTCCACGATGAAGCCGCCGAGCAGCGGTCCGGCGATGGTCGACACGCCGGCCACGGCGCTCCACACCCCCAGGGCGGCTCCGCGTTTGTCGGCGGGGAACAGGACGGTGATGAAGGCCAGCGTCTGCGGGCTCAACAGCGCTGCGCCGATGCCTTGTAGCGTTCGGGCAACAATGAGCGGGCCGGCGGTGTCGGCCATGCCGCACAACCCCGAAGCCAGCGTGAAGATCACAAGGCCGACGAGGTAGAGCCGCTTCCGGCCGAACCTGTCCCCTAATCGGCTGGCGATGACGAGTGGCACCGCGTAGGCGAGGATGTAGATGTTGACGACCCAGAGGATTTCATCGATCCCCGCGTGCAGCCCGGTCAGCATGCTGGGTACGGCGACGTTCACGATCGTGGTGTCCAGCAGGATCATGAACAGTCCCAGGCACAGTGCGCCGAGCGCCGGCCATGGATTGCGCCCGTGCACGCGCGACATCAACCCGCCTCGCTTCCGGTGTCGTCGGCAGCCGGCCCGTGCACAGGCTGCCCGGGCTCCGGCAACTTCAGCTCCTGCTGCCGGCCGGCCGCCTCTGAAGGCCAGGGCAACGCACCGCTCGCGAGCCGTTCCACGACCGTCCGGATCCACTCCAGCTGGGCTCGTGCGGCGGCCGTCTGCCAGGTCAGATCGAGGAAGTACAGCTCCTCGGTCCCGAATCCGGTGAGCCGGGCGGCCACCGTCTCCTCGGCGGCGATCTCGGCTTCCAGCATCGCTGCCCGCCAGGTCAGCCACTCGATGGCTTCCTCGCGCCCGAGTACGTGCAAGAAGGCCAGAGCCAGGGGGAATTCGAGGTACTCGGGGGCGGGAGTGGACACCATCTCGCGCAACCGGTCGGTGAAGGCCGCTCGCCCGTCCGCGGTGATGGAATACACCGTGCGCTCGGGAAGGCGGCCCTGCCGGCTGGTGTCCACCGCTTCGATGAGACGGAACTTCTCCAGGCGCTCCACCGCGTGGTAGAGGGAACCCACGGTGAGCTTGACGAGGCGGTCCCTTCCCCGATCCCGCAGCGTCTGCTGCATCTCGTACGGGTGCATGTTCCTCTCGTCCAGCAGCTCCAGAATGGCCAGCGAGATCAGATTGAGCTTTGGTGATCTTGGAGAAGGCACGGCTCACTCCGTTCGTCTATTCCAAGTGGAGTACTCAGGGCGGACTATACGCCTGCGACGCCACGCAGGCTCCCGGCCGGACCCCGGGCGCATACCCTCATGTGGTCCTTGACTAAGGGGTGTTGGCGTGTCGCCTCGCCCCCGTCCAGGCTCAGGCGGGAAGGCATCGGGCTCCGGGGCTCGGTCTACGCCTTCGGGATGCACCGCTCACGCAAGGTCCGGGCCACACACGGACCAGCGCTGCCCCGGCAGCGGTATCAGCCGACGTCACAGCAGGTCGGTCCCCGGCCGGAAGCAGCGGGTCCCCGGCCGGAAGCGGCGCGGGGACCCGTGGGTTGGTGGGAGGTCAGGTCAGGCGATGGCCGGCTGGGGGGCGGGGCTGTTCAGGTGTCCGTTGCGGGCGAGGGCGGCTACCGCGGTCGCGCATCCTGCTCCGGTGAGGGCCAGGGCCGTCCACACCAGCCAGGGGGCGTCGGCGTGGGCGGCGTCCCACAGTGCGCCCAGGGCCAGGTTGCCCAGGGTGATGCCGAGGCCCGAAACGGTGTTGTAGAAGCCGTAGTGGGTGGCCACCAGGTTGTTCCCGGACAGGGCGACGACGGTGTCCATCTCGAAGGGGTAGACCACCGCGCCGGCCGCGGCGAGCACCGCGACCGAGGCGACCAGGGCCGCCAGCACCGCGGCACCCGACCCGGCGGGGACGAGCGCCAGGGGCGCGAACGCGATACCCAGCGCGGCCAGGCCGCCGGTCAGGGCCTGATGGGGAGTGAAGCGCCGCTTGGCCCAGCCTGTCAGCCGCAGTTGACCGGCCACCGCCACCGCTGCGGACACGACGAACAGCGCGCTGGTGGCCTTCGTGCCGTTCGCGCCGAGGGCGGCGTCGGCGGCCAGCGGCAGCACCAGGTAGACCTGGAACGTCAGCACGTACGAGCCGATCATCGCGGCGGAGAACAGCAGGAACGGCCGGTTGGCGGCGACCTGCCGCCACTGCGCCCACACCGAGCGCGCTGCCGTGCCCCCGGCCTCCGGACGGGAGCCGGTGGCGCCGCGCCGGGCGGGCAGGGCGCGGATCTGGAGCACGCTGAGGGCGGCGAAGATCACGGCGGCCACGGTGCACACGGCGCGGAAGTCGGCGGCCAGCAGAGCCAGTCCGGCCGGCGGGCCGAGCAGCATGCCGGCCTGGTAGTAGACGTTGAAGGTGGCGAAGGCGTCCACCCGCCGTTCGCCGGCCTCGGCGGCGAGGTAAGCGCGTACCGCGGGGTTGAACAGGGCGCCGGCGAACCCGGTCGCCGCCGACGCGGCGATCAGCGCCGGGAGGCTGTCCACCCAGCCCAGCAGGGCGAAGCCGCCGGTGCGCAGCAGGCAGCCGGCCAGGATCGGCGGCTTGTAGCCGAAGCGGTCGGCGAGGGTGCCGCCGATGAGGAACATGCCTTGCTGGGAGAGGTTGCGGACGCCGAGCACCAGGCCGACCGCCCAGGCCGCCAGGCCCAGGTCTCCGGCGAGGTGAGCGGCCAGGTAGGGCATGAGCATGTAGAAGCCCAGGTTGATGGCGAACTGGTTGACCATCAACAGCCGGGCGGCCGGGCTGAACGAACGTGTCTGTACGAGGACTTTCCTCACCGGGCCGCTCCGCTCAGGCCGTCGGCCGTGGCGCTCGGGGACGCGGGGCAGGGGTCGGTGACGGTGCGGCAGCGCGTCCAGCGGGTGACCACCGCCTGGGCGGGATGGGCGATCTCGTCGGGGGCGTCGGCCGGTTCGTGTCGCAGCAACCGGTGGGTACGGCAGTAGTCGTCGTCGAAGACGGTGGAGACGTAGCGGTGCGGGCCGTCGGGGAAGACCGCCGCGATACGGTCCTCCGCCGGGGACGTACGGGCGAGGTGGCGGGCGACCAGCGCGACCGCGCCCACGCTCCAGCCGCCGGTGGCGTACCGGGTACGGGCCAGGGCGCGGGCGGCCCAGACCGCTTCCGGGGCGGCGACCCAGTGGACCTCGTCGAACATCTCGTAGGCGACGTTGCGCGGGTAGATCGACGAGCCCAGGCCGCGCATCAGCCGGGTGCCGGCCGGCTGCCCGAAGATGGTCGAGGCGCAGGTGTCCACGCCCACCACCCGCAGCGCGGGGAAGAAGGCGCGCAGGACGCGGCCGATGCCCGCGGAGTGGCCGCCGGTGCCGACCGCGACGACCAGGGTGTCGATCCGGCCGAGCTGCGCGACCAGCTCGTGCGCCAGGGGCCGGTAGGCGGCCACGTTGTCGGGGTTGTGGTACTGGTCCGGGCACCAGGCGTGCGGGTACGCGGCCAGCAGCTCGGCCACCTTGTCGCGGCGGGCCTGCTGCCAGCCGCCGTCCGGGTGCGGGGCGGTGACGGTGTGGACCTCGGCGCCGTACGCCCGTAGCAGCCCGGTGACCTGCGCCTCCATGCCGGGATCGGTGACCACCGACACGGGGTGGCCGAAGGTGATGCCGGCCAGCGCCAGGCCGAGGCCGAGGGTGCCGGAGGTGGACTCCACGATCCGGGCGCCGGGCCGCAGGTCCCCGCGCTCGCGGGCGGCGGCCACCATGTACAGGGCGGTGCGGTCCTTGATGCCGCCGGGGTTGTGGCCCTCCAGCTTGGCCCAGAATCCGCGCCCGGCGGGGGTGAACGGCTCGCCCACCCACAGGACGGGGGTGTCACCGACCAGGGCGGCCGGTGTGGCGGCCGACCGCGCCGAGGCGGCCAGCAGTTGGGCGGGGGAAGAGGCGGGAGAGGAAGGGTGGAAGTCCAGGACGGATGACAGGTGTGGGTTCGTCATGACGCATCTCCCACCGCCGTCCGCGGCGCACAGGCGCACAGCGGCGAACGGCGGTGTACGGGTCGGGGGACTGAACACGGGCTCGTCCTGCCGCACCGGCCCGCCAGGGGACGGCTCACGGTGCGGTGGGCCCTGTCAGCTCCGCCACACCTGCAACATCGCTTGCGGCGCACCGCTCGGGCGCACGGGCTCCTGCACCGGCGGCCCTCGCACGGGCAGCACGCGGGGCTCCACTCCGGTGCCCGGTGGCGGGGGCGGAAGCAGCGCGCCCCTGCCCCCGTCGGTCTGCCTCCGCGTCGGCTCGTCGACGCCCGCGCACTGCTGTGACTCGTGGTGCGGGCTGTCGCAGGCGCTCGACCGGACCGCGGACTGCCCGGTGGCCGTGTCCGGCTCGACGGCCGAGACGGGGCCCGCCGCCGTGAGGCTGTCGGTCCGCCAGGAGCCGTCGGCCAGCGGCCCGTGCGAACAGCCCACGACATGCATCAGTGCGACCAGCAGGACAGCGAGCCACAACCCACGTCCCGCGGCCCGCCGCGTCTCCGACGTCGCACCGGTCACCACGGCCACACGGTAACCGAGCAACCACCTGAAGTTCTCGCCGGTGCTCACGCTTTGGCGTGATTCACCTGTCCTCCACACTCTGCACGCCCGAAAACGCGGCCCGGAACGGGTCTTCCTGTGGAACGGGCCGTGCCGGGTACCGGGGGCAAACGGGGAGGAGCAGCGCCTGGACGGGGGCGTCCCCGGCCTGGTCCGGCCGCTGGGGGTGCCGGTAGCCGGGCGGCCGGAGGGCAAGGGCGTGAGCGGGGAGCGGGCCCCGGCCCCGGGCGCGGCCCCCGCGTCTCAGCGTGAGCTGAGCGGGTCGTGGGTCGCGGCCGGGCGCGGCGGCCAGGCGCGGGGGGCGAGGATGCCCAGGACGTAGGCACGGGCGACGAGGGCGGGCCTGGTCTCGGCGCCCAGCAGGTCCCGGAGCCGGCTGAGGTGGTAGTCGACCGCCTGCCGGGAGAGCTTCAGCGCGGCGGCGATCTCGCCGTTGGTGCTGCCGCCGGCGAGCAGGGACAGTATGCGGATCTGCGTGGCGGTGAGCGGCGGGTGGGCCTCGTGGGCGATGCTCTGGTCGGTGACGACGGCCCACACGTGCGCGACACGGCCGACGGGCCCGCTCACCGTGGACAGGTGAAGCTGCGCGCGGCGCTGGCGCCCCTCGGTGTCCACGAGGACGGCGGAGGTCTCCGCCCGCCTGATGCGGCGGGTGATCAGCCCCTCCCAGGCGCGGCGCAGGGGACGGAGGTCGGGCGTGGCGGCGAGCAGGGTGTGCGCGCGGCGGCCGACGAGGTCGGACAGCCGTGTCCGGAACAGTTCGGCGGCGGCCGTACCCGCCTGCTCTATACGGCCCCCGACCGAGAGCAGCGCGCAGGGCAGACCGCTGTAGTCCCGCAGCGCGCGCAGCTTCTCCTCGGCCTCCTGGCGCTGGCTCGTCGCGCGGACGTGGTCGGTGATGTCGACGTAGATCCCGGCCACACAGGTCCGGCCGTTCTCCTGGACCGGGAAGCGGTGGCCGGCCGCCTGCCCCGTGCTGCCGTCCGAACGGTGATAGCGCAGGTGGTGGCGGACCGGCTTGCCGCGGCGGAGGATCTCCTGGTCCAGGGCCCGGAACCGGGCGGCGTCGGAGGGGGTGTCGAGGTCCTCGATCCGGCTGCCGACGACCCGCTCCGGTGTGGTGCCGTAGAGATGCGCGTAGGCGTGATTGGCCCATAAGTAGCGGCCGTCGCGGTCGCGGAGGAATGCCGCGGCCGGCGCGAAGTCGGCGAAGTCCGCGAAAGCGGCGTACGGCCGGCCGCCCGCGGGCTGCGCGCCGGCCTCCATCGCGAGCCCGCGCGTCCACCCCCGGCTCCCGTCCCGGGGCCATCTCACGTGGAAGGTCCGGCCGTCGAACCGGAGCAGGGGGTGGCCGTCCTGGAGGGCGTCTCCCGGAGCGGACAGCTCTTGGCGCGCGCGGTCCAGGAAGCGCTGCGCGGTGGGCAGGTCGGCGAAGGCCCCGCCGCCCCGCTCCTTGACGCGCCCCTGCTCGTCGGCCTCCCACCAGGCGACGGGGAGGCGTTCCAGCAGTGCTCTGAGACCGGGATCGTCCACGACGGCCTTTCCGTCCATGTTCCCGCCGGGCGGCGGGAAGTGACATGGCGATGCCTATCCCGTGCGGAGTCCGGCCATGCTCGGTTATCGGCCGACCGCGATACGTGAGCGCGTCGCCGGGGCAGCTTGCCATAGGTGATCCACCACCTTCGCGCGCACTCCAACGATGTCCACGACTTTGGCATTTGCCTGATTGGCGCCCGCCTCCGGCGGCACTTCCGGCACCCGCCTTCTGATTCCCTTGTGTGTGTCACCGGTTACCCGCCGTGTTCTACGCGGGTTGCGTCACCGTGTCCCGGCCATGGCCGGCGAGCGGCACCAGGCCGGGCAGCGGGGCCGGGCCACGGCCCGGCTCCCCCCGGACGGAGGCCCGACGCCCCGGCCGGACACCCGACGCCCCGGACAGACAAGCGAACAGACAAGTGATGGGAGACGAATCTCAGTGAGCACGGTGCTGTTGGTGCACGCCAAGGGCGGTCCGCCGCTCGGCCATGTCCTGTCCCGGGCAGCCGCGCGAGCGGACGTGCACCTGCTGGCGCTCAGCGCACTTCCGCCGTCGGTCGCCGCGTCCGCGGAGCGACTGTGCGCCTCGGTCGTGCTGCCCACCGACGCGGAGCGGTCCGACCTGGTCTCGTTGATCGTCTCGCGGGCCGAAGCCGTCGGCGCGGACGCGGTCCTCACCTTCTCCGAGTACGCGGTCGTGGCCGTCGCCGAGGCGTGTGAGGCGCTCGGTCTCGCCGGGGCGGGAGACGCCGCCGCGCTCGCCCGCGACAAGCGGATGATGCGGCACACCTGGCATCGGCACGGCCTGCCGCAGCCCGCGTTCCGCCCCGTCACCACCCAGGCGGACCTCCACGAGGCCGTCACCGCCCTGTCCGCTCCCCTGCTGCTCAAGGCGGCCTGGAGCGCCGGTTCCACCGCCCACCAGATCATCGCCTCCCCTCAGGAGGCCGACACCGCCTGGCGGCGCTCGCGCGAGACCATGGCCCGGTCCGCCCGGCTGGGCTTCGCCGAGCTCCATGTGGCCGAGGCGGCGGGGCACTTCGTGGTCGAGGAGATCGTGACCGGCGACACCGCGGGCTGGTTCGACGAGCCCGGCTGGGGCGACTACGTCAGCGTCGAGGGCGTGGTGACCGGCGGCGTCTTCCGGCCGGTCTGCGTCAGCGGCCGGATGCCGACGGTGCGGCCGTTCACCGAGCGCGCCGGCATCACCCCCGCGCTGCTCCCCGCGGACCTCCAGGACCGCGTCGTCGCCCTCGCCCGGGAGGCCGTCGACGCCCTCGGCCTGCGCGACTGCGGCACCCACACCGAGATCAAGCTCGGCGCCGACGGGCGCATGTGGCTGATCGAGACGGCCGCCCGGTTCGGCGGCGCGATGACCGTCCCGCAGATCGAGGAGGTGTTCGGGCTCGACGTCGTCGGCATGCTCGTGGACCACCTCCTGGGCCGCCCGGTCGCCTGGCCCGAGCGGGTCCTCGGCCCGGAGCAGGCACGCGGCGCCGCGGGTTCCCTCGTCGTCCTCGCGGTGGACGGCCACGGCGCGGCCTGGCGGGACCGCAGGCTGTGGGACTTCCCCGTGGTGAAGGAGGCCGTCGCGCTGAGCGAGGGCAGCATGCTCTCGGTCGTACCGGAGAGTTCCCTGCCCGACGGCAGCGCCGTGCCGGTCTACGACCCCGCCGGCGGTGCCAACACGATGGCGGCCCTGTGCCTGCTCTCCGCCGCCGACGCGCGCACCGTGCTGCGCGACTTCACGGCTCTGGTGGACGCGCTGCCCGGCGTGCTGCCGCCCGCCGTACCGGCCGCGCCGCGGTCCGGGTCTCCGGCCGCCCGGCCCCCGTCCCCGGCCACACCGTCAGCGTCCCCCGCCCGCCCGCGCGTCCGGCCGGCCGTACCGTCCGAGGAAGTCGCCGTATGACCACCACTCCGCTCCCCGTCAGCGTCGCCGATCCCGCGGCCGACCGCACGGTCGTCGGCGAGAACCTCTCGCTGCCGCTGTTCCGTACGCTGTCCGGGGTCCTGGCAGGCCACCCGTACCTGAAGGTCGTCGTCGACCGCGCCGAGTCCACCTGGCACCTGCTCGACACGGCCGCCCACCCCTTCCACGTGAACTACATCGCCACCCGTGTCCTCGGCATGGACCTCGCCGAACTCGACGCCCGGCTGGACGAGTTCAACGCGTCCGTCTACA
Source organism: Streptomyces albofaciens JCM 4342 (assembly GCF_008634025.1). Lineage (NCBI taxonomy): Bacteria > Bacillati > Actinomycetota > Actinomycetes > Kitasatosporales > Streptomycetaceae > Streptomyces > Streptomyces albofaciens. The sequence continues at coordinate 4,351,230 of NZ_PDCM01000001.1, read as the reverse complement.
TGGACCCCGAGCGCCGCTTCCTGCTCGGCGTGCTGTCCCTGCACACCGACGAGGACCGGGAGGGCCGCGAGCGCACCTTCCTCGTGCTGGAGACGACCGAGGCCGACACCATGCACGGGGAGCTGCTGGAGTTCTTCTACACCTTCGTCCGGGAGCGCGTCGACGGCAGGCTGCCGCTCCTGCTCAAGCCCGCCAATCACGGCCAGGAGGAGGCACTGGCCCAGGTCAGCGAGCAGCGCGTGCCGCGCATCCTCGGTCACGAACTCTTCGGCTCCCGGGTCCGCGTGCCGCTCAACGCCGGGGAAGCCACCGGCCGGCTGCGCTGCTTCACGACCGTGGCGGAGTACGAGGCGGCGGCCGACGGGCTCGGCTGGTCGGACATCGTCGCCATGCCCTGCCTGCCGGACGGTGTGCAGCGGGTGGCGGGGTTCATCAACACCGCGCCCATCACCCCGCTGTCCCACACCAACGTGCTCGCCTCCGGGTGGGGCATCCCGAACGCGATCGTCCGCGATCTGGAACAGCTCGTCCAGAAGGACGGTCTGGACGGGGCCTGGGTCCGCTACCGGGTCAGCGAGGACGAGATCACCCTGGAGCGGCTGGAGCAGGCCCCCGAACTGCGGGCCCCGGCCTGGCACCAGCAGCGCATCCGCCTGGAACCACCGCTCCTGGAGGACGCGCCCGTACTCTCCCTGCACCGGCTGCGCAGCGCCGACCGTGACCGCTACGGCACCAAGGCGGCCAACCTCGGAGAGCTGCACCACGTCCTCGACAGCCGCACGGCCGATCTCACCGCGTTCTACGGCCGCCCCCGCCCGCCCCGCAAGAACCTGTACGGGCACCTCGCGTCCCGGCTCGGCCTGGACGCGCCCTCCGCCACCGAACTCCGCGCGGCCGCGGCCTCCTTCGTGGCCGGCACCGTCGCGGCCCCCGAGGGTGTGGCCCTGCCGTTCTCCCTCCTGCACCGCTTCCTCACCTCCTCCCCCGCGCTCCAGCAGGGCATCGGCAAGCTGAAGATGGCGCTCGAACTCGACGCCATGGACGTCCTCGACCCGCTCTGCCTGCAGCTCCAGCACCTGACCCGGCACGCCACGATGCCCGACTCCGTCACCAGGGAGATCACCCGGGCCTTCCCCGCCCCGCTCACCGCGGGCGGCCGTCTCGTGGTGCGCTCCTCCTCCAACGCCGAGGACCTGCCGGGCTTCTCCGCGGCAGGGGTCTACGACTCCGTCACCACGGTCCGCGGCACCGGCGAACTCCTCGACGCCGTGCGGCAGGTATGGGCCTCCCTGCTCTCGCCGCGCAGTGTGCGGCTGCGCCACCAGGTGGGCATATCCCTGGACGACACCTACATGGGCGTGATCATCCAGGAGTACGTCCCCGCCGCGCTCGGCGGCGTCCTGGTGACCTGCGACCCCACCCGGCGCGAGGACTTCCGCAACGTCTACCTCAACTGTTCGCCGGGCTCGCCCGAACAGGTCGTCGAGGGCGAGGTGCTGCCGCAGCAGTACCTCTACAACACCGTCGAGGGCGGCGGGCGCACCGTCGCCCTCGGCTCCTGGAGCGAGGGCCTGCCCGCCGCCACCCGGGCCCGGCTCGCGGACCTGTCCCTGACCGGCCGGCTGCTGCAGTCCCACTTCAGCGCCCCCGAGGTGGACGACCCCCTGGACATCGAGTGGCTGCTGACCGACCAGGGCGACTTCCGCCTGGTCCAGATCCGCCCCTACGCGCTGTGAGCCCCCGCCTCCCGCGCTCCGCGGCGCGGCCCGCCGCCACGCCCCTGACCGGCACCGCCCGGCGCATCGTCCGGCTCAACTACGGCTTCCAGCTGCTGTTCAACCTGCTGTGGTGGATGCCGGTGTTCTACGCCTACCAGAAGGACGCCGGGCTCTCCGACGGGCAGATCTTCGGTATCCAGAGCATCTACTACGTGGCCTTCTGCCTCTTCGAGATACCGACCGGGCTGATCGCCGACCGGATCGGTACCCGCAACTGCCTGCGGGCCGGTGCCGTCGTGATGACGGCCGCGAACCTCGCCCCGGTGGTCAGTTCCTCGTACTCCGGCTTCCTCGTCCACTTCCTCGCCATCGCCGCCGGCCGCTCCCTCACCTCGGGCGCGGCCAGCGCCTACCTGTACGACGGGCTGCGCACCGAGCGCTGCGAGGAGCACTACCTCAAGGCGGAGGGGACCGCGCGGGCGCTCGGACTCGCCGCGAAGATCCTGTGCTGGCCCCTGGTCGGGCCGCTGATGACCCTCGTCCACCCGGCTCCGTACCTCCTGAGCGCCCTGAGCGCGGCGGGTTCCCTGATCTGCGTCATCGCCCTGCCCCGGACAGCAGTGCCCGCCACGGCTCGCGGTACGGCCTCACCGGGCCGGGCCGAAAGGCCCCGGGCACCGAGGGGCGGGCGCGGCACCTCGCTGGGCGACGCGAAGGCAGCGCTGCGCTGTGTCGTCTCCTCGCCGTGGCTGACGCTGGTCATGGTCCAGGGCGTGGCCGTGTTCACCCTGTCCAGGATCTGCCAGGTCAACCTCTTCCAGCCGATCCTGCTCGACCACGGCATCGGCGAGTCCGCGCACGGCGGGGTGCTCGCCGCCATGACGGTGGCGGAGGCCGTGGGCTCGGCACGCCCCCAGTGGCTGGGCCGCCGCCTGTCGCCGGTGGCCTGGGTCTCCGTCCTCAGCCTCGTCCTCGCGGGCACCCTGGCGGGCATCACCCTCGGCGGGCCCTGGACGACCGTAGCGCTGCTCTGCGTGTTCGCCGCCGCGGCCGGTTTCGCCTACCCGGTCCAGCGCAAGCTGGTCAACGATGCCGTACCGGCCGGCGCCCCGCGGGCGACGCTGCTGTCGGTCGAGTCGATCGTGGACCGCGCGGTGTGCGCGCTGGCGGCCGTCGCCGTGGGCGCCTACCTCTCCGCGGGCCGCCTGGACGCCCTGCTCTGGCACAGCGCCCTGGCGACCGCGGTGCTGCTCGGGGCCTTCCAACTGGTCCTGCGGAGCGTGCGGACGCGGCGCGGTGCGGAGGGGATGACGGAGGGAGGTGCGGCCCTGGAGGCGGCGGAGCCGCCGGATTCCGAGGCGGCGGAGGAGCCGGGCTCCCGTCGACGGCATCCGGAAGGCGCGGTGTCCGGCGCGTCGGACACACCTCCGAAAGCCGCCGTGTAGGACGTCCGCACGCCCGCGCCCACCTCGGGGCGCGGGCGTGCGGACATGCGTACGTACGGCCGTCCACGCTCCTGTTCAGGCGCGCCGGCCGGAGCCGTCCGCCAGGCACTCGATCACTCGGACCGGGAGGTAGGCGGGGCGGAAGGGCCCTCCGACCCGATAGGCCACGTAACCGAGCGAAGCCGCCACATACGTCTCCTCGGCGGTCTCCCCCTGGTAGACGAGGCGACAGCCGTGTGCCGCGGCCCTGGCACGCTTCCAGAGGACGGCTGCCGGCTTGCGCTCCGCCTCGGTGCGCGGAGTGAGAATCCGGTCGCCGAAGTCCTTCCAGGCGAACGGGACGGGTCCCTTCCACGCGCCGTCGACCGCCTTCTTCAGGGCGGCGGCGCGCTCGGCGTCCGTCTTGCCCCACGAGGACGGCACGTTGGTGATCAGCCCGACTTTGATGTGCCGCTCCCGCAACGCGCGCAGGTACGCGGCCGCACCCGGCAGGTAGCTGATGCCGGAGTCCGCGGCGGTGTGCACCAGCGTCTCGCCCAGATCGAAGTAGACGACGGCACAGCCGCGCGCCGAAGGGGTCCGCGCCCCGGCCGGAACGCCGTGCGCCACGTCCGCCGGCACGGCCGCGCTCGCCGCGGTGGCCAGCACGACCGACGCCACCGCGGCGGCCGGCAACACGGGACCGATACGGAAGAAGCCACGGAAGGAGGTTCTCTGCATGGCGGTCGGCGCCTCTCTCTTCGACGCGCCACACAGACGCGCCCCACGTCAGGTGCGTGACGAACAGACGCACGAGGCACCGCTACGGCCCCTCGCACCCCCGGAAGAGCCCCTCTCCCCCGTCATCGCTGCTTCCCGCCATACCCCTGAACAGCACACGCCACTCGCCGACACGCCACCGGGCGCGCCGGCCGCCTCCCCAGGGGAGGCGGCCGGTGGATACGCCATTCGCTGAGAGTTTTGGCCAACAGCGGGCGCGGTCGGGTGTGTTCAGGGGTGCCCAGGGTGACCGGCCCGTGCCCCCGCGGCGTCGGGAAGATCGGGAACGGTCGTCATACCGGCCGCACCTCCGTCAGCCAGTCGTGCAGGTTCGCCGAGATCAGGTCGGCGTGCTGGGACAGGATGGTGAAGTGATCGCCGGGCAGCCTGCGCACGCGGTGCGCCAGTTCGGCCGGGAACGGGTGGTCCTCCGAGCTGGTGGGCATACCCGCGACGACCTCACTGGCGAGCAGGTGCAGGATCGGCGCCTTCAGCGGGCCGGGCCGCCAGCCGCTGAAGATCCTGCTGTAGCCGCCCATCGCCGCGATCTGGCCGCTGGTGGTCACGGTCCGGTCCGGACGGTCGAGCGACATGCCCATGAGGTCACGTCGTCGGATCTGTTCACGCATGAACTCGCTGCGGGTCTCGGTCTGGTCCATCTCCTCCTCCGGCAGGTACGAGTCCAGCAGCAGCAGCGCGGTGACGGGGACGCCGGTCCGCTCCAGGTGCGCGGCCAGGTCGTGCGCCAGCCAGCCGCCCGAGGAGTAGCCCGCGATGATCAGCGGGGTGCCGGCCAGCTCACGGCGCAGCGGCTTCGCCAGCATCCGCATCAGGGCGGCACGGTCGGCGGGCAGCGGAGCCTCGCCCGCGAATCCGGGCGACCACAGCGACCACACGTCGGACGCGGGGTCCAGCCCGGCGTGCAGGTAGGAGTAGGGCAGGTCCAGGTTGGGGAAGATCGGCGGGGTGAGGCCGACGATCGTGGGGCCGCCCGCGCCCGCGCCCACCTTGCGCAGTTCGGCGAGATCGCGCGGATCGTCCCGGTCGAACGTGTCGCGGGTCTCGGAGGCCGCGCGGGCCAGGCGGAGGGCGACGTTGATCCGGCCGGTGCGGATCGCCCGGATGTAGAACGAGGCCAGGCTGCCGTCGCTGGCGTCGGCGTCCTCGGGCGCCGGGTCCACCGGCCCGGTGCCGGATTCCGGGACCACGTTACCGGACCGGGCGGTCCCCGGGATCTCGTCGAGTGTGCCCTCCTCGGCGCGGGCGGCCAGCTTCTCCAGCACGCGCTCGGTGAGGTCGACCACCGTGGGGTAGTTCAGCACGTCGGCGAGTTCGATCTCCACACCGGCACCGGTGGTGAGTTGCTTGCGCAGGTCCTCCGCGCTCAGTGAGTCCATCCCGAGGTCGCGGAACGTGTCCTCGGCGTGGACCTGGTCGTCCGGTCCGTTGCCCAGCGCCCGGTCCAGGCACTCACGCACCAGCGTCTCGACGTGGCGCGTGCGCTCCTGCTCGTCCAGTGCCCACAGCACAGCCGCGGGCGAGCGCCGTTCGGGCTCGCGCGTCCCGGGGTCGTCGGAGATCAGCACCGGCATGGTCCACTCGCGGTCGATCCAGTACCGGCTGCGCTGGAAGGCGTAGCCGGGCAACGGGATGCGCCGCGCACCGGTGCCGGCCAGGACGGCACGCCAGTCCACCGCCGCGCCCCTCACGTACGCGCGGCCCAGCGCGCGCACGATCGCCGCTGGACCGGTCACCGCGCTCTCCGTGTCCTCCGGCACGGCCAGCACGGCGGGACCGTCGGACAGCGCGGCGGCCATGCCCGCGGTGTCCCCGCCGAACACGAGCAGCAGGCGGTGACCGTCGGCCCGCAGCTCGCGGGCAGCCACGTCGGATCCGGCAGCCGGCACCGTACGGTAGTCGTCCTCGGCCGGACGGTCCCGCAGCCAACGGCCGGTGTCCCCGCACAGCACCGGCACACCGGGCGCGGGGGGCGGGACATCCGCGGCGTCGGGTCGGTCGTCCGCGGGGCGCCCGGCCGCGATCCGCAGCGCCGAGGACAGGGACAGCCACCCGACCGCCCAGGACGCGGCCAGCCGGCCGGATCCGTGTCCCGCCACCGCCGCCGGTCGCACCCCGGACGCGCACCACACGCGTGTCACGCCGGTCAGCACGGCCAGCGTGGCCGGGGCCAGCACGTCCGGCCGGTCCAGTGGCGGCGCGTCCGGGGCACCGCGCAGCACCTCCGTCAGGGACCAGCCGGCCAGTCCGGCCAGCACTGCCGCGCACGCGGAGAGGTGCTCGGCGAACGGCTCGGCCCCGGCGTACTGCGTGGCCAACGCGCGCACCACGGCCGGGGTGCACTCGTGTGGGTACAGGAACGCGGTGGTGCCGTTCCGCACCGCGGTGCCGGAGACCGCCACCGTGGCGCTCCCGGTGTCGTTGCGGCCCGTGCTCAGCGCGGTCAGGCCCGCGGCGAGGTCGGCCGGGCGGGAGCCGAACACCACCGCGCGGTGCGGCAGGTGCGCCCGGGCGGTGGCCAGCGACCACGACAGGTCCAGCAGGTCCGGGCGCGCCCGGTCGAGGTACGCGTGCAGCGCGGCCGCCTGCGCGGACAGTGCCCGTTCGGTCCTGCCCGACAGGGTCCAGGCCAGCAGTGGCGGGACGGCCCGGTCGGCGGGCCCGGTGTCCGGGTCGGGTCCCGGGTCCTCCAGGATCACGTGCGCGTTGGTGCCGCCGACTCCGAACGCGGACACGCCCGCCCGCCGGGGGCGCCCGTCGCGCGGCCACGGGACCGCGCTGGTGAGCACTTCGACACCGCCCCGCGCCCAGTCGACCCGGGGGGTCACCGTGCCGGTGTGCAGGGTCCTGGGCAGCGTGCTGTGCCGCATGGCCAGCACCATCTTCACCACTCCGGCGACTCCGGCCGCGGCCTGGGTGTGGGCGAGGTTCGACTTCACCGCGCCGACCAGCAGCGGCGGCCGGTCGCCGCGGTGGCGGCCGTACCCGGCCAGCAGCGCCTGCGCCTCGATCGGGTCGCCGAGCGCGGTGCCCGCGCCGTGTGCCTCCACCGCGTCGACGTCCGCGGGCGACAGGCCGGCCGAAGCGAGCGCGTCGGCGATCACCTGCTGCTGCGCGGTTCCGTTCGGGGCGGTCAGCCCGGAGGAGGTGCCATCGGAGTTGATCGCCGATCCGCGCAGCAGCGCGAGCACCGGGTGGTCGTTGCGCCGTGCGTCGGAGAGCTTCTCCAGCACCAGCATCCCGGCGCCCTCGCCCCACGCCGTACCGTCGGCGTCCGAGGAGAAGGGCTTGCACCGCCCGTCCGGCGCCAAGGCGCGCTGCCGGGCGTAGTCGATGAACAGCAGCGGGCTGGACATGACGGTCACCCCGCCCGCGAGCGCCAGGGTGCACTCGCCCGCGCGCAGCGACTGCACGGCCAGGTGGATCCCGACCAGGGACGAGGAGCAGGCGGTGTCCACCGTGAGCACGGGCCCCTGCAGGCCGAACACGTAGGCCAGCCGACCGGAGGTCACGCTGCCCGCGTTGCCGATGGAGAGCTGGCCCAGCATGTCCTCGGGCATCTCGCGGACCGCCGTGGCGTAGTCCGCGTTGGCCAGTCCGAGGAACACGCCGGTGCGGCTGCCGCGCAGCCCGGCCGGATCGATGCCGGCGGACTCCAGCGCCTGCCAGGTGACCTCCAGCGCGATCCGCTGCTGCGGGTCCATGCCGAGCGCCTCGCGCGGCGAGATGCCGAAGAACTCGGCGTCGAAGTCGGCCGCGTCGTCGAGGAAGGCACCGTGCCGGACGTAGGAGCGGCCCGGCGTGCCCGGTTCCGGGTGGTAGATCTGGTCCTCGGTCCAGCCGCGGCCGGCCGGGAACCCGGTGATCACGTCCCGCTCCGCGGCGAGCAGTTCCCACAGCTCCTCCGGCGAGCCGACCCCGCCGCCGAACCGGCAGCCCATGCCGACCACGGCCACCGGGTCGTCGACGGGGTTCTCCAGCTCGCGCAACCGCTCCCGGGTGCGCTGGAGTTCCGCGGTGACCCGCTGGAAGTACTTGACGAGCTTCGGATCCTCGCCCACAGCTTTCGCTTCCTCTCCGGTCGGCCGGGCGGCCCCGGCTGCTGGCTCACGCATCGCCGAGTTCCTTGTCCACGAAGGCGTAGAGCTGGTCCACGGAGGCCGAGCTCAGCTCGTCCGCCCCGAGTTCCGGCTCGCCGTCCAGCGCGTGCAGCGCCGCCCGCAGTCGTCCGCGCAGCGCGTCGCGCTGCGCGCTCCCGCCGGCCAGCGCCTCCTCGACCGCCTGCGCGAGTCCGGAGAGCTGATCCGGGCCGCGCTCGGCAGGGCCGTCCGCCGGTTCCTCCGGGCCGGCGGCATCCGGGGCGACCTCCGTACCGAGGTGCGCCGCGAGGATGGCCGGGGTGGGGTGGTCGAACACCAAGGTGGCGGGCAGGTTCAGACCCGTGGCGGTGTTGAGCCGGTTGCGCAGCTCGACCGAGCTCAGCGAGTCGAATCCGAGGTCCCCGAACGGACCGTCCGCGGGCACCCCGTCCGCGGACGGGTAGCCGAGCACCGCCGCGATGTGACCGAGCACCAGATTGAGGAGCTGCCGGTCCCGTTCGGTGGGGCTCAGCCCGCCCAGCCTGCGGGCCAGGTCCGCCGGGGACTCGGCGGGCGCGGCGGACCGCGCCGAGCTCCGGCGGCGGGCCGGGCGGACCAGGTCGCGCAGCAACGGCGGGATGCCCTCCTCCCCCAGACCGGCCACGGTGGCCAGGTCCAGCCCGATGGGCACCAGGTGCACCCGGTCCGAGGCGGTCGCGGTGTCCCAGAGGGCCAAGCCCTGCTCGACGGTCAGCGCGCGGATCCCGGTGCGGTCCATGCGGGCCCGGTCCGCGGCGGCCAGCCCGCCGCCCATCCCGTCGGTCGTGCCGGTCCCGCTGTCCGGCGCCCACAGGCCCCAGCCCAGCGAGTGGGCCGGGAGCCCGGCGGCGGCCCGCTGGTTCATCAGTGCGTCCAGGAAGGCGTTCGCCGCGGCGTAGGCACCCTGGCCCGCGGTGCCGAACACGCCGGCGGCGGAGGAAAAGCACGTGAACCCGACGAGATCGAGTTCCCGGGTCAACTCGTGCAGGTGCCAGGCTCCGTCGACCTTCGGCGCCAGCACGTTCTCCATCTGCCCCTCGGTCAGCGACTCCACCAAGCCGTCGTCCAGCACGCCGGCCGCATGGACCACGGCGGTGAGCGGGTGTGCCGCGGGCACCTCGGCCAGCACCCGGGCCACGTCGTCCCGCCGGGCGACGTCGCCGCGCGCCAGCTCGGCGTGCGCGCCGAGCCGGCCGAGTTCGGCGACCAGTTCCGCGGCGCCGGGGCTCTCCGCGCCACGGCGCGAGAGGAGCAGCAGCCTGCGGGCGCCCCGGCTCGCCAGATGCCGGGCCAGTGTGCGGCCCAGCGACCCGAGCCCACCGGTGATCAGCACGGTGCCGTCGGGGTCGGGCGGGCGGGCGGCCGGGCCGCCGTCGCCCTGCGCCGGAGCGTCGTCGCGGTGCAGCCGGGGCACCAGCAGCTCGCCCGCGCGCAGCGCCACCTGGGGCTCACGGGCCGCGGACGCGACGGCGACCGCGTCGCGCAGCGCGGTGCCGGTGGGCTCGTCGACGTCGACCAGCAGGACGCGCCCCGGGTGCTCGTTCTGTGCCGAGCGAGCCAGCCCGTGGGCCGCGGACAGTGCCAGGTCGGGTTCGTCGCCCGCGCGTACGCCGAGCGCGCGCTCGGTGCAGACCACCAGCAGCGAACCGGCGAACCGCTGGTCGGTGAGCCACCCGCGCAGGTACCCGGTCAGCTCGGTGAGCGCGGCGCGGACCCGTGCGGTGACGTCGTCCCCGGCGGGACGGGCCGGGCGCAGCACCACCACCGGCGGCACCGGGTCCGCCGCGTCCGCCAGCGCCGCGAGGTCGAGTTCACCGGTCCCGGGATCGTGCCACCCGCCGGAATCGTCCACTGTGGACGGCCGGCGCACGGGCACCCAGTCCTGTGCCAGCAGTTCCGCGCCGTCGTCGGCCGGTCCCAGCAGGTAGGACTCATCGGCGGGCAGCGGCCGGAACACCAGGGAGTCCGCCGTGGCCACGGTGGCGCCGGTCTCGTCCGCCAGCGTGATCGCCACATCGCCGTTTCCGCCGGTGGCGTGCACCCGCACCGTCGAGGCTCCGGCCCGGAACAGCGACAGCCCCGACCACGAGAACGGCATCGAGCCGTTGCCCTCGTCGATCCCGTCCAGCTGCGGGCCGAGACCGACCGCGTGCAGTGCCGCGTCCAGCAGCGCCGGATGCAGGCTGTAGCGCTTCGCGTCCCCCGCCGCCTCGGCGGGCAGGGCGACCTCGGCGAACATCTCCGAGCTCCCGTCGGGGTGGTCGCGCTGCCAGAGGGTCCGCAGGCCGCGGAACGCGCCCTCGTAGCGGAAGTGCCTGCCCTCCACCACCTCGTCGTAGACGTCCGCGACCGGGATCTCCCGTACGTCACGCGGCGGCCACTGCGCGAGGGCCGTGTCCGGCGTCGCGGTGCGGATGCCCAGGTAGCCGAAGGCGTGTGACCGCCATGGGCCCGGCTCGGCCTGCCCCACGCCCTCCGGCCGGGAGTACACCCGCACCGGGCGGCGGCCGGTCTCCTCGGTGCCGCCCACCACCACCTGCACCGACACCCCGCCGTGTTCCGGCAGGACCAGCGGTGCCTCGACGGTCAGCTGGTCGAGCAGGTCGCAGCCGACGTGCTCGCCCGCGGCCAGCGCCAGTTCCACGAAGCCGGTGCCGGCCAGCAGGGGGATGCCGCGCACCCGGTGGCCCCCCAGCCAGGGGTGCGACTGGAGGGACAGCCTGCCGGTGAGCAGGACGCCGTCGCCCTCGGCCGCGGACACCATGGCGCCCAGCAGCGGGTGGCCCACCGGGAGCAGCCCGGTGGAACGCAGGTTCAGCCCGTTCCCGTCCGGTACCAGCCAGTACCTCTCGTGCTGAAACGCGTAGCCGGGCAGGTCCGCCGTCCTGGCGGGCGCGGCGGGCAGCACGGCGGGCCAGTCCACCTCCACGCCCTGCGTGTGCAGCGCGCCGAGGGCGAGCAGCACGTCCTTGGTCTCGTCACGATCGGCCCCGCGCAGGGTGGGCACCACCGCCTCGTCCGGCCCGGCATCCCGCCCGGCCAGCGCGGAGAGCACCGCGCCCGGTCCCAGTTCGAGCAGGACGCGCGCACCGGCCTCGCGTGCGGTGCGCAGCCCGTCGTGGAACCGCACCGCCTGCCGGACGTGCGCGGTCCAGTACTCCGGCGAGCGCAGCTGCTCCGCCGTGGCCGGCTCGCCGGTGAGGTTGGAGATCACCGGGATGTGCGGGTCGTGCGCCGTCAACCCGGCCAGAACCGTGCCGAACTCGGCCAGCATCGGCTCCATCAGCGGCGAGTGGAAGGCGTGGCTGACCCGCAGCCGCCGGGTCCGCCGTCCCTGACCCGCCCAGTCGGCCTCCAGTTCCGTGATGTCCTCGTCCGCGCCGGAGACGACCACCGTGTCCGAGGCGTTCACCGCCGCGACGGACACCCGCCGCGCGCGCCCCGCCAGCCAGGGGGCCAGGTCCTGCTCGGTGCCCTGCACGGACAGCATCGCGCCGCCCTCGGGCAGCGCGGCCATCAGGCGGCCTCTGGCGGCCACCAGGCGGACCGCGTCCGGCAGCGACCACACCCCGGCCACGTGCGCCGCGCTGATCTCCCCGATCGAATGTCCCAGCAGCAGGTCCGGGCGCACGCCCCAGGAGCGCATCAGCCGGAACAGCGAGACCTCCACCGCGAACAGGGCGGCCTGGGCGTAGTCGGTGCGGTCGAGCAGGTCCGGTTCGCCGTCGAGCACGGTCCGCAGCGGACGCGGCAGCTCCCGGTCGAACAGCTCGCACACCTCGTCGAACGCCTCGGCGAACGCCGGGAAGGAGGCGGCGAGCTGGCGCCCCATGCCGGGCCACTGCGCGCCCTGGCCGGTGAACAGCACGCACAACCCGCCGCCGGCCGCGGTGCCCACCGCCACATCGGGGACCAGGCCGGTGTCGAGGTGGCCGCGCAGCGCGGAGATGAGTTCGTCCCGGTCCCGGCCGGGCACTGCCAGCCGGTGGCGGAAGTGGGTGCGGCGGGTGGCCAACACGTACGCCAGCCCCTCGGCGGAGGGAGCACCGTCGGACTCGGCGAACGCCAGCAGCCGGGTCGCCTGGTCGCGCAGCGCTTCCCCGGTCCGGCCCGACACCGTCCACACCAGACCGGCGGACGGCGCGCCGGGTTCCGGCGCCTCCGGCTCGACGGGCTGTTCCAGCACGACATGGGCGTTGGTGCCACTGATCCCGAAGGAGGAGACGGCGGCGCGGCGCGCTCGGCCGGTCTCCGGCCAGGGCATCGCGTCGGCGAGCACGCTGACCCCGTTCACTCCCCAGTCCACCTTCGGGGTGGGGCTGTCCACGTGCAGCGTCTTCGGCGCGAGACCGTGCCGCATCGCCATGATCATCTTGATGATGCCGGCCACGCCGGCCGCGGCCTGCGTGTGTCCGATGTTGGACTTCAGCGAACCCAGCAGCAGTGGCCGGCCGGGCGGCCGGTTGTGGCCATAGGTCGCCACCAGCGCGGTGCCCTCCACCGGGTCGCCGAGCGGGGTGCCGGTGCCGTGCGCCTCGACCACGTCGACGTCCTGGGTGGACAGTCCGGCGTCGGCGAGCGCGGTACGGATCACCTCCTGCTGGGCGGTGCCGTTGGGCGCCGAGAGCCCGTTGCTGGTGCCGTCGGAGTTGACCGCCGAGCCGCGCAGCACCGCGAGCACCTGGTGGCCGTGCTGCCGCGCGTCGGACAGCCGCTCCAGTACCAGCAGGCCCGCGCCCTCGGCCCAGATCGAGCCGTTCGCCCCGGCCGCGAACGCCTTGATCCGGGCGTCCCGGGAGGTGACGCCCTGGCCGCAGAACTCGACGAACGTCTCCGGCGTGCTCAGCACCGTCACACCGCCCGCCAGCGCGATCGGGCACTCGCCGGCGCGCAGGGCCCGCATCGCGAGGTGGGTGGCGACCAGGGAGGACGAGCAGGCGGTGTCCACGGTGAGGGCCGGGCCGTGGAAGCCCAGGGCGTAGCTGATCCGGCCCGAGATCACGCTCATGGTGTTGCCGGTGATGCCGTACTGGGAGAACTGGTCGGTGCCTTGCCAGAGCATCTCGTAGTCGTTGCTGGACGCGCCGACGAAAACCCCGGCCCGCTCGCCCACCAGCGAGTCCGGCAGGATGCCGGCGGACTCCAGCGCCTCCCAGGCCAGCTCCAGCACCAACCGCTGCTGCGGGTCCATCACCAGCGCCTCGCGCGGGGAGATCCCGAAGAACGCGGGGTCGAAATCGCCCGCCCCGCTGAGGAAGCCGCCCTCGCGTACGTAGGACCGCCGCGCCTGCTGGGACTCCGGGTCGGCGTCGTAGAGCTCCTCGATCGGCCAGTGCCGGTCCTCGGGGAAAGCCGAGATGGCGTCCGTGCCCGCGGCCACCAGGTCCCACAGCTGGGCGGGCGAGGCCACGTCGCCGGGCAGCCGGCACGACATGCCGACCACCGCGATCGGCTCGGCGGACCGCTCGGTCGCGTCCCGCAGCTCCTCCCGGGTGCGTAACAGGTCGGTGGTGACCCTTTTCAGATAGTGCCGGAGCGTGCTGACTTCATCGGGGCTGACTTCATCGGGCATGAACGACTCCCTGGGGCGGACGGCCGGTCAGAGGTGGAAGGTGATCCGTTCGGTGTCGAGGCCGCGGACGACCACGTGCCTGCGGTAGCTCAGTGAGTCCTCGTGCACGTGGAAGCCGCGCAGCCGGCGGGCCAGCTCACCGAACACGATCTCCGCCTCCAGCCGGGCCAGGCTGCTGCCGAGGCAGTAGTGCGCGCCGGCGCCGAAGGCGAGGTTCATCACGGACGGCTTCCGGTCCGCGATGAACCGATCCGCCTTCGGGTGCACCCGCTCGTCCCGGTTGCCGGACGCGAGGACCAGGGTGACCACCGAACCCTCGGGGATGTCGAGGCCGTTGATCCGGTCGGACCGCAGCGCGACCCGGCCGGTCAGCATGATCGGGCAGTCGTAGCGCAGCGCCTCGCCGACCACGTCGCCGACGATCGCCGGGTTCTGCCGGAGCAGCTGGAACTGCTCCGGGTGGCGCGACATCGCGAGCAGGCCGTTGGTGATCAGGTTCGTGGTGGACTCGTGGGCCGCGGTGAACACGGTCACCACGACGTTCGTCACCTCGCGCCGGCTCAGCCCGCGCCCGTTCTCCTGCGTGGAGAGCAGGCTGGAGATGAGGTCCTCGCCGGGGTTGCGGCGGCGCTTGTGGATGAGGTCCGCGAAGTAGCCGTGCAGTTCGGTGGTGGTGCGGACGATGCGGACGAGTTCCTCGCGGTCGAACATCGCGGTGGAGTGGAAGCTGGCCACCAGCGTGGGCAGTTCCGTGGACAGCGCCATGTCGCTGGACCACTCCCGCAGCATCGGGATGTCCTCGCCCGGGATGCCCAGGAGCGTCGCGATGACCCGCAGCGACAGCACCCCGGCCAGGTCCTGCACGCCGTCGAACTCGCCGTCGGCCAGGCAGTCGCGGAGCAGTTCGTCCACGATCTCGCGGATCCACGGCTCGAAGCGGGCGGTGATCCGTGGCGTGAACGCCTTGCTGACCAGGTTCCGCTGCCGCCCGTGTCCGGGATCGTCCATGAAGAAGATCGAGTTGAGCACCGGCTCGTCGCCGCGGTCGCCGAAGAGTTCCCGCATCCCCGGCGCGTTGAACGTGTCACTGCCCATGGTCTTGTGGTTCTTGAGCACCGCCAGACAGTCGTCGTGGTCGCTCAGCAGCAGGGAACCGTCCGACGTCCACATCGGACCTTGCTCCCGCCACCGCTCGAACAACGGGTAGGGGTTCGCGAGCACCTCCCGGTCGAGCAGGGCGTGCAGCGGGTTGTCCGGCACGGTGACCGGTAAGCGGCTGGGCACTGACATGGGCTAGTTCCTCTCCGTGGCACGGCCGGCGGTACGGCCGGTGTCCGATTCCGCGTCGCCGAGCACTCCGTCGATCAGCGTGAACATCTCGTCGTCCGTGGCGCCGCTCAGGTCGGGCACCTCGGCCGCCTCATCGGCGGTGCGGTCCTCCTGGCTGCGCAGCAGTCGCCGCAGTGTCGTGGTGACCACCTCGGGGACGGGCGCGGACGGAGGCCGCCGGAGCAGGGCCGCCTCCAGCTCGCTCAGCCGGTCCAGCACGACCCGCTCCGCCGGGTCGCCCTCGGCGACACCGAGCGCGTCGCCGAGGTACCGGGCCAGCGCGGCGGCGGTGGGATGGTCGTAGACCGCGGAGGCCGCCAGCGGCACTCCGGTGTCCGCGCCGAGCAGGTTGCGCAGCCGGACCCCGGCCAGCGAGTCCAGGCCCAGCTCCTGGAACGGCCGGTGCGCGTCCAGGTCTCCGGCCGGCCGGCCCGAAACGACGGCGACCCGGTCGGTGACCAGCTCCAGCAGCACCGACGACCGCAGCTGCGGCGCGGTGGCCGCCAGCCGTTCCCGCAACGCGCTCGCGGGTTCGGGCCCGGTGTCCGCGCCCACACCCGGCAGTCCGGAGCACAGGCGCCCCGGCCGTACGGCGGCGAACCGCGGCCAGTCCACGGCGCCGACCACGTACTGCGCCGCACCGTCGAACAGTGCCCGCTCCAGCGCGTCCAGCGCCCGGTCGGCGGGCATCGGCGTGGCGCCGCTGTCCGACCGCGGGCCGACGGGCCAGGACGTCGTCATCCCGGTGTCCAGCCAGGGGCCCCAGGCCAGGCTCGTCGCGGGCAGGCCGCCGGCCTGTCGATGGGCTGCCAGCGCTTCCACGGCGGCGTTGGCCGCGGCGTAGTTGCCCTGCCCCGGCGAGCCCGCGGTGCCGGCCAGCGAGGAGCACAGGACGAAGAAGCGCAGCGGATGGCCGGCGGTCAGCTCGTGCAGGAACCGCGCGCCGTCCGCCTTCGCCGCGTACACACGCGCCAGCCGGGCCTCGGACAGCGCCTCCAGCACCCCGTCGTCGAGCACCCCGGCGGCGTGCACCACACCGGTGAGCGACCGCCCGGCGAGCAGCCCGGCCAGCGCCTCGCGGTCCGCCACGTCGCAGCCGGCGATGTCGACCTCGGTACCCAGCGCGGTGAGTTCGGCGCGCAGTTCCGCCGCGCCGGGGGTGTCCACGCCCCGGCGGCCGACCAGCAGCAGGCGCTCCGCGCCCCGGGCCGCCAGCCGGCGGGCGATGTGCGCGCCGATGCCGCCCAGCCCTCCGGTGATCAGCACGGTGCCGATGGGCTCCGCCGTGGCGGGTTCGGTGCGGGGCACCGGGACCAGTCGCCTGGCGTACAGCCGCCCGTCCCGGATCGCGATCTCGTCCCTGGCGGCCAGCGCGGCGGGCAGCGCGGCCAGGTCCCCCACGGCCGGTCGCGGCGGCAGGTCCACCAGGCCGCCGTGCAGCCGGGGCGCTTCCATGCCCGCGACCCGGGCCAGCCCGCACACGGCGGCCTGCTCCGGATTCGGCACGGTGTCCGCCGTGTCGGCCCGCACGGCGCCGCTGGTGATCGACCACAGGGGCGTATCCGCGCCTCTGGACAGCAGCGCCCGCAGCAGCGCCAGGGTGGCGGCCAGGCCGGTCGGCACCCGCGGCGTGTCCGAGTCCTCGGCCATCGCCAGGAGGGACACGATGCCGCCGCCCGGCAGGTCCGGCAGCAGCCGGTCCCAGTGCTCGCCGTCCACGGCGTCGCCGCGTACGGTGCGGGTCCCTTCGCCCAGTACGCCCGCCACGTCCTCGGTGAGCCGGTCCCAGTGCGCGCCCGGCGGGGCCACCACCAGCCACGGCCCCGGCGCGTCGGCGACCGGGCCGGGGTCGGGCAGCAGCGGCCACTCGACACCGTGCAACAGGGGATCGGCGGGGGCCCTGTCGTCGTCGGGCAGCCAGAACCGCTGCCGGGTGAACGCGTAGCCGGGCAGTGGCACCGCCCGGCCGCCCGCGCACCAGGCCGCCCAGTCCACGTCGACTCCCCGGGTGTGCGCGGTCGCCAACGCCGTCAGCAGGCCGTGTACTTCGTCGGTGTCCTGCCGTAGCACCGGCAGGAATCCGTCCCCGCCCAGCGCGTCCTGGCCGAGCGCGCTGAGCGTCGCGCCCGGTCCCAGCTCCAGGTACGTACTGGTGCCTGCCGCGTCCAGGGTGCGCAGGCAGTCGTGGAAGCGCACCGGTTCCCGCGCATGCCGGACCCAGTACTCCGGGTCGCGAAGCTCTTCGGTGACCCGTGCGCCGGTCACCGAGGACACGACCGGAATCACCGGCGTCCGGAATTCCAGTCCGGCCAGCACCTCCCGGAAGGGGTCCAGGACCGGGTCCATGTGGTGGGAGTGGAACGCGTGCCGCACCGTCAGGCGGTGCGCGTGGGCCACCCGCTGCGAGAGTTCCCGCACCGCGTCCGCGTCCCCGGCGAGCACCACCGAGGCGGGTCCGTTCACCGCGGCCAGCGCCACCCGGTCCTCGCGGCCGCGGAGCAGTTCCGGCACGTCGGCTTCCGGCACCTGGACGGCCACCATCGCGCCCTCGCCACCGAGTTCGCGCATCAGCCGCCCGCGCGCGGCCACCAGTGCGCAGGCGTCGGCCAGCGAGAACACGCCCGCGGCGTGCGCCGCGGCGAGTTCGCCGACCGAGTGCCCGGCCACCGCGTCCGGCCGCACCCCCAGCGTGGTGAGCAGCCGGAACACCGCCACCTGCACCGCGAACACCGCGGCCTGCGCGTGGTCGGTGCGTTCCCCGGGCCCGTCCCGGAGGATCTCGGCGAGCGGCCGGTCCAGCAGCGGGTCCAGCTCGGCGGCGATCTCCTGGAGGGCCGCCGCGAACGCCGGTACCCGGTCCCGGAGCGACGTGGCCATGCCCGCGTACTGCACGCCCTGGCCGGGGAACAGGAACGCGGTCGCGCCGTCGGCCGCCACCCCGGTGACGCCGGTCCCGGCGCGCAGCGCGGCGGTCAGCTCGCCGGTGTCCGTGCCGAGCACGACGGTGCGGGCACGCAGCCGGGCCCGCGTGGTGGCCAGCGAGTACGCCACGTCCAGCGCGGACGGCGAGCCGTTCGCGTCCTCGTCGGCCAGTCGGCGGAGCAGGGCCTCGGCCTGCGCGGGCAGCGCCTCCGGGGTGGCCGCGGAGAGCACCCACGGGATCAGCGGCACAGCCGCGGCGGTCGCCGGCTCCGGTTCGGGCTCGGGCTCGGGTTCCTCCAGGATCACGTGCGCGTTGGTGCCGCTGAGGCTGAACGAGGACACCGCCGCCCGGCGCGGACGGTCCACGCGCGGCCAGTCCGCCGGCTCGTCCAGCAACCGCACCGCGCCGTCGTGCCAGTTCACGTGCGGGCTCGGGGCGTTCAGGTGCAGGGTCGCGGGCAACCGGCCGTGCCGCATGGCCAGCACCATCTTGAGCACACCCGCCAAGCCCGCCGCGGCCTGGGTGTGCCCGAGGTTGGACTTCGCGGACCCGACCAGCACGGGCCGCTCCCGGTCCTGACCGTAGGTCGCCAGCAGCGCGGTGGCCTCGATGGGGTCGCCGAGCGGGGTGCCGGTGCCGTGCGCCTCCACCGCGTCCACCTCGCCGGGCGCCAGGCCCGCGACGGCCAGCGCGTCCCGGATCACCCGCTGCTGGGCCGATCCGTTCGGCGCGGTCAGCCCGTTGGACGCGCCGTCGGAGTTGAGTGCCGAGCCGCGCAGCACGGCGAGCACCCGGTGGCCCCGTTCGCGCGCGGTGGACAGCCGTTCCATCACCAGCAGGCCGGCGCCCTCGCTCCACGCGGTGCCCTCCGCCGCCGCGTCGAACGGCCTGCACCGGCCATCCGGGGCGAGCACCCCCACCTGGGAGAACTCCACGAACAGCGTCGGCGTGGTGAGCACCGTGACGCCACCGGCCAGCGCGACCGTGCACTCACCGGACCGCAGCGCCTGCGCGGCCTGGTGCATCGCCACCAGCGCGGAGGAACACGCCGTGTCCACCGTGATCGCCGGGCCGTGGAAGCCGAACGTGTAGGCCAGCCGCCCCGAGGCGACGCTGCCCGCGTTGCCGATCGAGACGTCGCCGGTGAGGTCCTCCGGCGTCCGGTGCGCGCGGCGCGCGTAGTCGTTGCCCATCAGCCCGAGGTAGACGCCGGTGCGGGTGCCCCGCAGCGCGGTCGGGTCGATCCCGGCGTCCTCCAGCGCGTGCCAGGCCAGTTCCAGCAGGATGCGCTGCTGCGGGTCCATCGAGACCGCCTCGGCCGGGGCGATGCCGAAGAAGCCGTTGTCGAACTCGGCGATCCCGTCCAGGAAGCCGCCGTGCCGTACGTAGCTGCGCCCGCCACGGCCCGGCTCCGGGTGGTAGACCTCGTCCAGGTTCCAGCCGCGATCCGCCGGGAACTCGGTGATCGCGTCCCGCCCGTCGGCCAGCAGCGCCCACAGCTCGTCCGGGGTGGCCACCCCGCCGGGAAAGCGGCAGCTCGCGCCGACCAGCACCACGGGGT
This sequence comes from Streptomyces albofaciens JCM 4342, assembly GCF_008634025.1. NCBI lineage: Bacteria > Bacillati > Actinomycetota > Actinomycetes > Kitasatosporales > Streptomycetaceae > Streptomyces > Streptomyces albofaciens. Next base: position 4,331,787 of record NZ_PDCM01000001.1, on the reverse strand, counting down.
CGTCCCTGTCGTCCGGGCCGGGCCCGGCGACCGGTGTCCGGCCGCCGGGCGCCGCGTCCGGGAGCTGCCCGGACAGGTACCCGGCCAGGGCCGTCGGGGTGGGGTGGTCGAACACCGCGGTCGCGGGGAGCCGCACCCCGGTCGCGGCGGTGAGCCGGTTGCGCAGTTCCACCCCGGACAGCGAGTCGAAGCCGATGTCGCGGAACGCCCGCGCCGGGTCCACCCGGCGCTCCACGCCGAGCACGGAGCCCACCGTGGCCAGCACGAGGTCGAGCACCGACCGCTCGCCGCCGGAGACGGACACGGGCGCCGCGGCCACGGGGGCCGGCCGGGCTGCGCTCCGCCGGACGCCGAGCAGCCCGGCCCACACCGGAGCCCGCTCCGGGCCTGCCGCACGCACGTTGGCCAGGTCGAAGCGGGCGGGCACGGTGCACGCCAGGCCGGTGCCCAGCGCCGCGTCGAACAGTGCGAGCCCGTGTTCGCGGGACATCGGCACGAGCCCGGTGCGCCGCAGCCGGGCCCGGTCGGTGTCGCCCAGCCGCCCGGTCATGCCGGTGTCCTGCGCCCACAGTCCCCACGCCATCGAGGAAGCGGGCAGTCCCCGCGAGCGGCGGTGCTGCGCCAGCCCGTCCAGCCAGGCGTTGGCGGCCGCGTAATTCGCCTGTCCCGGCGTGCCGAGGACACCGGCTACGGAGGAGAACAGCACGAACGCGGCCAGGTCGAGGTGTTCGGTCAGTTCGTGCAGGTTGCGCGCACCCTCGACTTTCGGTCGCAGCACCGCGTCCAGCCGTTCGGCGGTGAGGGAGCGCACCGTGCCGTCGTCCAGCACCCCGGCGGCGTGGACCACCGCGGTCAGCGGTTGGTGCGCGGGGATCGCCGCCAGCAGCTCGGCGAGGGCGGCCCGGTCGGCGACGTCGCATGCCACGACCTTGATCTCGGCGGTGCCGGTCAGGTCCTCGAAACCGGACTCCAGCGCCGCCGTACCGCCGCGCCGCCCCGCCAGCACCAGGTGCCGTACCCCGTGCTCGGTGACCAGGTGCCGGGCCAGCTCCCGGCCGAGTACGCCGGTCCCGCCGGTGATCAGCACCGTGCCTCCGGCGAGGGCGGGCCGGTCCCCCGTCCGCGTCACCCGGGCCAGCCGCGGCGCGAACGCCTGCCCGCCCCGGACGGCGACCTCCGGCTCACCGGTGCCCAACGCCAGCTCCAGGGCCAGGCCCTCGTCCCCGGGGTCGCCGGAGCGGTCCAGGTCGACCAGTACGAACCGGCCGGGATGTTCGGTGCGGGCCGTGCGGACCAGGCCCCAGACCGCCGCGGCGTCGGGGTCCTGGTCGTCCTCCGGGGCGGTCGCGACCGCACCACGGGTCCGCACGACCAGGGGCCCGCCCGTCTCCTTCTCGTCGTCGGTGCCCAAGAACTCGCGTACCCGTGCCAGTGCTTCCTCGGGCCCGGCCACGTCCACGACCGGCGCGTCCACGATCGCCGGGGCGGGCCGCCGCGCAACGGGCACCCAGTCCAGCCGGTGCAGCGCGCGGTCCACGCCCGCCGTCCCCGACCGCACCGGCCCCACGGGCCGGAGCGCGAGCGCGCTGATCGTGGCCACCGCTTCCCCCGTCGCGTCGGCGAGGGCCACGGCGAACGCGTCGTTGCCCTGCGGAGTCAGCCGCACCCGCAGTGCCGTGGCCCCGACCGCGTGGAGTGCGACACCGCTCCAGGAGAACGGCAACCTCACCGGCGCGTCCTCCGCGTCCAGCAGCAGCGGGTGCAGTGCGGCGTCGAGCAGGGCCGGGTGCAGGCCGAACCGCCCGGGATCATCCGGCAGTTCGACCTCGGCCCAGCGCTCCGCACCGAGCCGCCAGGCCCGCCGCAACCCCTGGAAGGCCGGCCCGTACTCGTAACCCCGCTCGTCGAGCCGTGCGTACTCGCCGTCGAGGTCGATCTCCTCGGCACCGGCCGGCGGCCACTCCGTCAGCGTCGCGCCGCCGGGCGCCGCGGCCCGGAGCGTGCCCGTCGCGCACCGGGTCCACGGAGCGTCCGGCGCGGACCGGGCGTACATCGCCAGCGTGCCCGGATCCGTCTCACCGATCGCGATCTGCAACTCGGTCTCGCCCCGCTCGGGCAGCACCAGCGGGCTCTCCAGCACCAGTTCGTCCAGCATCGGCAGCCCCGCCCGCTCACCCGCGTGCAGCGCCAGTTCGACGAACGCGGCCCCGGGCAGCAGCACGGTGCCGCGCACCGCGTGATCGGCCAGCCAGGGGTGCCGGGTGAGAGAGAGCCGGCAGGTGGCGACCAGGCCGCCGCCGGCGAGCTGGACCACCGAGTCGAGCATCGGATGCCCGGCGACGGGCCCGGAGGCGGCGGTGGGCAGCATCCAGTACCGCTGCTCGTGGAACGGGTAGGTCGGCAGCGCCACACTCCGGGCGCCGTCGAACAGCCCGTTCCAGTGCACGTCCACACCGTGTACGGCTGCCTCGGCCACCGCCAGCAGGAAGCGGTCGGCACCACCGTCGTCCCTTTGCAGGGTCTCCAGCACCACGCCGCCCCCGTCGTGGTCCTTCTGGCGCTTACCGAGGATCTGCCGCACGCCGCCGGCGAGCACCGGATGCGGGCCGACCTCCAGGAAGGTGGTGTGCCCGGCGGCGACCAGCCCGCGCACCGTCGCCTCGAACTCGACCGTGGCGCGCAGGTTGCGGTACCAGTAGTCCGCGTCCAGCCCGGTGGTGTCCGCCAAACCGCCGGTCACGGTCGAGTGGAAGGGAACCTCGGCCGCCATCGGAGTCACCGGCGCCAGCAGTTCGCGCAGCTCCGCACGCAGCAGTTCGACCTGCGCCGAATGCGAGGCGTAGTCCACCGGCAACAGGCGCGCCCGTTTGCCCTCGGCGACCAGTACGGCGGCGAACTCCTCGACCGCGTGGACGGCGCCCGAGACCACCGTCGCGCGCGGCCCGTTGACCGCGGCCACCGAGAGGTCCTCGCCCCAGCGGGCCATCGCCTCTTCGACCGCCGCTCTCGGCAGCCCCACCGACAGCATCCGGCCCGTACCGGAGAGGGCCCGCAAGGCCCGGCTGCGCAGGGTGACGATCCGCGCCCCGTCGTCCAGGGACAGGGCGCCGGCCACGGTCGCGGCCGCGATCTCGCCCTGGGAGTGGCCCACCACCGCGGCCGGCCGCACCCCGTGTGCCCGCCAGAGTCCGGCCAGCGACACCATGACCGCCCACAGCGCGGGCTGCACCACATCCACCTGGAGCAGCGCGTCCGCGTCGGTGAGCACGTCGTCCAGGTTCCAGTCGACGTACGGCGCCATCGCGTCCTGACAGGCCGCCATGTGTTCGGCGAAGACCGGGCTGGACTCCAGCAGTTCCGTGGCCATCCCGGTCCACTGCGTGCCCTGGCCGGGGAACAACAGCACCGGACCGGTGTCCCGGCAGGGTGACCCGACGACCGTGCCCGGTGCCGAACCGCCCTCGGCGAGCGCGTCCAGTCCGTGCACCAACGCGTCCCGGTCCCGGCCGAGGACGGCGGCCCGGTGCTCGAACCCGGCCCGGCCGGTCGCCAGCGTGAATCCGGCGTCCAGCAGGCCGACCCGGTCCGAGCGGAGCCGCTCGGCCAGCCGGCCGGCCTGCTCCCGCAGCGCCTCCGCCGACCGTGCGGACAGCAGCAGCGGCACCGCGGACGCCGGTCGTGGTGCCGGGGCGGGCGCGGGTTCCGGCGCCTGTTCCAGGATCACATGGGCGTTGGTGCCGCTGATGCCGAACGAGGACACCCCGGCCCGGCGCGGGAGTCCGGTCTTCGGCCACGGCGTGTCCTCCGCGAGCGGGGTGACCCTGCCGGACTCCCAGTCCACGTGCGGGCTGGGCTCGCTCAGGTGCAGGATGCGCGGCAGCACGCCGTCGCGCATGGCGTGCACCATCTTCAGGATGCCCGCCACCCCGGCAGCGGCCTGCGTGTGCCCGATGTTCGACTTGACCGACCCCACCAGCAGCGAGCGCGCCCGCTGCGGGCCGTGCACCGCCAGCAGCGCCCGTGCCTCGATCGGGTCGCCGAGCCTGGTGCCCGTGCCGTGCGCCTCCACCGCGTCGATGTCCGCCTCGGACAGTCCGGCGTCGGCCAGCGCCGCCCGCAGCACCCGTTCCTGAGCCGGCCCGCTGGGTGCGGAGAGCCCGTTGGAGGCCCCGTCCGAGTTGACCGCGGTGCCGCGTACCAGCGCGTGCACGGTGTGCCCGTGGCGCAGGGCGTCGGAGAGCCGTTCCAGCACCAGCATCCCGACGCCCTCGGACCAGGCCGTGCCGTCCGCCGTCGCGGAGAACGGCTTGCACCGGCCGTCCGGGGCGAGGCCCCGCAGCCGCGAGAACTCCACGAACATCTCAGGGGTCGCCATCACCGTCACCCCGCCGGACAGGGCCAGGTCACACTCGCCGACACGCAGCGACTGCACCGCGAGATGGGTGGTCACCAACGACGAGGAGCAGCCGGTGTCCACCGTGAGCGCGGGGCCGGTGAGACCGAGCACGTAGGCCACCCGGCCGGACACCACGCTGGAGGTGTTCCCGGTGATCTGGTACCCCTCCAGCCCGTCCGGGACGGTGTGCACCCGGGGCGCGTAGTCGTGCATCATCGAGCCGGCGAACACGGCCGTGCGGCTGCCCCGCAGCGAGGTGGGATCGATGGCCGCGTTCTCCAGGGCCTCCCACGCCGTCGTGAGCAGGAGGCGCTGCTGCGGATCGGTGGTCAGCGCCTCGCGGGCGGAGAGCCCGAAGAACTCGGCGTCGAAGTGGCCGGCGTCGTAGAGGAAGCCGCCGTGCCGGACGTAGGAGGTGCCGGGACGGTCCGGGTCGGGATCGTAGAGGGCCGCCAGGTCCCAGCCCCGGTCGTCCGGCAACTCGCCGATCGCGTCGGTCCCGTCCCTGGCCACCTGCCAGAGTTCTTCCGGGCCGGCTATTCCGCCCGGGTAGCGGCACGCCATTCCCACAATCGCAATCGGTTCGCCCGGCATCCGGTGCCCTCCCAGAGCAGTTTGGACTTTGTCGGCTACCATGGACGCAAAATCATTCACCGAACTCGCGGCCATCCGACCAAACGGCGATAAATCGTGGTGCATCGACATGCTGGGCGCCCGGACTCATGCCGTACAACACGAACCGACCACGGTCTGGGGCTTTCCCTAGACACTTCTACCTGCCGTCGAAATTCCTACCACTACCGTGACGCGTAGCAGGTCCCGCCGAATTCCGCTACCCGTCAAAAGCGATACGGCCGTTCCGCCGCACCGGCCACCTCCAGGCGAGCACCCCTTTCTGCCACCCCCGAGCCGACCTCGAAGAACGGGCGAACTCGCAGGTCACAAGCGTGACCAGCGACGTCGCTCGATCACCGGTCACAGGACGGCTCGCCCCTGCCCAAAACTCAGACAATAAATGACACGGCAAGTCGTGGACATACACTTGAACGATCAGGCCGCCACCTGGAGCGCCATCACCGCAAGATCTGTCCGGAAAACAGGGCGCGACCCGTACCCCTGACTGAATTTGACCGGCACAAAGGAACTGCCTCTCCCACAGCCCCGGTAAACGCGTGGCCGACGGCCGGCACTTTTCCTCCGTCACCAAGTGACCGGGAGTGCCGATACCGAGAACGCGGAGCCGTTGACGTAGCGCAGTTCGTCGCGTGGCGTGGCCAGGCGGAGAGCGGGGATGCGCCGGAACAGAGTGCCGAGGACGATGCGCAGCTCCAGCCGGGCCAGATTCTTGCCGAGGCACTGGTGCGGTCCCCAGCCGAAAGCCAGGTGCCTGCGGTTGTCCCTGGTGACATCGAACGTGTCCGGGTCGGCGAAGGCCGCGGGGTCGCGGTTGGCGGCGGCGGCCAGGGCGGCGACGCCCTCATTCGCCCGTACCAGAGTGCCGCCGATCTCGACGTCCGCCGTGGCGCGGCGGATCAGGGACAGCTCGGCGACGGAGAAGAACCTCAGCAGTTCCTCCACCGCCGCCGGGGTCAGGCCCGGGTCGGCGGTGAGGAGGGCGAGCTGGTCGGGGTGTTCGAGGAGAGCCAGGGCCCCGAGTGCGGTCATCGTGGCGGTGGTCTCCAGGCCCGCGACGACCAGGAGTACGCACAGTTCGACCATGGCCCAGCGGCTCCCGTCACCGCTGAAGAGCTGGTGGCCCGCCAGCCTGCCCAGCAGGTCCTCGGGCCGCTCGGTCATCTTGGTGGCGCACAGCGCGTCGAAATACGCGGCCAGAAAGCGGAAGGCCTCGGTGCGGTCCGCATCAGCGGAGTCGTGGGCCATCAGCACCGTGGTACTGACGGTGAACTCCTGTCGGTCACTGGTCGGGATGCCCAGCAGCTCACACAGCACCAGACCGGACATCGGCACGGCCAGCGCGGACACCAGGTCGGCGGGCCGGGCGCCGGCCAGCATTTCGTCGAGCAGACCGTCGACGATGCGCTGGACCTTGGGGCCCAGTTCCCGCATGCGGCGGGCGGCGAACTCGCCGACGACCGCACGACGGGCGGGGCCGTGCTCGGGTGGGTCCATCTCGATCAGCGAGGGCCGGAAGCCGGGGAACACGGTCTCGCCGACGCGCATCCACGGGAAGTCCGGGTGCGAGCGGTCGGAGCTGAACCGGGCGTCGCCGAGCACGGCGCGGACGTCTTCATGGCGCGCGGCAACGAACACGGTGCGTCCGCTCGGGCCCGTCACCCTGGGCAGGCCGGGGTGCTCGCGCAGGCGGGCGTAGTCCGGCGGCGGGGAGAACGGGCAGGTCCGGGACATCGGCCACATCTCGGCTCGCAGGGGGCTCTGGTCGTGCATGGTCACCACCTCGGCTCTTCCGGAGATCAGGGGCAACCGTATGACGGGTGATTCCCGATTTTCCCTAGAATCCCGTTGAGGCCGGAATGCAGCCGTCCGTCCGTATCATGCGGGGGAAGCCGCTACTGTGCACTGATCCTTCTGGGGACGGTGGGGGCGTGTTGCGCGGGCTTGTAGACATGTATGCCCACCCGATGACTTCGTTTGACTTCGTCTGACTTCGTTCTGCCCGCCACGGGCAACTCTTCAAGTGCCGGACCGCGCTGGTGAACCGCCGCGAGCCCGTCGGCTCCCCGGCCGGGCCGCCGCATCCGGCCTGGCCGCAGCGTCCGGCCGGGCCCGAAAACGAGTGCCGTGCTCCAGCCCCACACCGTCACCGCCGCCTTCACCCACTCCTCCCCCACCGCCGCCGGTCCCTGCTGAGCGGCCACGGCTTTCACCCACCGGCCGGCCGGCGCCCGGGTGGTATTCGAAGTGCCACCACTCGTTGTCGTAGATGCGGTGGAGGCCGTAGCGGGCACCGTGTTCCTCAAGCCATCGCGCGCCTTCGAACGGGCGCACATCCAGCGCGATGCCCTTGACATGCTGGGACTCCGCCGGTGGCAGCACGAGCGTCCGGGCCGCGGCCGGTGAGCCGACGCGGCGCACCTCCTCGTCGAACAACCGTTGTTGTACGAGGGGATCGCGGTATCCCGAGGTGAGGCCGATGAGCTGCCCGTGGCGCCAGAGCGCCTCCGCGCGTGCGGCCGTGAATGCCGCCCTGGCGCCGTCGGTGAGCCCGGTGAGATCCTCGGCGGGAAACCGGAGTCCCAGCGCCCAGCCGCAGGCCAGTTCGCGGGCGCGGCGGGGACGGCGGACGAAGGCAACGGGCAGCAGGAGCACGGCGAGCAGCACCGCGAGTACGGCGAACAGCCGGTCACGGGGCCGAAGTGGGACGATGTGTGGTTCGTTCATGCCTCCAGGCAAGGGGGCGTGGTGTTGCCGGTGCGTATCCGGTTTTCGATATACCGGCGATATGCACCGGCTCGTAGCATCGGGCCATGCGTGTGTTGGTCGTCGAGGACGAGCCCTACATGGCAGAGGCCATCCGCGATGGGCTGCGCCTGGAAGCGATCGCGGCCGACATCGCCGGTGACGGTGATACCGCGCTGGAACTGCTGAGCACCAACGCTTACGCCATCGCCGTCCTGGACCGGGACATCCCCGGCCCGACCGGTGACGAGATCGCCCGGCACATCGTCGCTTCCGGCGGCGGCATGCCGATCCTCATGCTGACCGCCGCCGACCGGCTCGACGACAAGGCCAGCGGGTTCGAGCTCGGCGCCGACGACTACCTCACCAAGCCCTTCGACATGCGGGAACTCGTGCTCAGGCTCAGAGCACTCGACCGCAGGCGCGCCCACAGCAGGCCGCCTGTGCGAGAGATCGCGGGCCTGCGTGTGGATCCGTTCCGCCGCGAGGTCCACCGCGAGGGCCGCTACGTCGCGCTCACCAGGAAGCAGTTCGCCGTGCTCGAAGTCCTCGTCGCCGCCGAAGGCGGTGTCGTCAGCGCGGAGGAGTTGCTGGAGCGGGCGTGGGACGAGAACGCGGACCCGTTCACCAACGCCGTGCGCATCACGGTCTCGGCCCTGCGCAAACGCCTCGGCGAGCCCTGGCTGATCGCCACCGTGGCCGGGGTCGGTTACCGCATCGACACCGGACCGGACGCCGATGACCGGGGAGCGGGGCGTGGATAGGCGCCGGGGATTGAGCGTCCGCCTCAAGCTCACCCTCAGCTACGCCGGATTCCTCGTGATCGCGGGCGCCTTGCTGCTCGCCGCCGTGTGGGCATTCCTTCTGCGTGGACGGTCGCGCAGCCTGAACGTCCCCGATCCGTCCGACTTCCTCCGCGTCTTCCGCCCGAACAATTTCGGCCCCGTCGTCTTCGTACCGGCGGGAATCATGGTGCTGGCGTTCCTGTTGGTGTTCGGTCTCGTGGGCGGCTGGATTCTGGCCGGCCGGATGCTCGCCCCGCTGAGTCGCATCACCGACGTCACCCGCAGGGTGGCGACCGGGCCGCTCTCCCACCGCATTCGCCTGCCGGGCCGCCGGGACGAGTTCCGCGAACTCGCCGACTCCTTCGACGCCATGCTCGCGCAGCTCGAAGACCACGTCGCCGAACAGCAGCGATTCGCCGCCAACGCCTCTCATGAACTGCGCACCCCGCTGGCGGTCACGCAGGCGCTTCTCGACGTGGCCCGCAACGATCCGAACCGCGACATCGGCGAGCTCGTCGAGCGCCTCCGCGTGGTCAACACCCGAGCCATCGACCTCACTGAAGCGTTGCTCCTGCTCAGCCGCGCCGACCGGCGGTCCTTCACCAGGGAACACGTCGACCTGTCCCTCCTGGCGGAAGAAGCCACCGAAACGCTCCTCCCCTTGGCGGAAAAGCACGGCATCACCATAGAAACCTCCGGTGACACGAGCACCACCGCCGGCTCACCGGCGCTCCTGCTCCAGATGACCACGAACCTTCTGCACAATGCGATCGGCCACAACCTGCCTGAACAGGGCATCGTATGGGTGAATACCAGCGTCCGCCCCAACACCGTCGTGCTCACTGTCGAGAACACCGGCGAAAAGCTCACCTCACAACTGGTCCCGACACTCACCGAACCGTTCCAGCGCGGCACCGAACGCATACGCACCGGCCACGCGGGGGTCGGCCTCGGGCTGGCAATCGTCAAAAGCATCGCCCGGGCACACGACGGAACCCTCGCCCTCGCCCCCCGCCCCGCCGGCGGGCTCCGGGTCACGGTGCAACTGCCCGCCGCGTCAGCGCACACACAAACCGACCGATCTGTTGACCGCTGAGGCGGGATGGGCAACCGGCGGGCACGACCGCCCGGACCACGCCGCCGGTTTCCGCCATGTCCTCTTCGCGTCCCGCCCGCCGATTCCGCCACCGACAGGCTGTCTCAGCCTCTACGGGACATATAGACCTCGAACGCCTTGTAGAGCAGGCGGTTCAACGGCAGGTCCCATTCGCCGAGATACTCCACGGCTTCGCCGCCGGTGCCGACCTTGAACTGGATCAGGCCCAGGTGCGGGTCGTTCCCGTCCACGGTGTCGGTGATGCCGCGCAGGTTGTAGACCGTACAGCCGGCAGCCAGAGCGTCAGTGATCATCTTCCACTGCACGGCGTTCGACCCGCGTACCTCCCGCTTGGCCGTGGCGGAGGCGCCATAGCTGTACCAGGCGTGTTCTCCGACCCGGATCCAGATGGTGGCGGCGACGAGGTCACCTTCGTGGTGGGCGAGGTAGAGCCGGATCCGGTCCTTGTCCTCGGCCGACAGCGCCTCGAACATGGCCGGGAAGTAGCCGAACGGCCGTGGGATGAAGTGATCACGTTCCGCGGTCTCCAGGTAGACCCGGTAGAAGTCGGGCAGGTCCCCGACCCCGCCCTGGGTCACGATGACGCCCGCCTTGCCGGCCTTCTTGATGTTGCGCCGCCAGAGCTGGTTCATCCCCGCAAGAAGGTGATCCTCGTTCTTGCCGGCCAACGGGACCTGGAACACCCGGCGCGGCTGCCCGGCGGAGAATCCTTCTTCTTCTTTCGGCGGGCGCCAGCCCAACCGCCGGAGCTGGCTGCGTGCCCGGGCAGCGGCGTCGTTGACAGTGTCCGGCGGCACGTCGCTGAGCCTGGTGACCTCCGGGTCGGCGATCGCCGCCTTGATCGTCGCAGCACTCCAGGTGCGGGCCACCACCGTCGTCCCGATGCGTACGGCGAAGGCGCCGGAGCGCTTCAGGTGGTCCACCAGCGGGCCGAGCCAGCCGGCCAGATCGTCCGAGGCCCAGTCGATCACCGGCCCTTCGGGCAGGTACGCCAGCGACATCCTGAGCCCGGGCAGCCGCCGATACAGCACCAAGCCCGCGCCGACCAGTTGACCGCGGTCGTCGAACCAGCCCAGCGACTCCGACCCCCACTCGCTTTTCACCGAACCCCAAGCTGGGGTCTGCAGGAAACTCACCGCGGGCCGGGACGCGTTGAACGCGACGTGATCGCCCGACGTGATGGTCCGTACCCGAAAAGCCACAGCCGCTCCTACCTGTCGTCCTTGCGTCGATCCGCGGGCACATCGTGGGGTCCGGAGGCGAGCGCGGCGGCGACCTCGTCGAGGCGCGCCCCGCGGGAGGCCTTGACGAGCACCACATCGCCGGCCGTGAGCCGACCGCGCAGCCACTGGACGGCCGCGGCGTTGTCGGGCAGCGCCACCGCCCGCGCTCCGGCGCCGTCGGCGAGCGGCCGGCTGCCGACCGCGACCACCATGTCGGCCCGGACGGCGGCGTACTTCCCGACGGCGCGGTGCTCGGCCTCGCCGGCGGCGCCGAGTTCGAGCATCTCGCCGAGGATGGCGATGCGGCGCTTGCCCTCGATCGCCGCCAACGCGTCCAGGGCGGCACGGGCCGAGTCGGGGTCGGCGTTGAAGGAGTCGTCGAGCAGCGTCGCGCCGCCGGGGAGGTCACGCAGCTCCAAGCGCCACTTCGACAGCGCGACCGTGGGCAGCGCCGCCGCGGCCGCATCGAGGGAGACGCCGGCCGCCAGCCCCGCCGCCGCGGCGGCGGCCGCGTTGAGCGCCTGGTGCGCGCCCACGAGCGGCAGCGCGACCGGAGCCCGGGCGGCGGCGGTCCGCAGGGTGAAGGACGGCCGGGCGAGCCGGTCCAGCACCACGTCGAGTACGCGGACGTCGGCGTGTTCCGCCCGGCCGAAGGTCAGTACCGGGCGGTCGGTGAGCGAGCGCATCGCGGCCACCCGGGGATCGTCGGCGCTCAGGACCGCGGTGCCGCCGGGCGCCAGCCCCTGCACCAGCTCGCCCTTGGCCCGGGCGATCGCCGCGCGCGATCCGAGATGGCCGAGGTGGGCCCGGCCGACGTTGAGGACGACACCGACGTCGGGCGCGACCAGGCCGGTGAGCTCGGCGATGTCACCGATGCGGCGGACTCCCATCTCAAGGACGAGGAACCGGGTGGCCGCGTGGGAACGCAGCATGGTGAGCGGCACGCCCAGCTCGTTGTTGAGCGAGCCGATCGTGGCGATCGTCGGCGCGGCGCTCGACAGCACGGCCGCCAGCAGGTCCTTGGTGCTGGTCTTGCCGCGGGATCCGGTCACCCCCACGACGGTCAGCCCCTCGCGCAGCCGGGCCACGACGTGGGCGGCGAGCGCCTGCAACGCGGCCTTGGCGTCCTCGACGACGACGGTCGGCAGCGCCGTGGGCCGGGAGCCGAGCACGGCCACCGCGCCGGCCCGGCCGGCCTGGACGGCGTGGTCGTGACCGTCGGCGTGCCGGCCGGCGAAGGCGACGAAGAGGCCGCCCGGCTCGGCCTGCCGGCCATCGAGCACGGCCGGCGCGGTCACCGTCACGGCGCCGTCGCCCTCGACCGTTCCGCCGACGGCTGCGGCGATCTCGCCGAGGCTGAGCGGGATCACGTCCGGACCGTCCAAGGTCCGACGAAGGGCGTCACCGGACGGCCGCTCGCCATGACGGTGAGCGGTGGCGGGCCGGCGGAGCAGAGGACGGCAGTGGCTGATTCGCTGGAATGCATGCCGTCCAGTCAAGAGAGCCTGGTGTTGCCGACGCGTATGCGGTTTTCGATACGCCGACGATACGCTGCCGGCCAGCACCCCCGAGAGCATGGATGACAGCCGGCCGCGCCGGTTTTCACCCGTGAGGTCGAGCGGACAATCCGGCAGTTCGAGCATCAGGACCGGCAGCAGTGTCCCCGGCCGCCCGAGCGCCATTTCGGGACCGCCCGGAACTCTACGGACGGCACGGCAACGTGTTGCTCATTCACCCTGCCGGCATCCTTTGCGGTCGGGGTCTCGTCCTTGACCATCAAGACGGGCATCGTCCTCCCCGTCCAGCGGCCGGCAACGTATCGTCGGCGTATCAGTAAATGCATACGCGTCGGCAACACCGCGCTCTCTTGACTGGACGGTATGAGTTCCAGCGGACCCACACGAGCGGCGGCGTGCCGCACCCGAACGCCGTCGCCGTCGTCACCAGCTGTCCCGGCAACGGGAATCACGGCCTACGGGTGCGAGCAGGACGAGGCCCTTCTCTTCCGGGAAATGGCGCATCGCTTCGGCGTGGTGCCGACCATCACCGAGGAAGCGGTCTCTGAAGCCAATATCGGCCTGGCAGCCGGGAACCGATGTATCAGCGTCAGCCACAAGACACACGTCACCCGTGACACGCTCATCGCGCTGAGCCGCGCCGGTGTGGAATACCTCTCCACACGAAGCATCGGATGCGACCACATCGACGTGAGCTACGCGGAGAGCGTCGGTATCTCCGTCGGAAACGTGACGTATTCACCCGACAGCGTCGCCGACTACACGCTGATGTTGATGCTGATGACGGTGCGCCACGCGAAGGCCACCCTCCGCCGCGCCGATGCCCATGACTACCGGCTGAGTGAGACTCGCGGCAAAGAGCTGCGCGACCTGACGGTCGGGGTGGTCGGCACGGGGCGCATCGGCACAGCGGTCATCGACCGGCTGAGGGGCTTCGGCTGCCGCGTGCTGGCCTACGACAAGCGCCCCCGGACTTCTGCCGACCACGTGCCGATCGACGCGTTGCTCCGGCACAGCGACCTGGTCACGCTCCACACCCCGCTCACCGCGGAAACCCGCCATCTCCTCGATCGCCGGCGTATCGGGCAGATGAAGCACGGCGCGTTCCTCGTCAACACCGGACGAGGGCCGCTCATCGATACCGAAGCCCTTCTTCCGGCGCTGGAGAGCGGCAGATTGGGCGGCGCGGCACTGGACGTCCTCGACGGCGAGGAAAGAATTTTCTACACCGACTGCCGGGACAAGCCCATCGAGAACCGGTCACTGTTGCGCCTGCAAGAGCTGCCGAATGTGTTCATCAGCCCGCACACGGCCTATTACACCGACCACGCGCTGCGCGACACCATCAGAAACAGCCTCATCAACTGCCTCGACTTCGAAAGCGGGAGAACATGAACAGGGCGAGGATCGGCATCATCTTCGGAGGCTCTTCCGAAGAACACTCCGTCTCCGTCAAGTCCGCCCAAGAGGTCGCGAAGAACCTCGACACCGATAGCTACGAGCCGTACTGGATCGGCATCACGCGGTCCGGCGCCTGGAAGCTCTGCGACTTCCCCGGCACCGGCTGGGAGAACGGCGGCGCCCGTCCCGTCGTGCTGTCACCCGACCGAAGCGTCCACGGCCTGCTCGTCCTGGAACAGGGACGATGCGAAGTGATCCGCCTGGACCTCGTACTACCCGTTCTGCACGGCACACTCGGCGAAGACGGTGCGGTCCAGGGCCTGCTGGAGCTCTCCGGCATCCCCTATGCCGGCTGCGACGTCCAGAGCTCTGCCATCTGCATGGACAAATCCCTGACCTACACCGTCGCCAGGAGCGCGGGAATCGCCACGCCTGATTTCCGGGTGGTCACGGGGAACGGGAAGGTCGACGCCGGCCGGCTTCCTTATCCGGTCTTCGTGAAGCCGGCCCGTTCGGGCTCGTCCTTCGGCGTGAGCAAAGTCACCGGGGAAGAGGACCTGCCGAGCGCACTGGACGCGGCACGACAGTACGACTCGAAGATCCTGATCGAAGAGGCCGTGGCCGGGAGCGAGGTCGGCTGCGCGATCCTGGGGGATCCCTGCGCCCCGATCACGGGCGAGGTGGACCGCGTAGCCCTCTCACACGGATTCTTCAGGATCCACCAGGAGAACTCACCCGAGACCGGCTCGGAGAACTCGACGTTCATCGTTCCCGCCGACATCTCCGAAGCATCGCGCCGGCTCGTCCAAGAGAGCGCCAGGACCATCTACCGCGCCCTGGGCTGCCGGGGGCTTGCCCGCGTGGACATGTTCCTCAAGGAGGACGGCCAGGTGGTGCTCAACGAAGTCAACACCCTGCCCGGCATGACCTCCTACAGCCGCTATCCCCGGATGATGGCCGCCGCAGGACTGCCGCTCTCCGACGTGATCGACCGGCTCGTGTCGATGACACTGCACCGGAAAAAGCGATGAACGACGACTTCGTGTACCTGGACGAGCTGGTGCCCGGCATCCGCTGGGATGCCAAGTACGCCACCCGGGACAACTTCACCGGGAAGCCGGTGGACGGATACCTGGCCAACCGGATAGTCGGCACCAGAGCACTGTGCACCGCCCTTGGGCGAGCACAAGAAGAGGCCGCGTCCCTCGGCTTCGGCTTGCTCGTCTGGGACGGGTACCGTCCGCAACGCGCCGTCGACTGCTTTCTGCGCTGGTCGGCACAGCCGGAGGACGGCCGGACAAAGCAGCGCCACTACCCCAATATCGAAAGAGCCGAGCTTGTCGACAAGGGATACGTGGCCGCCAAGTCGGGCCACAGTCGTGGCAGTACCGTCGACCTGACGCTCTACAGCCTCGCCACCGGACAGATTGCCCGCATGGGCGGCGGCCACGATCTCATGGATCCGGTCTCACATCACGGAGCAAAAGGACTGGCGCCCACCGAAGCGGAAAACCGCGAGCACCTCTGCTCCATCATGGAGAACTGCGGGTTCGCTCGCTACGCCTGCGAGTGGTGGCACTACACGCTGGAAAGCGAGCCTTATCCGGATGTCTATTTCGACTTCCCCGTCACCTGACGGAACCCTCCTCCCCTACGTCTCACAGTGGGGAAGCCTGGACCGGAACGACGATGTCGTCATGCGGCGTGCCGCCCCATCGGGGCTCGACGTCTTCCTGAGGCACACCGATCCGTCACCACGGCACGACTGGGCCTCCGACGGGTACCACTCGCGCGAAGAGTACCTGTTCTGGTCCCGCAAGGTCTGCGGCTTGGCATGCCTGCAGTCCCTGCTCCACGGCTGGACGGACATCCGACTGCCGATGCGTGAACTCCTTGCGCTGGCCCTCGATTGGGGCTGCTACGTGGTGGACCCCCGGGGCAAGGTGCAGGGACTGATCTACAGGCCGTTCATGGCGTGGATCAGCTCGCAATTCGGATTCGCATGCCAACTGGTCGAGAACACGCCGATCCAGGAATCCGCCCGGGCGGTGCGCCCCGGGCACGTCCTGATCGCTTCGGTATCTCCTGAGATCCGCGACCCGGGAACCCACGAACCGCGGCGGGGAGGGCATCTTGTGCTGGTCCACGCGGTGCGAGGAACAACGGTGCGGTTCCATGATCCGTCGGGCTACTCCCACAACGCTGACTCCGCATCGCTGCCCATGCGCGTATTCGAGCGGTTCCACGCGGGACGAGGGATCCTGGTCAGCGCGGCATCGTGAGGCCGGGCGAACCGAACCGGCACCGCGTCGTCGTCACCGGCGCATACGAAGGGGCCGCGACGGGACGGGTGGTGTGTGGTCGCCCGTCCCGCGCGGCGGGTACACGGGACGCTGATCCCCGAGCGTCGTGCGGCAGTGGCCGACCCGTGCGTGGGGCGCCTGCCCGCACCGGCGGCCGGCAGGCTCCTCCGATCGGGTGCGGTGAGCCCCCGGCCGTCGCGGACACTGGGCCAGGGCCGTGCGGACAACGCATGCGAACGGCCACCGCGGCGCGGCGACGGTGGCCACTGCCCAGTTCGGACCGTATGCGACGAGCGTGGCTGCCGGGAGCCGCCACCGTCAGGCCGTGCTGGGGTGCGACCTCGGGGCAGGTGCGGTGCGGTCGGCCTCGTCCTGGACGAGCAGGGACAGCAAGGACGCCACGGTCAGGCCGAGGCCGGCTTCCACCGGGTGGCGCAACACCCTGCTGGGGTCGATCTCATAGGTGTTGGAGCGGCCGTCGCGGGTGTGGGAGAGGTATCCGTCCCGCTCCAGGTCCGCGATGATTTTCTGGACCGCGCGTTCGGTCAGCCGGCAGTGCGCGGCGATGTCGCGGACGCGGACGTGGTGGTCGTCGGCGATGGCGGCCAGCACCCGGGCATGGTTGGTCACGAACGTCCATCCGGTATGCGGCGGGGGCACTGCGTCCATCGTTCCACTCTACCGACCGGCCACTCACGCATCCCAACACCTGTAGTGATTTTCGTGTATCGATTGACGGGTATGAGTAGCCAGGGCAAGCCTGGGAGAGAAGGCGGCGAGCCGATGACGCGAGAGGACGGCCATGTCAGAAGCTCCGGACCTCCTTCCGGAGGACGACGCGGGATGCGACGGGGCAGCACCCGCCGCATCCGCGGTGGACCGGTCGGGAGACCGCGAGGTGCATGTCTTCCGGGACGGTGAACGCATCGGCGCGGCAGTACGAGGCGTCCTCGACCTGACCACCTGCCAGGTGATCGAACGCGATCTGCAAGAAGCCCTGCGCCGCACAGCCCACCGTCTCGACCTCCACCTCGACGCGGTGCCGTTCTGCGACTGCGCCGGGCTGAATCTGCTCCTGCGCCTGCGTCTGCGCGCCCTGGTGCACAACAAGACCGTCGTGATCTCCTCCAGCAGCCAGGCCGTCGACCGGCTGCTGGACGTCTCCGGAGCCCGCGCGCTGTTCGCCCCCGCGCTCCCGGACGGCCAGGAGTCCTCCGGCTCCGCGACTCCGGCGCAGCACGAGGACAAGCGTGAGGACTTGTCCGCCGAAGTCGCCCAGCTGCGCCGCGCCATGCAGACCCGCCCGGCCATCGACCTGGCCCGCGGCATCCTGATGGCCACCTTCAGCCTCAGCCCCGAGGCCGCCTGGTCGGTGCTGGTCGCCGCCTCCCAGAACACCAACACCAAACTGCACCGCCTAGCCCAGGACCTGGTCAACAGCGTCCACGGGCCAGCCCTGCCCGCGACCGTACAAGGGCACTTGAAAGCCGCGGTCGCGAAGGCCAAGCAGACCCCGGCGCCCTCGGGGCAGGCGGGGCGACCCGCCGGTCAGGCGAACTCCGTGCCCCGGCAGTGGCGCACGGCACCCGGCGGGTAGCCACTGCCGCAGCCGGAACGCCGACCGCTGCCGTCCCCGCCACCGGGCCGGGCATCGCGAGGTACTCCGCACCACGCCGGGGCCCTGCTCGGCCGCCCGCACCCTGGCCATGGCCGGGCTGTCCCCGTACGAGCTGACGCGCACCCTTGACACCTTGTGCCCAGCGGCACTGGCCACACCAACGAAGTCAGCGTGCTGCTGAACACCTTCCCGCCGCGCCGCCCGCACACCCGGGTCGGCAGTCTGACGGCTTCGCCTCCGCACACGGAATGCTCTCCGCCGGTGCGCCCGGGGCGCACTCCGGACGCGGCCGGGAAACTGCGGCGCGCGGGGTGTCGGGCCGGGGCGGAAGAGGGAACGATGGACTCAGGCACGGATGTCCGGCCGACCAGCGGCACCGGCCGACGCGTGGGAGCCGCGCCGCGACCAGCGCGCTGTCCGCCGGCCCGGCGAAAGGCGTAGACGGCCATGCCCAACGGCCCGCGGGCGCTGCGACCCGGCTCCCCCTCTCCCGGTGACGGACCCTCCGCGGCGCCCCGCCCGTCGCCCGGCGGCGGGCCCGGCATCCCCGCACCCGCCGCGAAACCCGCCGCCGGCGCTGCTGCGGCCGCACCGCGCGGTACGCAGGCGATAAAAATCCTGCTCGTGGACGACCGGGTGGAAAACCTCCTGGCCCTGGAGGCCGTCCTGGCCCCGCTGCGCCACCGTCTCGTGCGCGCCACCTCCGGCGAGGCCGCCCTCAAGGCGCTGCTGTCCGACGAGTTCGCGCTGATACTGCTCGACGTGCAGATGCCGCGCATGGACGGCTTCGAGACCGCCGTGCACATCAAACGCCGCGCCCGCACCCGCCACGTACCGATCATCTTCCTGACGGCCGCCGGTCACAGCGCCCACCACACCTTCCGCGGCTACGCGGTCGGTGCCGTCGACTACCTGGTCAAACCCTTCGACCCCTGGGTCCTGCGCGCCAAGGTCAGCGTCTTCGTCGCGCTGTACGACATCAACCGCCGCCTGCACGAGCAGGCCGCCCTGCTGAAAGCCGCGCACCGGCACCGCGTCAGCCGGCCGGCCACCACATCGGCCGTGAGCCCGGTGCTCGTCGAAATCGACGCCCGGCTGCGCGAGGCCGAGGACGTCGCCCAGGACCTGTACGCCCAGCTCCCCGCCCACGCCCTTCCGGCCGGTACCCTCGCCACCGCCGCGGCCCTGGCCCAGCACCTGTCCCTGCTGCGCCAGTACACCGACCTCCTGCTCGACCACACCACCCCAGCCCCTCCCCGGGACCGGCAGCCTCCTGTGCCGGACGACTCCTGACACCGCGCCCCTGCGAACCGTCCAGGGCGTTCCGCGGTAAGTCTCCCGCGCCGCGGCCACCGGAACCGTATGCTGGTCCTTTTGCGTGACCACTCCGGGTACCCACACAGCGGCCGATGGCGCGATACTGACGGTGAAGCGATGGAGGAGGGCTGCTTGGAGCTCTCGCAGGGGTCTGGCGGGCCGTTGCCCGGCGAGGCCGTATTGACGGTGTGCCCGTTGCCGGACCGGCCGGGGCTTCGGGCGGCAGGGGAGATCAGCTTGAGCACACGCCCCGTCTGGGAAGGGGCACTGGAGCGTCTTGCCCGGTGCGAGGACGACGTCTTCCACATGGAGATGTCGGCGGTGACCTTCATCGATGTGGCCGGCGCGTCCGCCTTGGCCCTGACCGCGCACAACCTGGGCGAGGGGCGGCGCGTCGTGGTCAGCCGGCCGCCGGGTACGCTGCGGCGTCTGCTGGAGCTGTTCTGGCCCGATCTGGCGGCGATGGAGGTGACGCTGTGATGCATGCTCTCCCGGCCGACGGGCCCTTCTCTCACCCCGCACTGTTCTACTGGGACGACCAGCAGTATGTGGAGGGGACGGTACCGTTCATCCTCAACGGCTTGGAGGCGGGGGAACCGGTGGCCGTCGCCGTCCCCGCCGCCCGGCACGGAATGCTGAAGGAGCAGCTGGGCCGGTTCGCCGATGCGGTGCGCTTCATCGACATGACCCAGGCGGGGCGCAACCCGGGCCGGATCATCCCGGGGGTGCTGCGGGCCTTCGCCGACGCCCAGCCGCACGGACGCGTCTGGATCATCGGTGAGCCGATCTGGCCGCAGCGCACCGATGTGGAGTACCCGGCCTGTGCCCAGCACGAGGCGCTGATCAACGCGGCGTTCCACGGCCGTGCCGTATCGATCCTGTGCCCCTACGACGCGGCCGGCCTGGATGCCACGGTGCTGGCCGACGCGCACGCCACGCACCCGTTGATCATCGATCCGGGCGGCCGGCGGACCAGCCCCGCCTACGACCCCGAGGGCATCGTCGCCCGCTACAACCAGCCGCTGGCTCCCCCGCCCACCGCGACGGCGGCCGACTTCGGCGCACCGGAACTGGCCTCGGTACGGCGCTGGGCCACCGGGCGGGCGCGCGAGCTGGGGCTGACCGGGTCCCGGCTGCAGGACATGGAGCTGGCGGTGGCCGAGCTGACCACCAACAGCGTGGTACACGGCGGGGGTTCGGGTACCTTGCGGATCTGGTCCGAAGGACAGCAGGTGGTGTGGGAGGTGTGCGATCGCGGACGGCTGGCCGACCCGCTGGCCGGACGGCACCCCGCGCCTGCGGGACGGCCCGGCGGGCGTGGGCTGCTGCTCGTCCAGCTGGTCGCCGACCTCGTACGGATGCACACCAGCGAGCACGGCACCACGGTGCGCTGCTATTTCACCTGCTAGCCGCTGCCGCACGGGGGCGGAGCGCCGGGTGCGGCGGCCAGCGCCGCCTCGATGTCGGGGTAGACAGGAATGAAATGGTGCAGCCCGATCTGGTGCAGCGCCCTGCTCACGCGCTCGGGCGCCGCGGCCAGGGCCAGGGTTCCGTGACGTATGCGGGCCTCGCGCATCAGACCGATCAGGGAGCTGATGCCGGAGGAGTCGCAGAAGGTGACCGCGGAGAAGTCGAGCAGCAGGCACCCCGGGCCCTCGCTGATGAGCCGGCGCGCCTGGCTGTACAGGGCGTCGGCGCTGCTGAAGTCGATCTCGCCGGTGACGGCGGCCACCGTCCACGTGCCCATCCGGCGAGCGTCGTGCACCGTCAGGTCCGTATCGGCCATGCCCTGCCCTTCGCTGTGGGTCAATCCGCCTGCCGTGGTCCTGGTAGACCCCGCTCGCGGCCTGGGCCGGCAGCCGGCACGGCCAGCGCCACCACGGCCACGTCGTCGCACACCGCGGTCTCCAGGTCCGTCAGCAGCGCACTGATCGCCTCGGTCAGTGCGGCAGCCCCGGCCCCGGCCTGCGAGGGCAGCAGACGCGCCAGGCCGTCCTCGCCCAGCAGGCTGCTGTCGGCAAGGCGTGCCTCGGTCAGCCCGTCGGTGTACAACAGCAGCGCGTCGCCCGGCCCCAAGTGGGCATCGCACTCCGCGAAGGTGGCCTCCGCCAGGGCTCCGACGAGCATGCCACCCTCCGGCCGCAGGCGTTCGACCGTGCCGTCGGCGCGCAGCACGAAAGCGCTCGGGTGGCCGCCGCTGCCCAGCACCATGGTGAAGCCCCGCTGTACCGGCGGCCGGCCGGCGGGGTCACGCCGCAGCAGCCCGTACATGGCGGTGCAAAAACCCGGCCGCCCTTCCCCGGGGGCCGTCAGCAAGGTCCGGTTCAAGGCGCCCAGCACAGCCGTAGGCGCCGGATCGTGCAGGGCCTGGGCGCGGACCGTGTGGCGGATCAGCGCGGTCAGGGATGCGGCCTGGGCTCCCTTGCCGCATACGTCCCCGACCACGAAGGCCCACTGATTCCCGGGCAGGGAGAAGACGTCGTAGAAGTCACCACCGATCTGCCGGGGGCCGACGGTGCGCAGATGACTGGCGAGTTCCAGCCCCGGCACGGTGGGCAGTTGCGGCGGGGCGAGCATGCGTTCCAGCGTGGCGGCCAGCAGCTCCCTCTCGGCCGACTCCGCCTCGGCCCGCTTTCGGCGGCGGCGTTCGGCGCGCACCGTCGAGGCGGCGCGGCAGCGCGTCTCCAGTTCGTCCATGACCACCGCGGCCAGGTCCTGCAGCGCCTCCAGTTGCTCGGTGGTGGCATGGCGGGGGCGGGTGTCCCACACGTCCACCGTGCCCAGCCGGTGGCCCTCGCGCGTGGTCAGCGGGCAGGCGGCGTAGAACCGTACGCCCGGCGGCCCGGTGACCAGCGGGTGGCCGGACGCCGCCGCGTCGCGCAGGGTGTCGGGGACGACGTACGGGCCGTCAGCCAGCAGCGCCGCTTCCGCCAAGCCAGGGCACCGAGCGGCGTCGGTGATCCCTTTCAGACCGCGGGAAGCCTTGAACCACGCCCGGTGCGCGTCGACGACGGTCACGGTGGCGATGGGTGCGTCGAACCAACGGGCCGCCAGGGCCACGATGCGGCCGAAGGACGGCTCGGCGGGGATGTCCACGATTCCGTAACGGGTCACTGCGGCCAACCGGCCCCTTTCCGTGACAGCGGTGTTCATCCTGCCCCTCCCCTGCGGCCCGGTCACGGTGCGGGCTCACCATCCCGCCCTGCTTCTCGCCCTTCAGGGCAGCGCGGTGGCCGATGCAACGGCGCCACAGCTGCTGCCGCCCCTGGGAGAACAGATCACAAAGCACGCGCCCCCGATGCACAGGCATCGTCGCGAGCGTATCGGAGCACCGCGGCACACGCTCCCCCAGCGCCGCCTTCGCCTTCGATCGTGTGAACGGGGCCACCCAAAGGTTTGATTTCGAAACCGAGGACAGAGACAGAGCACGTCGGGGGTTTCGCTCGCCACCGCGCCCCCCGCCCCGTTCGCTGCTCCGTTCGCTCTCCGCTCGCCGCTCCGGCGGGCCCGTGATCTGCCCGCACCGCGGCAACGGCAGCGCGCGGACGGCTTGTTGTCCGGTGGCGGCGGGCGCGGCGGCGGTGACCCGGTCACGGCGTACGGGCGGCGTGCCCGCCTCCGTACGGACTTGGTCCAGACCTATTGACGGCCCCTGCGCGTCACCCTACGGTTCGGGCAGCGCGACGCGCGGGTTCCGGCCACCGCCCGCACGCCGCCACCCCCGCACGCCCCCACTCGGCACCACCCCCACCCCGCTCCACCGGTCCCCCTCCTCCGTCACCGCCGGCCACCGCCGGGAAGGAGCACATCATGTTCGGTCGGGCGCTTCGCCTGCTCGGAATCGGCCTGGCGATGGTCTGCGCCGCCCAGGTGCCGGCCGCCGCGGCCCCGCACGCCGCACCCCGGGACGCCACCTGTCCGGTCAAATCCAGACCCGCGGGCAAGGTGCTCCAGGGCTACTGGGAGAACTGGGACGGCGCCGCCAACGGCGTCCACCCGCCGTTCGGCTGGACCAGGATCACCGACCCCCGGATCGCCCAGCACGGCTACAACGTCCTCAACGCCGCCTTCCCCGTGATCCGCTCGGACGGCACGGTCCTGTGGGAGGACGGCATGGACGCGACGGTGAAGGTCGCGACGCCGGCCGAGATGTGCGAGGCCAAGGCGGCGGGCCAGACGATCCTGATGTCCATCGGCGGCGCCGCGGCGGGTATCGACCTCAGCTCCAGCAAGGTCGCCGACCGGTTCGTGGAGACGGTGGTGCCGATCCTGCAGAAGTACAACTTCGACGGCATCGACATCGACATCGAGACCGGGCTCACCGGCAGCGGCAACATCAACACCCTGTCCGCCTCGCAGGCCAACCTGATCCGCATCATCGACGGGGTGCTCGCCAGGATGCCGTCCAACTTCGGCCTGACCATGGCGCCGGAGACGGCGTACGTCACCGGGGGCAGTGTGACGTACGGCTCGATCTGGGGCGCCTACCTGCCGATCGTGAAGAAGTACGCGGACAACGGCCGCCTCTGGTGGCTCAATATGCAGTACTACAACGGGAGCATGTACGGCTGCTCCGGCGACGCCTACTCCGCCGGCACCGTCCAGGGCTTCACCGCGCAGACGGACTGCCTGAACAAGGGCCTGGTGATCCAGGGCACCACCATCAAGGTCCCCTACGACAAGCAGGTCCCGGGCCTGCCGGCGCAGCCCGGCGCGGGCGGCGGCTACATGTCACCGGGCCTGGTCGGCCAGGCGTGGAACACCTACCGCGGCGGGCTGAAGGGCCTG
The DNA here is from genome assembly GCF_008634025.1 of Streptomyces albofaciens JCM 4342. Lineage (NCBI taxonomy): Bacteria > Bacillati > Actinomycetota > Actinomycetes > Kitasatosporales > Streptomycetaceae > Streptomyces > Streptomyces albofaciens. The sequence goes on along the minus strand of NZ_PDCM01000001.1, from coordinate 4,307,944 downwards.
ATGACCTGGTCGGTCAACTGGGACGGCTCCAAGGCGTGGTCGTTCGGGAACAACGTCAAGGCGCTTCAGGGGCGCTGATCCGAACCGCACGTCCGAAGCGGTACGCATCCGAAGCGGTACGTGTCCGATCCGGTACGCATTCGGCCCCGTACACATCCGAACCGGTACGCGGCGGGCCCGGGCATCCGTCCGGGCCCGCCCGCGTACGGGCTCAGCTCTCGCCCTCCTGGGAGGGGTGCAGGCCCAGCATCTCCAGGAGCATCTTCAGCTCGTCGGCGTCGCGGGCCTGGCCGGCCAGGGTCAGCCGGGCCTGCTGCCGCACGGCGCCGGCCTCGTCGCCCTCGGGCGCGGCCGGGTCGGTCGGGTTCTCGCTGCGGTGGTCTTCCTTAATCATCACCGCCATTGTCCCATCACCCCGGAAGGCGCGGACACCCCGGGGCCCGGCCGGCCGCGGTTCCCCGGAGCGCAGCCCGCGCGGCCGATTCCTGAAGCCGCTCTCAGGAAATGCGAATTCCGCCGCCACGGGCCGGCCGCTCGCCGGTAATTCTGAAGGCGCTTTCAGATCCGCCGGAATTACCGAGGCCTTTTGACCACCTCACGCATTGCGTGCCATCATTCTTTTCGGCGCCGGTCGCAGGAGGCCGCCGCGCCGCCGTGCCGAAGAATTCGAGGAGGTGGTCGTTGTGCTCTACGGCGAACCTCCCAGTTACCCTCGCCGTCCCCGCTGACCGGGCCGGACGGCCCGCGGCGAACCCTGTCGGGCCGTGCTCCCCGTGGCCGCCGCCACGCCGGGCCGCCCGCATGAATTCTTACGGGTACTTCCATGAAATTCCACCGGTTTCCGGCCGGTGGCGCACTGCGCGCTGCCCGCCTGCGCCCCGTGGACCTGCTGGTCCTCTGCGGCGTTCTCGCACTCCTGTATCTCGTCATACGGGTCGGCGCCACCGCCGACCGTCCTTTCGACCCCGGAAATCCGCCGGCCGTCTCCACCGATCCGCGGCACCTGCCGTACTACGCGGCGCGTTCCGTGCTGCGGATGTTCGCGGGGCTGGTGCCCGCGGTGCTCTTCACCTTCGTGTTCGGGACGTGGGCCGCCCGGTCCCGGCGGGCGGCCAAGGTGATCGTCCCGGCGATCGACATCCTCCAGTCCGTACCGGTGCTGACCTTCCTGAGCATCACCGTCACCGGCTTCGTCGCGCTGTTCCCGCACTCCACGCTGGGCCTGGAATGCGCGTCGGTCTTCGCCGTCTTCACCGCGCTGGTGTGGAACATGGCGCTGGCCTTCTACCAGTCGCTGACCACCCAGCCCAGGGAGCTGGACGAGGCGGCCCGGCTGATGGGGCTGACCCGCTGGCAGCGGTTCTGGAAGCTGGACGTGCCCAGCGGCATGATCGCGCAGGTCTGGAACGGCATGATCAGCTTCGGTGCCGCCTGGTTCGCGCTCAGCGCCTCCGAGACGATCACCGTCAACAACCGGGACAACGCCCTGCCGGGCATGGGCTCGTACGTGGCCCGGGCGCTCGCCGACGGGGAGGGTGCCCGGGTCGCCCTGGCCATCGTCGTCATGGTCGCGATGGTGGTGTCGGTCAACTTCCTCTTCTGGCGGCCGGTGACGGCGTGGACCGAGCGGTTCCGTACCGAGGACTGCGAGATCGCCGAGCAGCCGCGCAGTCTCGTGCTGGAGCTGCTGCGCCGCTCCACGCTGCCGGGCCGCCTGGGGCGCGCGCTGCGCCCGGCCGGTGAACGGCTCGACCGCGCGATGCGGGTGCTGGGCACCGGCGGCGGGCGGCCCCGGGCGGCGCGCGACGAGGCCCGGCGCAAGCGGGGCGACCTGGTCTTCTCCGTGCTGTACGCGCTGGGCGTCGCGGCGATCGTCTGGCAGGCCGTCTCGTACGTCCTGGCCCGTGTGCCGCTCCCCGAGATCGGCCACGACGCGCTGCTCGCACTGATCACCTACGGCCGGGTGCTGCTGCTGGTCGCCTTCTCCACCGTGGTGTGGGTGCCCATCGGCGTGTGGATCGGGATGCGCCCGAGGGTCAACCGGTTCGCCCAGCCGGTCGTGCAGGTGCTGGCGTCCTTCCCCTCGAACTTCGTCTTCCCGCTCGTCGTCATCGTGCTGGGCGCCTCCGGCATCTCGCTGAACTGGGGCTGCGTCGTGCTGATGGCGCTCGGCGCCCAGTGGTACGTGCTGTTCAACGTCATCGCGGGAGCCAGCGCCATCCCCGGCGACCTCCGTGAGGCCGCCGCCGACCTGGGGCTGCGCGGCCGGCTGCGCTGGACGAAGCTGATCCTGCCGGCGGTCTTCCCCTCGTACGTCACCGGCGCGCTGACCGCCTCGGGCGGCGCCTGGAACGCGTCGATCCAGGCCGAGATCGTCACCTACGGCAGCACCACGCTCACCGCGGTCGGCATCGGCGCGTACATCCAGCAGGCCACCGCCGACGGCGACTTCGCCCGCAACTTCCTCGGCGCCGTGCTGATGAGCGTCTACGTCGTCGTCATCAACCGGCTGTTCTGGCGGCGGCTGTACCGCTTCGCGATGAAGCGCTGCGCCCTGTGACGGTCCCCTCACCCACTTCGTGACGGCCCCCTCACCCCTTCCCCCGGCCCGGGCCTCCGGACCGCCGCCGCGCCCGGGCCGCCGTACACCTCGGAGTCATCCCATGAACACCCGCACCACCCCTGTCATCAGCGTCCGCGGCCTCCGCAAGGACTTCCCCGGCCCCTCCGGCGGCGTCCTGCCGGTCCTCGACGACGTCACGTTCGACCTGTACGAGGGGCAGGTCGTCGCGCTGCTCGGCAAGTCCGGCTCGGGCAAGTCCACACTGCTGCGCCACGTCGCCGGACTGCTGGCGCCCTCCGGCGGCACCGTGCACTACCGGGGCGAGCCGGTCACCGGCCCCCACCCCGGTACGGCGATGCTTTTCCAGTCCTTCGCCCTGATGCCGTGGCTGACGGTGCAGCAGAACGTCGAACTCGGCCTCCAGGCCCGCGGCGTGCACGCCGCCGAGCGGCGTGGCCGGGCCCTGCGCGCCATCGACATGGTCGGCCTGGACGGCTTCGAGAACGCCTACCCCAAGGAGCTGTCCGGCGGGATGCGGCAGCGGGTGGGCTTCGCCCGCGCCCTGGTCGTCGAGCCGGACGTGCTCCTGATGGACGAGCCGTTCTCCGCCCTGGACGTGCTGACCGCGCAGACCCTCCGCAACGAGCTGCTGGAACTGCTCGCCCACCCCGACACCCCCACCCGCACCGTCCTGCTGGTCACCCACTCCATCGAGGAGGCCGTCCAGCTCGCCGACCGCGTCCTGGTGCTCGACACCCGTCCCGGCCGGATCAAGGCCGACCTGCGGGTCGCCCTGCCGCAGCCCCGCGACCGCCGCGACCACGGCTTCCAGGCGCTGGTCGAGGACGCCTACGAGGCGCTGACCGGGCAGCGCACCACGCCCGCGGCCGGTCCCGGCCAGGATCCGCTGCGGGCCGCCGAGCCGCTGCCGACGGCCACCGTGGAAGCGCTCACCGGCCTGCTGGAGCTCCTGGACACCCGGGGCGGGGCGGTGGACCTGCCCGCGCTGGCCGACGCGCTGGCGTACGAGGTGGACGATCTGATGCCGGTGGTCGAGGCGGCGCAGCTGCTCGGCTACGCCAGGGTCGCGGGCAACCGGCTGCACCTGACGGGCACCGGCCGCGGCTTCGCCCGCGCCGACATCCTCCCGCGCAAGCACCTGTTCGCGGCCGCCGCGCTCGCCAACGTCCCGCTCATCGCGACCATCCGCACGCTCCTGCTGGCCTCCGACAGCGGCCGGCTGCGCGAGCCGTACCTGATCGGACGGCTGCGCGGCAACGCCTCCGAGCGCGCCGCGCACCGGCAGCTGGCCACCGCGGTCACCTGGGGCCGCTACGCCGAACTGTACGAGTACGACGCGGACGACCGCGTGCTGCTGCTCCCCGCCGAGCACCGCCGCGACGCCGCCTGAACGCGGGGCCCGGCGCTCCGGGCCCCGACCGCGGCCACAGGACCGTGCCCACAGGACCGCGACCACCGAACCGCGCCCATCGGTACTCCCGAGGAGGACCACCGTGAAGCCGCACCAGATACCCGTGCAGCAGGGACCCGTGCAGCAGATGTCCGTGAAGCCGCATCGGACCGTGGCGGGTCCGACCGTGCCGGATCCGACGGTGCCGGGTCCGACCGTACCGAGACCGGTCGTCCCGGGCCCGCCGGCGTCCGGCGCGGGCCCGGCCGGGGCCCTCCGCGCCCTGCTCGCCGTGGCCGTGCTGCCGGCGCTGGTGGTCACCGCCGTCGCGCTGTCCCCGCCGGCCGTCACCCCGCTGATCTGCGCGGGACTGCTCGGCGCGGGCTGTACGGCGGTGGCGTTCGCCGTCGTGGGATGGCACTGCCTGTCCCGCCGTACGCAGAGGGGCGGGGCCCGGTGAGCACGTCCACCCGGGGCGCCGCCGCCCGTGCCGCGCGACGCCCGGGGCTGCGCATCGCCGTCCCCGCCCTGCTCCTCGCCGGGCTGCTGGCCTTCCCCGGGCTGCTGCCCAACACACCGGGGCACCTCGGGAGTCTGGCCGAGACCGCGCTGCCCTGGTTCGGTGCGGTCGTGCCGGTCCTGCTGGGGTGGGCGGCACTGCGCCGCTCGGTGGCGGGGGCGGCCGCCGCGCTGGTGCCCGGGGTGGTGTGGGCCTGTGTGTTCCTGCCCGGCTACCTCTCGGGCGGGGACGGCGGGCGGGCCGACTTCCACGTCCTGACGTTCAACGTCGGCGGCGACCGCACGGCACCCGCCGAGGTCGCCCGGCAGGTGATCGGCACGGGGGCCGACGTGGTGGCGCTGGAGAAGGTGCCCGCGTCGGCCGTGCCCGCGTACGAACGGGCGCTGGGCGCGGTCTATCCGTACCACGTGACGGCCAACACCCTCGGCCTGTGGTCCCGTTACCCGGTACGCGAAACGGCGGCCCTCAATCTGGGCGGCGCCTGGCCGCACGTCGTACGGGCGCTGGTCGGCACCCCGGGCGGCGACACCGCCGTCTACGCCGTGCGCCTGCCGTCCGTACGGGTGCGGGCCGACGCGGGATTCACCGTAGAGGCGCGGGACCGGAGCGCGGCCGAGCTGGCCGGCCGGGTGCGGGAGGACCCGGCGGACCGTGTGGTGCTGCTCGGCGATCTCAACGGCAGCCTGCGCGACCGGGGGCTGGCGCCGCTGGCCCGGCAGCTGGCCGCCGCGCAGCGGGAGGCCGGGCGCGGTCCGGGCTTCACCTGGCCCGCGGCGTTCCCGCTGGTCCGCATCGACCACGTCCTGCTGCGCGGCCTGACGGCCACCGCGTCCACCGTGCTGCCGGACCACCTCGGCAGCGACCACCGGCCGGTGCTGACGGGGCTGCGCGGGGCCGGTGGGGCGGGTGGTACGTGAGGCGGGTGGGGCGGGCGGCACGTGAGGCCGCCGGTGGCGGGTGCGGCGGACCGCGCCGCCCGGACGCGCGGCCGACGTACCGGAACGGCCGATCGCCGGGTTTGTCCGGGCGGACCGCTGGACACCCAGTCTGCGTACGGGCAGAACGATCTCCCTTCAGAACGATCTCCAGGAGGCGTCCATGACAGCGCAGGTCGGCGACGAACTGTGGGACGAGTTCCACCGGGCCGTCAACATGACCTCACGTGAGCTGCAGGAGTGGCTGAGCGTCGAGGCCGCGGGCGAGAACAGCGAGGAGGTCCCCGACCGGGCCGGGCGGCCCCTGGGGCGGCAGGTCCTGGAGATCCTCGGCAAGCGCCGCACCGACCTCACCGACGACGACGCGGCGGCCATGCGCCGCGTCGTAGAGATCGTCGGCACCCAGCGCCCGGCGGGTACGGACGTGACGGCCGGCGGTACGGACTGGCGCCACGGCCTGATGGACATCGGACACGATCCCCTGAAGCCGCAGTGAGCCCTCGGGATCGGGAACGGCCACCACGGACCGAAGTGACCGCCCGACCGCTTGCTCACCTCCCCAGCGCCCGCGTCCGCAACGCCAGCAGCGCCGCGAAGCGGAAGTCCGGGTCGGCGAGGCGGCCGTCGAAGAGGGTGTCCAGCTGACGCAGGCGCTTGCGGGCCGTCTGCGGGTGGATGCCCAGGGCCTGGGCGACCTCGGGGGCACTGCGGCCCCATGACATGAGCAGGGCGTCGAGCGTCTCCGCCAGCCGCGCCGCCCGGCCCGCGGGCAGCCCGTCGAGCGCGCCCAGCGCACGGTCCGCCAGCAGGCGCCCGATGTGCGCGCCGCCCAGCAGGTGCACGTCGGCCAGCCGGTCGGCGACGACCAGGAGGCCGCCGTCCGGCGCGCCCGTGTCCCGGTGGTGGTTCAGCGCCAGCCGCACGCACACCAGCGACACCCAGGCGTCGCGCGGCGCGACGGCCGGGCCGAGTGCCGCGGTCCGGCCGCGGACCGCGCCCCGTACGTCCTCGATACCGGCCGGGCCGCCGTCCCCCGGCTCCGGGAGAACCACCACGAGGTCCGCTCCGCGCGACAGCGCCAGGACCTCCCCGCCCAGCCCCGGCACGGTGAACCGGCTGCCCGCGGCGTCCCGTACGACGAGGCAGGCGACCTTGCGGGGCAGCGGCCAGCGGGCCCGCGCGGCGAGCGCTTCGAGCGGCTCGCGGGGCGTGCCGCGCGGCTGTTCCAGCAGCGCCTGCGCCAGGGCGCGCCGACTGCGCTGCACCTCGCCCTCCGCGCGGGCCTGCGCGGCGACGAACCCCCTGACCGCCTCGTTGGACAGGGCGTTGATGTGCGTCAGCACCGCTTCGTGCAGCGGCAGGACGATCTCGGTGGGCAGCGAAGCCGTCCGGGCGATCTCCGCGTAGCGGCGGCTGCCGACCCGCGCGCCGACGCGGAAGGCGGCCTGGAGGCCGTCCGTGGTGCGCCCGTTGAGGAATTCCACGCGCCCCAGGTGGCGGAAGTGCCGTACGTGGTGGTCCTGCGCGCTCTCGGGGGCCTCCGCCAGCTCCGCGAACTGGCGCATCGCACGGCACACCGAGTCGACCAGGTCGCGCCCCAGGGCGGAGTCGAGCGGGCGCCGGTAGGCGGGCACCTCCTCGCGGATGGCCTCGACCATGTCGGTGGCGATGGTGTCGATCCTGGGGCGCAGCAACGAGCCGAACGACGACGGCAGTTCGTGCCAGGGCCCGCGCGCGAACGTCTCGCCGGGCGGGTTCTGCATCGCGGGCCTCCTCCGGACCATGGGCGGCAGGGCGTTCGAGTCCCCGGGCCGGGATCGTGCCCCGTTCCGGCCCCGGCGGTCCAGCCTCGTACGCGCCCGGGGGCGGCGACGGCCCGCCGCCCACCGCCTCCCGTAGTCCCTCCACCGGCTCCGGTGGCTGACCCGGCGGCCCCCGAAGATGTCATCCATGTGACACATTTCTCGCCACCGGGCCCTTTTCCCTGGCGTAACGGCCCTTGCGGCGCGAGCGTGGTCCCGACGTTACGCGCCGGTAGCTTCTTCCCGGCCCCGGTACACGGGGTGCCGGTCCGGCGTGCCGCGTCCGCCCTTCTTGTGTCCGTACCGATCCACGGCAAGAGGAGTACACGTGATGCGCAGCAACGGGACCATGCGCACGAGACGCCGCCGACGGCCACTGGCCGCGCTGACCGGCCTGGTGGTGACGGCCGGTCTGGTGCTGACCGGCACGGTCACGGCACCGGGCGCCCAGGCCGCGACCGCACGGGCCACCGCCGCGACGGCGGCCTCCGCACCGCACGCGACCGCTTCCCCCACCGCCGCCGACCCCGTCGGGCCGCGGCAGGGCGACTTCCTGTCCGCCTTCCTCTACTCGGTCGCCAAGCCGACCGCCCTGCCCATCGGCGCGAACGACTGGTCGTGCAAGCCGGGCCGGGCGCACCCCCGCCCGGTCGTCCTCGTGCACGGCACCTTCGAGAACCGGTACGCCAACTGGGCCGCCCTCTCCCCCACGCTCAAGGACGCCGGCTACTGCGTCTTCGCCCTCAACTACGGAGGTGCCCAGGGTCCCGTTCTCGCCACCGGCGACATCGCGAAGTCGGCCGGGCAGCTCGCCGCGTTCGTCGACCGGGTGCGGGCGGCGACCGGCGCGGACAAGGTCGACCTCGTCGGCTACTCGCAGGGCGGCATGATGCCGCGGTACTACATCAAGAACCTGGGCGGAGCCGCGAAGACCGGCAGGCTCGTCGCCTTCGTCCCGCCCAACCATGGCACCTCGCTCCTCGGCCTCGGCCTGCTGGCCCGGCTGATACCCGGCGTCGACGTCGTGGTCGGCGCGGCCTGCCCCGCCTGCGAGCAGCAGGTCGTCGGCTCGCGCTTCCTCAAGGAGCTGAACGCCGGCGGCGAGACCGACCCGGCCGTCGACTACACCGTCATCACCACCTGGTACGACGAGGTCGTGACCCCCTACTCCTCGGCGTTCCTGGCGCCGGCCCGCAACGTCACCAACGAGACGGTCCAGAGCCACTGCCTGATCAGCCCCATCACCCACCTCAACATCACCTACAACCGGACGGCGACCCGCCTCGCCCTGAACGCGCTCGACCCGGCCCACGCCCAGCGCCCCACCTGCTGACGCGGCGGGGCCCCGGCGGGCCGCGTGCGACCGCCGGGGCCCTGGTCGGGGAAGGTCCGGAGTACTGGCAGTATCGAAGGATGGCAGAACTGATCACCGCCGCCTGCGACGGGGCGTCGAAAGGAAACCCCGGGCCCGCGGCCTGGGCATGGGTCATCGCGGGGGCCACGGGCGCCGTGGAGCGCTGGGAGGCCGGGCCGCTGGGCACCGCGACCAACAATGTGGCGGAACTGACCGCGCTGCGGGAGCTGTTGGCGGCCACCGACCCCGCGGTGCCGCTCCAGGTGCGGATGGACTCGCAGTACGCGATGAAGGCGGTCACCACCTGGCTGCCGGGGTGGCGGAAGAAGGGGTGGAAGACCGCCGCGGGCAAGCCGGTGGCCAACCGGGACCTGATCGTCGCGATCGACGAGCTGCTCGCCGGGCGGTCGGTGGACTTCGTGTACGTACCGGCGCACCAGGTCGACGGCGACCCGCTGAACGCGGCGGCGGACGGAGCGGCCAGCGAGACCGCCCGCACCCAGCAGGCCATCGGCAGCGCCCTCGGCTCCGCGCTGCCGGAACCGGAGCCGCCCGCCGCCTCCTCCGGCGGGGCGGCGCGGCCGTCGCGTGCCGGGCGGGTCCCGGCGGCGCGCCAGGGCAAGGGCCCGCGGCCGTCGCGGGGGACCATCAAGGCGCGGTTCCCCGGACAGTGCCGCTGCGGGCAGGCGTACGGCAAGGGCGAGCCGATCTCGAAGAACTCCGAGGGCTGGGGCCACCCGGCGTGCGCGGCGGGTGCCGGAGCGGCCGGATAGCAGCGCGGACGGCGGCACGGACGGCGGCGCGCCCCGGGAATTCCGGAGGTGCGCCGCCGTCGGCGTTTCCCGCCGGTTTCTCCTCGCGAAAGGCGGCGGGGCCGGATATCCGTCGCCTTCGCGGTCGCACAGCCACATGAAAAGCTTGTCCTACTTGTCGTACGACCCACTCTCGGCATGGATGTCGACTGCGCCCCGGATAACTCGTCCGAGTGAAGTACCAGCCTGTTGACGCCGGCGTACTCCTCCAAGGAGGCCCGGTGATGGAATCCTTTCTTCCTGTGATCAGGGAGCTGCCATCCGGGGAGCCCCGCGACTCTGCAACTCCTGCCTTCCGCCCTGCACTTGGACCGCCACCGCGCCCCGGCGCGCGGCGGTGTGCCGGCATTCCGGAGGACGGAATTGCGGAAAGAGTGGCTGGTAGAATTGAAGTTTTCTCGGTGTACGGCACTTGTGGCCGCGGTGGGATCCTTGGCCGCCGTTCTCACGGTCGGCGCCCCGACGGCGACACCGCAGGAACCGCCGTCGGTCGCCGCGGACTCCGCCCGTTATGCCCACGAAGGTGAGCAGCGGGCTTTCCGGGACGAACAGCTCCCGCAGAGCGCGATGCCCGGCGGCCGGTCGAAAGGGGTCATCTCCCCCATCGGCCACCAGGGCTTCCGCCTCCGTTACGACGGCTCGGACCGCGGCCGCGTCCTCGCGCTCGAACGGCGCTTCCGCGCACTGCGGCCGGTGTCCCTCACGTCCTGGCTGAACACCCGCGCGTACCCGGCGCCCCACCTCTCACGCTGCCCCACCAGGGTGCCGCTGGCCGGCGCGGACGGCTTCTGCTGGCAGCGCGGGTCGTCGGACGACCTGGGATGGGCGTACGTGCCGCAGGGCCTGACCGGTTCGGGGGAGGCCGAGCCGCGCTCCGGACGCTGGCAGGGACGCAGCATCGTCGCCGCGAGCTGGGCGTCCAGCTACAGCCACCCGAGCGCCCCGCGCAACCGGCACAACCGCCCCTGGCGCGGCGCCAAGCAGATCGACCACTTCATGAAGGTGTCGTTCACGGACGTCACCGACCAGGGCCGGGCGCGCTACCGCAGCGCCCTGCTCGTCGCCCCGCAGCGCAACGGTTTCGCCGCGCTGAAGGGACACGGCGACACCCTCTCCTGGTACGGCCCCTACCTGTTCCTCTACAGCAACGAGCGGCTGCGCGTCTTCGACGTGCGCCACCTGTGGGCCACCACCGCGACCTCGGGGCGCGTGGGCGTGCACCGCGGCGCGGTGAGCGCCAACTGGCAGGCGGCCGCGCTGCCGCAGGTCGGCGAGTACTCCTTCATCGGCCGCCGCGGGTGCGGCAGCAGCCCGCACGAGACGCCCTGCTTCAGCGGCGCCTCCATCGACCACGGCTCGTCGTTCTCGCCGTCGCTGGTGACCGTCGAGACCAGCAGGCCCACCTCCCGTGTGGTGCGGTGGCCGCTCAGCCCGACCAGCCACCTGCTGCGCTCCGACAGCCGCGGCCTGGTGCAGGCCACTGCCGGGTACCAGGTGCCGCTGGCGGGTCCGCAGGGTGTCGTGCAGCTGGAGGACCGGTTCTACTTCACCGCGATGTGCCCGGACGCGCGCCGGCGGTTCGGTGAGCCGTACTGCCTCTACCGGGGCAGCGCCAACGGCCCGGTCCGCGTATGGAGCCGCACTCCGGCGGCCGCCGAGAACCTCTCCTACTGGCCCGCCACCGAGCGGCTCTGGGTCTCCAACGAGTCCCCGTACCGCAAGTACGTACGTCCGCACCCCGAGCTGAACGGACGCGTCGTCTACAACGTGTCCCTCTCGGAGGACTGACACCGGTCCTCTTCGGAGGGCCGGCACCGGCCGTCTTCCGAGGGCCGGCGCACGACCGCGATGTCCGCCCGGCCGGGCCCCTTGACGGCCGGGCGGACCTCTCCCGGGGTGCGGCCGAACCGGTCGCGGAAGACCCGGGTGAAGTGCGGCCGGCCGGCGAAGCCCCAGCGGTGGGCGATGTCCGCGACGGTCAGCCGGGCGGACGCGGGGTCGGCCAGGTCCTGCCGGGCCCGCTCCAGGCGGCGTTCCAGGATGTACCGGGACGGGCTCGGACCGGCCTTCCGGAAGTCGCGGCCGAGCTGGCGCGTGGAGACACCGAGCGCGTCCGCCACGTGCGTGGGGCACAGCCGGGGTCGGCCAGCCGCGGGCTGCCGAGGCCGGTGTTGGCCTGCGTGGCCGGCAGGCCGTCCTCGGAGTACGGGGAGCACGTCAGGCCGACCAGGGCCCGCCGGTTGTAGTCCTCCCACAGGTCCACACGGCCCGCGGGGGCAACCGACCGGGTCGAGATCCGGGAGAAGGCGGCGGGACGTCCGGCGCGCGGGCTCAGCGGAACAGTCCGTCGACGTGGCCGGCCCCGAGGCCGACCCGCTCGTAGTGGGCGCGGCACATCGCGATGTAGTCGTGCACGTCGAAGCAGCCGGTGGGCTCGCCGTGCTCGTCGAGCCAGATCAGCGGGCCCTTGACGATGAACAGGGTCTTCATCGGCTCGTCGCTCTCGTACGCGACCAGGGTGTGGCCCTCCCCCGGCGCCTCGTACACGAAGTCCCCGGCGCGCGCCGTCCAGGGCCGTTCCAGGTACCCCCACATGCCGGAGAGGGTGTACGCGAACACCTCGTGCGGGTGGTAGTGCCGGTTGACCAGGCCGGCTTCCTTCGCGCGCAGGATGTCGGACCAGGAGTTGTCCTTGACGTTGATCCGCAGCGGGCGCGAGCCCACGGTCCCGGTGAACGGCGCGTAGTAGCGGTCGTCGCCGGTGGCCGCGCCCGGGATGCGGACCTCGGGCAGGGCGTCCGGCTTGAAGGAGTTCTCGATCGGCTTCAGGTTCTTCCAGAACCCGTCGGCTGCCTGCCGGGGCATGGCGTACTCCGTTGCGGTCGTCCGGTTCCGTCGGACGGGTGGCCGGAAGTCAACCGCGGCCCCGGCCGTCCCGTCTTGCCCGCGACGGACACCGCCGTTGCCCGATCCGGCCGTCCCGCCGGCCCGGTGCGGCTGAAGGGCGGACCCGGTGACAGCGAACGGGTGGTTGTGGGCCTTGCGGCGCCGTCCGCGGGCAGACGGATACGGAGGGGGGCGGTACGGATTGTTCGATACGGCTTCATCGGTACGGCTTATGACGAGGATGGGTCAGGCATGAGCGAATACGAGCGTTCCCGCACGATGCCCGCGCTGCCCGAGCACGTATTCGACCAGGCGAGCAACGTGGGGCAGCTCGACAGCTGGCTGCCGCAGGCTCTGCACGTCCGCGCGGAGGAGCTGCCGGCGGTGACCGTGCACGAGGACCGTACGGGCGAGGACGCGCCCGCGCTGTTCCGCGCCGAGCGCGAGCAGATGCGGCTGGAGTGGGGCACCCGCGAGACCGGCAGCTACGCCGGCTGGCTCCAGGTGTCCGGGATCGGCAGCGGCGCCAGCGAGGTGACGGTGCACCTGTCCTTCTTCGAGGAGCGGCACGACCCCGGCGAGAAGGAGGTCAACGCCGAGTTGGACCGCAGCCTGGAGCGCCTGGCGGAGCAGGTACGGCTGCGGGTCGACGTCGGGGGCAGCGGCTGACCGGGGCGGCCGGGCCACGCGTACGGCACCGCGCCCGGCCGTGGCCGCGGTGCCGCGGGCGGCCCGCCCAGCGCGGCCGTTCCCCGGCCCTTGCGCCGGCAGGTCACGCCCGGGCCGGGGAGGCAGCGCTCGCGGTACCGGAAGGCGGACCCTTCCGGCGGAGGGTCAGCGCTTGCGCTGGAAGGTCTTCCCCCGGTGCGCGTCGGCCGAGCACGACGCCTTCTCGGCCGCCGTCATCTTCCGCGTCTTGACGACCACCGCGTTGCTGACGCCGTCCGTACCGTTGGCCGCCGGACCGGTGACGGTGTCCGGGACGAACCAGTAGTAGTGCCCCCACTTGGGGCTGTCGTAGTGCGTCTGCCAGGTGCCCGAGACGGTCTGCATCACCTGGGCGCGGGAGATCCAGCCCACCTCGCCGGGCTGGACGGTCATGTCCAGCGAGCTGTTCTCGGTGTGCGAGCTGGACCAGGTGTGGCTGTACTGCGCCGTGACGCTCAGGTCGATGATGCCCGCGAGCTTTCCGCCGGCGGTGACGGAGACGCCCGCCGTGTCGGTGGACCCCACCGTGTCCGACCAGCCCATCGACTGGGTGGCGGGCGACGAGGTGCAGTTGTACAGCGAGTTGGACACCTGCCGGAAGTCGCCCAGGTACGCCTTGCCGAGCACCGGCTCGTTGAAGCTGCACTTGCCCTCGCCGGACGCGCAGTCGGCTATCAGCTGCTTGCGGTCCGGGCCGTCGGCCGCCGCGGCCGGCCCGGTCATCGCCGCGGCCAGGCCCGCGGCCGTCGCCGCGAGCACCAGCGCGCGTCCTCCGTGCCGCACGGTGCGGTTCTTCGCCATGTTCCGATTCCTGCCTCTCGCCTTGCCTCGTGGATGCGGCCACGCCGTTGAATCCTCAACCGGCCTGTGGTAACCGCCTGTTGCGTGAGAGGCTGATGCAAAAGGTGTTCCCATGACACCAAATGTTGGTCAAGTTGTAGGTGTTCGTTACAGGCATTCCCCCCGGCACCCGGCCTGCCGCGCGTCGGCGGCGTTCACGACGGACGCCGGCTCTCCGACCGGGCCGGACCGACCAGGACGTCGCTGTGCGGGGAGCGGGCCTTGGCCGGTGGCCGGACGGCCCGACCGGCGGTGCCCCCGGGGTCCGGGTACAGCAGCGCGTGGCGCCTGCGGGCTTCGGCCGCGGCCTCCGGGCGCGGCACCGCCGTGTGCTCCGCCCTGCCGTCCGGCCACAGCGTGGTGACCAGGCACAGGCCGTCGAGACGGCGCGCGTCGCGCAAGTGCCGGGCCACGCCCCGCACTCCGGCCGGCACCGTCAGACATGCCCCGCCCGCGGTGTCGAACTCCGCGACGGCCAGGCCCTCGGCCCCCAGCAGTCTCCCCACCGCCCCGCGTTCTCGCCCGGACCCGAAGCACCACACGTCGCTGTGGCGGTGCACGACGACCGCGGCCGCCTCCGGTCCCGTACCCACGGCGGTCCCGCCGTCCGGGGCCTCGCACCAGGGAAAGGGACGGCACAGCAGCCGCACTCCACCGCGCTCCGCCCAGTCCACGGCGCCCTCGTGGACGACCTTGGCCCCGTGCCGGGACATCCGGCGCGCTCCCTCGTAGCTGATGCGGGAGAGGGTGCGGGCCTCCGGGACCAGGTAGGGGTCGGCGGTGCACACTCCGGGCACGTCGGAGAAGAGTTCACAGGTCTCGGCACCCAGCGCGGCGGCCGTCGCCACCGCCGAGAGGTCCGAGCTGTTACGGCCCAGCATGACGGTGCGTCCCTCCGCGTCGACGGCCTGGCCACCGGGGACGACCGCGACCGGGCAGCAGGCCAGGGCCCCGGCCAGCGCCCCGGGGCCGGCCGAGACGAGCGCCGCCCGGTCGGCCGGCCCCTCGGCGAGGAGTCCGGTGTCCGCCGCCTGGAGGGGGCGGGCCGGCACGCCCTCGGCGTCGAGCGCGGCGGCCAGCAGGGCGACGCTCACCGTCTCACCGGTGGTCAGCAGCATGGCCGCGGCGTCCGCCGGCGGGTCCTCGGCCAGGGCGTCCAAGGTCTGCTGGAGCCTGCCCGTCGTCCCGGACATCGCGCTCGCCACCACGACCAGCGGGCGTCCGTCCTCGGCGGCGCGGCGCGCCGCGTACCGGGCCACCCGGTGGTAGCCGTCGAGGTCGGCGAAGGCCGAGCCACCGAACTTCAGCACCAGCGGAGGCCCGACGGGCACGCGGCGGGCCGTCATCCGAGCCACCCGTTCTTCAGGGCGAGTTCCACGATCTGCAGCGCGTTGAGCGCCGCCCCCACCCACAGGTTGTCGGCGACCACCCAGAGCGCCACCGCCCGGTCGTCCTCCGGCTCGACGCGTATCCGCCCGACGTGGACCAGGGCACGGTCCTCCGGCCGGGCGAAGACGGTGCGGGGCATGGGGTACGAGGGGCTCTGCGACCGGCCGTAGGCGCGTATCCCGGGTGTCGCGGCCAGGGCGGCCTCGACGGACCCGGCCGTGACCGGCTCCCGCAGCCTGACGTGCACGGCCTCGGAGTGGCAGTCGAAGACCGGGACCCGGACCGCGGTGGCGCTCACCCGCAGGTCCGGCAGGCCGAGGATCTTGCGCGGCTCGCGGACGAGCTTGCGCTCCTCGTGCGTGAGCCCGGTGGCGTCCGGCAGCCCTATCTCCGGGACGAGGTTGAAGGCCAGCGGCTGTCCGAAGCGCCCGCCGGGGGCGCCCTGCGCGCGGGGGTCGTCCAGGACGGCCCTGGACTCCTCGGCCAGTTCGCGCAGACCGCGCACGCCACCGCCGGACGCCGCCTGGTAGGTGGCCACCACGACGCCTTCCAGGCCCGCCAGTTCGTGCAGCGGCTTCAGGGCGCGCACCAGCTGGATGGTCGAGCAGTTGGGGTTGGACACGAGGTTCGACGCCGGCCGGTCGTCGAGCGCGCCGGGGTTGACCTGCGGTACGACGAGGGGAACGTCGGCGCGCATCCGGAAGGCGGAGCTGTTGTCGACGACCAGCACCCCGGCCGAGGCCAGCCGCTCCGCCTCGCGGGCGCTGATCTCCGCTCCCGCGGAGAAGACGGCGACGTCCAGGCCCCGGGGGTCCAGCCCGTCGAGCGTCACCAGCTCCGCCATGGGCAGCGACAGCCCCAGTTCGCCGCCCACGTCCCGGCCGAGGCTGCGCCCGGAACCGACGGGCACCACCTGTTCCACCGGCACGATCCCGCCGTCGAGCAGGGTCAGGCACTCCCGGCCCACCGCTCCGGTGGCCCCCACTACCGCGATGCGCAGCATGCACGTCCTCCTGTCGGCCCCCGTGCGGGGCTCATTGCCTGGTGGTGCCGGACAACCGCCCCCGGAACGCACGCCGGTACGCGTGGGGGGTGGTGTTGAGGGACCGCACGAACTGGTACCGCAGGGCCGCCGCGTTGGCGAATCCCGTACGGGCCGCGATCGCCTCCATCGTCTCGTCGGTGTTCTCCAGCAGCCGCTGGGCGCTCAGCACCCGCTGCGCCAGCAGCCAGCGGTAGGGGGTGGTCCCGGTCTCCGTCCGGAAGCGGCGGGCGAAGGTGCGCGGCGACATGCAGGCCCGTGCCGACAGCTGCTCCACGCTGATCTCCTGGTCCAGGTGCATCTCGGCCCAGACCAGCACCTCGCGTACGCCGTCCTCCCCGCAGTGGGCGACCGGCCGCTCGATGTACTGGGCCTGGCCGCCTTCCCGGTGCGGGGGCACCACCATGCGCCGGGCGATGGCGTTGGCGACGTCGCTGCCCTGGAGCTTGCGCACCAGGTGGAGGCAGGCGTCGATGCCCGCCGACGTACCGGCCGAGGTGAGGATCGGGTCCTCGTCCACGTAGAGCACTCCCGGTTCGACCTCGGCCTTGGGGAAGCGCTCGGCGAGCGCTTCGGCGTACCGCCAGTGCGTGGTGCAGCGCCGTCCGTCGAGCAGCCCGGCGGCGCCCAGGACGAAGGCGCCGACGCAGACGCTGACCACCCGGGCTCCCCGGGCCACCGCCTGGCGCAGGGCTTCCAGCAGGGCGGGCGGGAAGTCCCTGGTGTGGAAGTCGTCCCCGACCGGGATGGCGATGAGGTCGGCGTCCGCCAGCCGGTCGAGGCCGTAGGGCGTGCTGATGGTGAACCCGGGCACCGCCCGTACCGACGAGGACTCCGCTGCGACGAGCGCGAAGTCGTACGCGGGCAGGCCCTCCTCCCTGCGGTCGAGCCCGAATACTTCGCATATGACGCCCAGCTCGAATGGGTGAACGTTTTCGAGCAGGACCGCGGCTACATTCTCCAGCATGGGACCCAATGTGGCAGTAAAGCGTGGGCTTCTGACAGCCTTCACACTGTTCCATGACCGGATCGACACTCATACTTTCAGCGTGAACCTGAATCGGCGGGCAGACCCGCACGCGGACCCGCGGCCGGCGGCACATCCCCGCAGGGTTCGTCGAGGGAGACGATCCCGCTGCGGATCCCCAGGACCACCGCTTGCGTACGGTCGGACACCCCCGCCTTGGTGAAGAGCGCGGACAAGTGGTTCTTCACCGTCTTCTCGGAAATTCCGAGCTCCCTGGCAACACTGCGATTGGAATGACCCTGGGATATGAGCACCAGGATCTGGCGCTCACGGGCCGTCAGGAGGTCGAGCGCCGCCCGGGCCGCGAGGACCTTTTCGGAGGGGGACGGTCTCGCGGCCGCCCGCAGGTCCTTTATCAGCTTCCCCTGGGCTTCGAGCGCGTCCTGCGCCTCGCCGAGCGCCTTGTACGCGTTGGCGACCGTCCTGACCAGGGCCGCCACGGGCCTGGACGGCGCTCCGCAGAATTCGCAGCACTGCTGGTAACTCGACTCCGCAACGGTCCCTCGCGCAACACCTGACATGCTACGAATTCCCTCCGCCGACATGGATGGGTCGATTCGCGATTCCCTTGAGGCTCGGACTTCCCCGGGCCGCTCGGATTTCCGCGGAGCTCGGGGGGCAACAGTGCGGGCGGGTCAAGCAGGCATCCGCGCGTGGATCGCCACCGTCTTGCACCGCGTGTATGCGCGCAGCGCCTCCAGCCCCTTCTCCACGCCGATTCCGGAGCGCCGGTAGCCGCCGAACGGCAACTCGACTCCCCCGGCCGCGCTGTAGTCGTTCACGAACACCTGGCCCGCCCGCAACCGCCCGGCGAGCCAGTGGGCCGTGGTCACGTCGGACGTCCAGACGCCGGCGGCCAGCCCGTACGTGGTGTGCTCCGCCAGGGCGACCGCCTCGTCCAGCGTGTCGAAGACCGACACGCACAGGACCGGGCCGAAGATCTCCTCGTTGAAGACGCGGTGCCGGGGCGTCACCCGGTCGAGGAGGGTGGGCTCCACGTAGAAGCCGTCCGCGTACGCCTCCCCCTCGGGCACTCCGCCGCCGACGACGACCTCGGTCTCCCGGCGCGCCTCGGCCAGGTGGGCGAGCACTCTTGCACGCTGTTTCGCGGAGATGAGCGGCCCCATGTCGGGATCGCCGATGCCCGGGCCGATGCGCAGCGCGCGGAACCTCCCGGCGAGGGCGGCCACCAGTTCGTCGTGCACGGACCGGTGGACGAGCAGGCGGCTCCCGGCGCTGCAGTTCTGTCCGGCGTGCTCCGTGATCGCCTCCACGATCTGCGGCACCGCCCGCTCGGCGTCGTAGTCGGGGAGCACCAACTGCGGGGACTTCCCGCCCAGTTCCAATGTGACCGGCACGATGTTGCGCGCGGCGGCGGCCATCACGGCCTCGCCGACCTCCCGCGAGCCGGTGAACGCGATCCGGTCCACACCGGGGTGCGCGGCGAGCGCGGCTCCCGCTTCCTCCCCGTAGCCCGGCACGACGTTCAGGACTCCCGCCGGGAGTCCCGCCTCTTCCACGAGGCCGGCCAGGCGGAGCGAGGTCAGCGGCGCGTCCTCGGCGGGCTTGAGGACACAGCAGTTCCCCGCGGCGAGGGCCGGGGCCAGGGTCCTGGCGGCGATCTGCAGCGGGTAGTTCCACGGGATGATGTGCCCGCACACGCCGTACGGTTCGCGCAGGGTGAAGGCCAGGCGGTCGGGCCGCTGCTGAATCGTTTCACCACCGAGCGATTCCACGGCGTTGGCGTAGAAGTCGAAGTACCGGGCGGCGACGTCGGCATCCGTCCGCGACTGGCCGATCGGCTTGCCGGTGTCCAGGGTCTCCAGCCTGGCCAGTTCCTCGCGCTCACCGCGCAGGGCCTCGGCGATCCGCCGGCAGGCACGGGAGCGCTCCACCGGTGTCACGAACCGCCAGACTGTCTCGTACGCCTGCCGGGCCGCTTCCACGGCCGCTCGGACCTCGTCCGGGCCGCACCGGGCGACCCGGGCGAAGGGGCGGGCGTCCGACGGGTCGAGGACGTCGATCCACCGCCCGGTGGGGACCCTCTTCCCCGCGATGACAGCCGCGTGCTCCGGTAGACATGCGTGACTCACGGCTCTATCCAGCTCCTTGACGCGGGGGAGGCGGGGGGTGGTGGGGTGCTGCTCGGCCGTCAGCGGGCCATCGACCCGACGATGACCCTTTCGAGATCGCGCGCGGTGACGTCGCGCGGGCAGCACACCAGCAGCCGCTGCTGCTTGAGCGCGCCCTCGACGAGTTCACGTACGTCCTTGGCGCCGTAGCCGAAGTCCCGCAGGCCGGCGGGCCCTCCGGTGTCCGTCACGATGCTCAGCAGCGTCGCCGGAAGCACGTCCGCGCCGTTGGCCGCGGTGACTCCGGCGAGATTCGCGCCGAGCAGCTCCGCGGCGCGCAGGTGGCGTTCGGGGGAGGTCGGATACGTGAACTCGAAGGCCGCCGCCGCGGTGGAGACGACCGCGGCGCCGTGCGGGACCATGGCGTGGCCGACTTCGTATCCGTCCGGCCGGTAGTCGCGGACCAGCCCGGCGACCGGGTAGGCGCAGGCATGCGGAATGTGGGTCCCGGCGTTGCCGAATCCCATGCCCGCGAAGCTCGCGGCCCGGCTCATTCCCGTACGGGCTTCCAGGTCGTCGGGGTTGAGCACGGCCCGCCTGAGGTAGCGGCCCACCAGTTCCAGCGCCTGCTCCGCCCATATGTCGCTGATCGGGTTGGCGCCGATGTACAGCGGGCGGTCCGCCGGGGTGGCGTACGGAGGGCGCCGGTCGTAGGCGCGCGCGGTGTACGACTCGCAGGCGTGCGTCAGGACGTCGTACCCGGACGCCGCGGTGACCGCCGGGGGCAGGGTCAGCGTGTTCGCGGGGTCGACCAGTGCCAGGGAGGGCAGCAGCCGCGGGTCGCTGATGCCGGTCTTCACGTTCAGGCCCGTGACGCCGAGGGCGACCATGGCGGTGCACTCGCTGCCGCTGCCGGCCGTGGTGGGCACCGCGACCAGCGGCTTGAGCGGGCCGGGGATCGGGGACCCGGCGCCGATCGGGGCGTTCAGGTAGTCGCGTACCGGGCGGCCGGGGTGACTCAGCAGCAGGTTCAGCATCTTGGCGGTGTCGATCGAGCTGCCGCCGCCGAGGCCGACGTAACCGTCCACCTGGAGGTCCGCCAGTTCCCGGGCCGCCTCGGCGCAGCTCTCGTCGGTGGGTTCCACCCGGGCCCGGTCGAACAGCGCGACCTGGATCCCCTCCTGCTCGATCTGCTTGGCGACGCGGGCGGGCAGTCCGAGCCCGGCCAGGACGGGATCGGTCACCAGCAGAACCGAGGTGATACCGGACGCGCGCAACGCGTGGCCGATCTCCCGGGTGGCGCCGACACCGAATTTCAGCGGAGGAGCCTGCCAGCTGATAATGCGTTCCTGCTCCGGCGCATTCTCGGCCCATCCGAACGATGCCACAGTCCGACCCCCGTCTTCATTCCCTGAACTTGGAATTCTGGTCCATGGACAACATGGAGAACAGCGACGCAAAACCGAATGACTCAGACGACTCGGCCAAACTGGTTTCGATCACACTGAATTCGACCGGATGACGGCCATGGTAGACAGCCGATTTCAGTCACGCCATAGGACCCTGGTCCTATGGCCGGATCGCCCTGGTAAGCGCTTTCGGAAAAGTTGCGGAACAATGATCGACAGGGACGGCCGGCAGTGCGCCCGGGGCCGCGGAAGCCGCGCATCGGTCCACTCCGCGCCCGCATTCACGGGACGCGGGAACACCATTGGGGCCGCGGTCGCCCTACCGGAATTCTTCGTTCGGGAGCTTTCGGCGGGGGCGCATCCCGGCCATCCGCCCGCATGACGACGGCACCCTAGCGACCGCCCGCTGCCGGACGGGCGCACCGTGCGGGCGGTGGCAGGAATTCGAGGTTCCTCGTCAGTGCTGCCACTGTTGCCGTCCCGGATCCGTCCGCACAGTGAGTCGCATGGCACAGAACAACGCGACGAAAGCGTCGGACGGGGCCGGGAAGCAGCACGCGGGCGTGCGGCAGGTCTGGCGCGAGTCCCCCACAGCGGTGAAGTCCCTGCTGGCCGGCACCATGATCAACCGGCTGGGCGGCTTCGTGCAGGTCTTCATGGTGCTGTATCTGACCCATCGCGGCTTCTCCGACACCCAGGCGGGTGCCGCGCTCGGCGTGTACGGCGGGGGCGCCGTGCTCGGGACGCTGATCGGCGGCGGGATGTCCGACCGGCTCGGGCCGCGGCTGACGATCGTGTCCACCCTGCTGGGGTCCGCCGTGCTGCTCCCCTGCGTCCTCTACCTGGACAACTACTGGGCCATCCTCGCGGTCATCGGCGTCAGCGGTGCGGCCAGCATGGCCTACCAGCCCGCCTCCACCAGCGTGATCAGCCACCTCACCCCGACCGAGCGACACGTCATGATCTTCGCCATGGGCCGTCTGGCGATCAACCTCGGCACGACGGCCGCGCCCCTGCTGGGTGCCGCGCTCGTCAAGGTCTCCTGGGACTTCCTGTTCTGGGGCGAGGCGCTGGCCGTGGTGATCTTCTCCACGGTGGTCGCGACCACCCTGCCGCATGTCGCGCCGGACACGCCCGGGCCGGCGGCCGACGGCCCGGGCGACGGCGGGAAAGCCCCCCGGGCCTCGTACCTGGCGGTGCTGGCCGACCGCCGCTATCTGCTGTTCCTGCTGGCGATGTTCGTCAGCTCGGTGATCTACATCCAGCACATCTCGGCCCTGCCGCTGACCGTGCGCCACCTCGGCATGGGCGTCGAGGTCTACGCGGTGCTGATCGCGCTGAACGGCTTCCTCGTCATCGCCTGCGAACTCCTCGTCGCCAAGGTGGTGCAGCGCTGGCGGATCCGTACCGCGGTGATCATCGGTGTGCTGCTGACCGGCATCGGCATGAGCATGTACGCCCTGCCCTGGGGCCTGGCCGCACTGGTGATCGCCACCCTCGTCTGGTCGCTCGGCGAGATCATCGGCTATCCGTCCCTGTTCTTCGCCTACCCCGCGCAGGCGGGCCCGCCCGGACTGCGGGGACGTTATCTGGGGGCCTCGAACGCCCTGTACGGACTCGGCAGCGCGATCGGCCCGTTCATCGGAGTGATGATCTGGAACCGCTTCCGGGAAGGGCTGTGGATCGGCTGCGGAATCGTGGGGCTGATCGCCGTGGCAGCCGCCTGGGGCGGGGTGCGTCCGACGGCCGGCGCGGCGGACGGGGACAAGGGCGAGGAGAGCGGCGGAAGCGAGGAGAAGACGGGCGGGGCCGGCGGTTCCGGGACGGCCGACGCGGAGATCCGTACGGGAACTTAGGGCGGGCATCGCATTCGCCCGTCGGAAGACCGCACAAGCAGCGGGAACCATCGCAGAAGGGGAAGCACACAGATGCCACGCCATGTAGTCCTGATCGACCCCTATTCCGAGGCCGCCGAATACGCCAACGCCTTCCGGGCCCGCGGGGTCGAACCGGTCGCGGTGCTCAGCACACCGGCACCGCTGAAATCGTATCTGCACGGCTGGAAACCGGAGGCTTTCCACGCGACACACTTCCACGACGGGGACTTCGCGAAGCTCGTCGGCATCGTGCGCGGCTATGATCCGGTCGCCGTCATTCCCGGCAACGAGTCCGCGGTCAGGCTCGTGGACGCGCTGGTCGAAGAGCTGACCCCGGGGGCAGGAAATGTCCCCGGACTCTCCGCGGCGCGCCGCGACAAGTGGCCCATGGCCCAGGCCGTGGCGAGCGCGGGCGTTCCGCACCTTCGCACGTTCGCCACCGCGAGCGAGGAGGAAGCGGCGAGCTGGTTGCGGGAGAACGGCCTGGAGGGACGGGCACTGGTGCTCAAGCCGCGGTGCAGCGGCGGCACCGACGGCGTGCACAAGGTGGAGGCCGGCGAGGACTGGCGGCCCTCCTTCCGGCGGCTGCTGGGCTCCGTCAACATGTTCGACCTGACGAACGACAGCATCCTCATCCAGGAGTTCGCCTCGGGCACCGAGTTCGTCGTGGACACCTACTCCGTCGACGGGCGGATGGGGCTGGTGGCCGTGGTCCGCTACAGCAAGTCGGCCCGGGGGAACCGCATCGGGGTCTACGACGCGGAGGACTACCTGCAGCCCGACGACCCGCTGGTCGGCGTCCTGGAGTCCTACACGCGCCAGGTCGCCGACGCGGTCGGCATCCGTACGGGATGCACCCACACCGAGATCATGCTGACGGACGACGGCCCCCGGCTGATCGAGATCGCGGCGCGCCTCGACGGGGGCTGTGCGCAGCAGGCCGCGCGGCTCGCGACCGGAGACTGCCAGATCGACCGCGCCGTACGGCACCATCTGGACTCCGCCTTCACCCCCGGATACGAGATCGTGCGGCCCACCCGGGTGGTGTGGCTCTCCGCCGCGAACAGCGGCACCATGAGCAACGCGGAGGTGCTCGACGCGGCGCGTGAGCTGGCCTCGTTCCAGAAGCTGGCCTGCCGCTACCCCAACGGCTCCCGGGTGCCCAGGACCGAGGACCTCTTCACCACCCTCGGCTGGGTGCTGCTCTCCACCCCCGACCAGGAGGTTCTCGACCAGGACACCAAGCGGGTCCGGGAGATCGAGGCCAAGGTGGTGATCGACCCGCCCGGCCTGGTCTGACGGCGGCACGGGCGGACGGCCCGGTCGCGCCGGCGGGCAGCCCCCTCCGGCATGACCGGGCCGTCCGGCCGGCGGTCACTTGGCGTCGGCGAGTCCCGCGATGGCCTGTGCGAAAACCTCCCGCGCCCGCCGGAGCACCTGCCCGCGCCAGTCGGCGTCGTCGGGGCAGAAGGCGTCGCGGATCAGTTGTTTGAGGTCCGACCGTACGGCGTCGGCCGGTGCGTGGTGCCGGTGCAGCCAGGTGTCGGCGCACAGTGCCAGCAGCACCTGGGGCCCCGGCTGGGTGCCGAACTCCAGGGTGATCGCGGTCAGGCGGCTGCCGGCGCCGAGGCCGTCCGCCACGGCGGTCGCCGTGTTGCCGACGATCGGGGTGGAGGAGGACGTGCCTTCTTCCGAGGCGGTGAGCGCCTCGCCGTACCAGCGGCGGGCCCGCCGGCGGGCGTCCGGGTCGCGGCCGCCGCGGAAGATGGGTTCGCCGGCGCCGCGTTCGCCGAGCCCGGTGTGCAGGTCGATGTAGCCGACGTGGGCCGCGCCCGCCATCTGCTCGGCCACCACCGTCTCGAACACCCGCCGGGACCAGGCCGGTGCCCGCCCGCCGTGGAACAGACCGTCGGGGTGACGGTACTGACCCCGGGTCACGGCCTCCTGGAGCCTCTGTGGACCGAGCCGGTCGCGCAGCGCGGTGAGGTTCGCGACCAGTTCGCCGGGGTCGAACTCACTGCCCTCCGCCGGCACCAGCGTGCCGTGCACCGCGTCGTAGGAGTCGTTGTGCGGCGGGGCGTGGTGGTCGACGAAGTTGCGGTTGAGGTCGATGTTGTCCTCGTTGACGCGGCGCAGATAGGCGAAGCCGTACGGGTTGAGGCCGTGCACCAGCAGCACGCCGGTCGCGGGCCCCACGGCGGCCTCCGCGACACCTTCCCGCAGCAGGATCCGGGTCTGGCAGGCCGCACCGCAAAAGCCCTCGATGCCGTGTGTTCCGGAGACCGTCACCAGCAGCTTCACCGGGTCGGGCGGCCCCAGGTAGGCGGTGTCGACGGCGAGTTCGCCGCCGTCGGGCCCGCGGTGGCCGGGCAGGACGAAGCTCCGCAGGCGGGCGCCCGTCTCCTGTGCCGCCTCCAGGAATCGCGCGCGGGCCCGGGAGTAGTCGGGCGCGAAGTCGAGGGAGGTCTCGTCTGACATGCTGCCTCGCGTTCCTGGGGTTCCGGAGGGATGAGGGTCCTGGTCGCGGGGACGCCGACGGGCCCGGAGCCCGCAGGGGGCGCCGGGCCCGGTCGGCCGGGCGGGGCTCAGCACCGCGCCGAGGGCAGCGGCACCCCGAGGGCGGTGAGGATCGAGTGCGCCCCCGCCTGGGTGGGCACGTGCAGCAGGCACAGCACCCGGTCGCCCGGCTCGGTGTGCTCGGCGAAGTACCGGTTGGTGTCGGGCACATGGCTCAGCGGCCGCTCCCGGTACAGGTCGAGCGGGCGGCCGATGCCGGGGATGACCCCGCGGGCCGGGTCGAAGGGCGCTCCGGGCGCGAGTGCCGCGGCGACCTCTGCCGCCAGGGCCGCCCGGCTGTCGTCCTTGCCGGTGAGGTCCGGGTACAGGGCGATGTCCGGGTGGCCGCTGAACGCCGACATCGCGCGGTGCACCACGGGGTTGTACGTCTTGAGCGCGATCACCTCGGGGAACGGGCGTCCGTCGGCGAGCAGACGGGCGAAGTGCGCCGCCCAGCTCTCCTTGAAGACCACCCCGTTGCGGTACGCGTCCCCCACGAACTGGATCATGATGTGCAGACAGCCGCGCCCCGAGGGCAGCTCCGCCCACCGCGAGGTGAGCAGCGCGACGACCCGGTCGCGCTCGCGGTCCACCCCGACGACGACGTAGTCGGCTGTGGTCAGCATGTCGCGTCGGAGCGTGAAGAGCTGGCGGGTGCGCAGCCCGGGCATCGCGAGGACCAGGCCGTCCACGATCCGCTTCTCGGTCTCGGTCGGCAGGTCCCGGCCGGGCGGCAGGGTCAGGATCTCGACGCCCCGCCGCCCGTCCCGCCGTGTGGCACGGCCGTCGTCAGCCACCGCCGCCCCCGCTCAGACGTCGGCCGCGGTGGGCAGCGGGATCTGGGCGTCGCTCTTGCCGACCACGGTGAGCTGGTGCAGCTCCACGAAGTACAGCTTCCACAGCCAGTAGATGTGGTTGAGGTGTTCCATCACCCGCTGCTCGTCGGCCTCCGACATGATGAGCGTGGACAGCACCCGCCACACGAAGTCGTCGTGGTCGTCGTCGAGGTCGGTGTTGACGTGGGCGCGGGCGCCCTTGACGTTCTCCTCGCCGAGGACGTTGCCCAGGTTGTCCAGCCATTCGGGCTGGGTGCGGGTGGTGACGTACTCCACGAAATAGACGCTGGTGATCAGCGCCAGCGGGCTGTCCTCGAACTCCATGCCGTACTGGAGGTATCCGGTGAGCAGCTTGGTGGAGAGCATCGGCTCGGTGGAGTAGATCTGGTCCTTGGTGACCCCGACCTTGGCGAGGTCGGCCGCGAACAGCCGGTCGTGCAGCATCTCGTCGTCGGTGTAGTGCGCCCACGCCTTGGCCTGCACCGGGTCCACCTTGGTGAAGTACTTGATGGCCAGCGCGTCCACGGTCCGCTTGCGGCGCAGCCGCAGGATCGTCTCGATGTTGTGGCGCTTGTAGTAGTCGAGGTTCAGCTCGGCGGAGTCCTTCTGGTGCTGGGCGTACGGGACCGTCTCGTAGAAGTCCTTGATGAAGGTGTCGAGGACCGCGTCGACCTTCTTGCGCAGTTCGGGGTTGCTCGTCATGGCGTGCATTCCTCCTTGGGGGTCAGTGGCAGCCGCAGCCGGCGCTGGAGACGCGCTGCATCCGGCCGCGGCGTACCGCCTTGCGGGCGCCGAGCACGGCGGTTCCGTCCGATGTCAGCAGCGAGCTGCGGGGGCAGAGGAAGGCCAGGGCGAAGCGCGTCGCCGGAGTGACGCCCAGCCCGAGGTTGACGACGCCACCGGTCGCGCCGTACACCTCGTTGGGGCCGCAGTTCGCCGGTATGACCTCCGTGGTGGTGTTGATCCCGAAGCCGAGTTCCCAGATGACGCGGTAGCGCGGGTCGTCGGTGAGGAGCTTGTCCAGCTCCGCGGCGGCCGGTGCGGCCGCCGCCGTCTGGGGAGTGACACCCTCGATGCGGCCGGCGGTGACGTGCAGCGTCACGGCGTTGGCGACGAGTGGCGAGAGGGCTTCGAACAGCCGCTGCTGCTCGGGGCCGTCGGCCGGGTCCTCGTGGCGGTGGACGATGGGCCATCCGCGCAGGGTCAGGTCCCCGTTGAGGCCGAGCAGCCTGGCGTCCGGCGCGAAGGTGGTGATCTCCGCGGCGGTGACGCTGAGCTTCCCCGGCGGGAAGATCTGCTGGTCACCCGCTTCCATGACACCCGCCTGCTGGTTCCAGACGCAGTCGCCGAGGTGGTGGTCGAACTCGGCCTCGGTGCCGGAGGCGTCGTCGACGATGGTGAGGCGGCGGCTCTCCCCCACCCGGTCGAAGAACTCCTCGGCCACCCGCGCGTGCCGGGCCGCGTCGACGCGGGCGGCGGTGCTCAGGAAGTAGCGGAGGTGTTCGGCGGTCAGCGGCGTGGATCCGGCCGGCAGCACGGCCAGCTTGCGCCCGCCCAGTTCCCGCTCGGCCGGCGAGTCGAGGAACCGCCCGGGGCAGACCGCCAACACGTGCGCGTCCGCGGGGACGCTTCGCGCGATCACCTCGCCCAGGCGCGCGCCGGGCGGGAGCGTCAGGCGCAGTACGCGGGAGCATCCGCCGCCGGGCAGCAGGGCAGGCGGCTCGGCGTACTGTTCACTCGTGAGCAGGCAGAACGTCTCGGCCGGCGCGCCGAATTGACCGAAGTCGCTTGTCGTGATGTCCAGCGGTGGCACGGGCGCACTCCCTGGGAGAGACAGTGAGAACCCCACGGCGGGGCATGATCGCTGCCCCGCCGTGGGTCGGTACTCAGCCCAGGAGCGTGCCCAGGTAGTTGCGGTTCTTCTGCACCTTGATCTTCTTCATGGCCAGTCACCTCCTGTGTTTTTTATTTCTTTTTGTTCACCCCGCCGGGTCGTGCGGTCGTGCTCCTCTAGGCGACGGAGACGACCCGCTCGACGGTGGGGCGGTCCAGGCGGCCGAGCACCGCGACTCCATCACTGGTCAGCACGCGGGTGCCGGGCACGATGATGTCCAGGTGGTACTGGGTGTACGGAGTGAGGCCGAGCCCGTAGTGCAGGCAGCCCTCGGTGCCGCCGTACACCTCGTTCATGGCGTGGTTCCCGGGCAGGATGTCGTGCGAGACGTTGAGGGCGTGGCCGATCTCCCACACGATCCGGTAGCGGGAGTCCACCGCGAACATCTGCTCCAGCATCGCCACCGCCGGCGCCGCTCCGGCGTCCAGCGCCTCCAGGCCGGTGATCCTGCCGTCCTTGACGGTGGCCTTGATCGCGTTGTCCCGCATCGCCCAGAGCCGGGAGTGGATGCGGGCCTGGTCCGCCCGGGAGAAGGAAGGTGTGCCGCTGTGCAGGATCGGGTACCCGCGCAGCGTGATCTCGCCCTCCAGCGGCAGTTTCAGGGCCTCGTCGAACTCCCTGATCTCCACCGGCAGCACGCTGACCTCGCCGGACGGGACGATCTGCTGGTCGCCCCAGTCCAGCGGGCCGGCCTGCTGGTTCCACACCAGGCCGTCGCGCAGATGGTCGAGGGTGGCGCGGGTGCCGTGCGCGGGGTCCGCGTAGACCAGGTGCTCGGAGTCCTCGGCCAGTTCGAAGAACGTGTCGCAGAACGCCGCCTGGTCGGCCGCCGAGGTCCGCTCCATCACACCGAGGAAGTGCCGGATCTCGTCAAGGCCGGTGGGCGTCGAATTGCACGCCATGCCCATGATCTTCCGCTGTCCCACCAGTTCGGGGTCCGGCGATTCGAAGAATCTGTAGGGCGATACCACCAGCACGTGCGCGGGTTCCGGTATCTTCTTGTCGAGGATTTCCGCGAAGTCGTCGCCCCGGTCCAGGGTGATGGTGAGGAATTCCCGGTAGGGAGCCGTCCGGACGACTTCGAACCGGTCGACCAACTCGGAATTCGTGATCAGGCAGAAGCTGCTTCCGGTGGCTTCGCCGAACTGACTGAACCGGCCGGGATCAATGGTTATCTGTGCGGACACGATCACTCCCGTCATGGCCTCTGCATATTTCCTCGACGTGGTCATTACTTTGGCCGACCGCCCAGTCGCTCCGCTATAGGACATTGGTCCCTGCACCCGCGTCCCGCGCGGTCCGGGCCCCGCGGCCGCCCGGCGGCCGCCGCTCCCCCGGGACTTCGGGAGCAGGCCCAACGACCGATCGCGGGTCCGCCGCACCGGCCGCTACTGTCCGTCAAGAACCGCCGGACGGCGGCCGTCACGACCACAGGGAGAATCCCCGCATGCGCGTCATCGCCTTCGACCACCTGGTCCTCAACGTCGCGGACGCCGAGCGCGCCCTCCGCTTCTACTGCGGCCCGCTGGGGCTGGAACCGGTACGCGTCGAGGAGTGGCGCGCCGGGAAGGTGCCGTTCCCGTCGGTACGGGTGAGCCCGACCACGATCATCGACCTTCTCGAAGGCGACCGGGGCGGGTCCAATGTCGATCACATCTGTCTGGTCGTGGAACCGCTGGACTGGCAGGAGGTGATCGACTCCGGTGTCCTCACGGTGGTCGACGGCCCGGGGCGGCGGTTCGGCGCCCGGGGCGACGCGCAGTCCGTGTACGTGAAGGACCCGGACGGCAACACGGTCGAGCTGCGGTGGTATCCGCAGGACAAGGAAGCGTGAGGCGGCTCTGCCCACCGGCGCCCGGCAACGCGCGATACGGGCGGTGGCCCGGCGGGAATTCCCGCCGGGCCACCGCCCGGAATTCCGAGTGAACGCGCGGACGCGTCAGGACGGAAGTGTCACCGCTTGAACGCGTCCTTCGCCTTTTCACCGGCCTCGCGTATATCGCCCTTGGCGCGTTCCGCGCGGCCTTCCGCCGTCATGCGCTCGTTGCCGACCGCGCGGCCGACGGTTTCCTTCATGGCACCCTTGGCGCGCTCGGCCTTGCTGGAAGTCTTCTTGTCGGCGGTCATGGTCGCGCTCCTTTACGGTCGAGCCGTTTCCTTGACAGTGCATCGCGTGCCCCTGCGCCGGGACCGTAAACGGGCGGATTCGGATCGGATTCCGTTCGGATCCCGTACGGGGTTCCGCACCGCTGCCGTACGGGCCGGCCGCGGCCGGGCGCGGGGCACGCCAGGGCGCGGAGTAATGCGGCGGGCGCGGCGGGAGCCGGGGTGTACTCGGACCGTGAACTGGTACCCGATGCGGCTGACCACCCCGGTCAAGCAGCACGTCTTCGGCGGCCGGGCCATTCCCGGGCGGCTCGGCCGGACCGGGCTGCCCGACGGGCCGGTGGCGGAGACGTGGGAGATCAGCGATGTCGAGGGCGAGCACGCCCATGTCCTGAACGGGGCACTGGCCGGGCACACGCTGCGCGAGCTGGCCCTGGGCCATCCGGACGAGCTGGTCGGCCGGGGCTGGCGCGGGCCCCGGTTCCCGCTGCTGACCAAGTTCATCGACGCCCACCGGCCGCTGCCGGTGCATCTGCACCCCGACGACACGGCGGCCCGCGAGCGGGCGGGCGAGCCGAACGGCAAGACGGAGGCCTGGCACATCCTGCACGCCCCGCCCGGCACCACCGCGCTGGCCGGCGTACGGCCCGGTGTGGACCACGACCGGCTGCGCCAGGCGCTGCTCCGCCAGGATTTCGACGCGGTGCTGCGGCGCCTGCCGGTACGCGCCGGGCAGACCCTGTACGTACCGGGCGGCACGCCGCACAGCTTCGGGCCCGGCACCCTCGTGTACGAGATCGAGCAGACCTCCGACCTCCAGCAGCACGCGATGCGCCACCGCATGGAGGACGGGGCCCCGATCGGCGACGGGCAGTGGCGGGCCAACATCGAGGCGCTGCTGTGCGAGTGGCGGCCGGAGCACCGGCCGGACTTCCATCCGGGGCTGCGGCTGCCCGCGGAGGACGGTGTGGCGCGGCGGATGCTGTGTGCCGGGCCGTACTTCGCGCTGGAGAACTGGCGGGTCCGGGCGCCGGGGTCCGCGGTGCCGGCGTTCGACACGTGCGTGGTGCTCAGCAACATCGGCGCCGCTACGGCGGTGACCTGCGGGGCGGTACGGGAGTGCCTCGGACCGGCCGAGACGCTCCTGCTGCCCGCCGCCACGGCCTCCGGCGTCCGCATCCACGGCCCCGCCGACGTGCTCCTCGGCTACCTCCCCGACCTGGAGCGCGATGTCCGCGCCCCGCTGCTCGCGGCGGGGCACTCCCCCGAGGCGATCGCCGCGCTCGGCGAGGGACTGGGGTAGCGGGTGGCCGCTCGGCCGGCCCGGCCGCCACGGCCGCCTTCGCCCAGTAACCGGCCCGCACCACCGTCCGCACGGCACCTCGCCGACCGCCCGTCCGCTGGTCCGCCTGTCCGCCTGTCCGCCTGTCCGCCTGTCCGTCAAGAAGTTGATCTTCTAGGTGATTACGGCAAATAGGTAAAAGATCCCCATGCGGGGAATTTGTCGCGGGCTCCGGTGTACACCAATTAGGCCCCGTTCCGTGCGGACGCACGGGCCGGTGACGACCGAAGGATGGGATGCATGAACGACAAGCGTATGCGGCCACCCCGGCCCCCGGTGGCCCGCTTCCTCGCCGGGCGGGCGTCCGCGCCGGTTCCCGGACTTGTGACGCGCCTTGCCGATGCGTACTGAGACGCTCCCGGTCGAATCCGACTTCTTCGCCCCCCGCGCGGCCATCGACGACCTGCTGTGCGCCTTCCTGACGGAACGGGCGCAGAGCGCCGCGGTGCCCGGCCAGTCGGCGCTGGTCCTGCTGCTGCGGGACTTCATCGAGGGCGGAAAACGGGTCCGGCCGCTGCTGTGCGTGGCCGGGTGGCGGGCCGCGGGCGGGGACGGGGACCCCGCGCAGGCCGTACGGCTGGCCGCCTCCATCGAGCTGGCGCACGCCTGCGCCCTCGTGCACGACGACATCATGGACGCGGCCGACAGCCGCCGCGGACGCCCCTCGGTCCACCGGAGGCTGGCCGAGCGCCACCCCCTGCCGGAGATGGCCGAACGATTCGGCACCAGTGGCGCCATCCTGGTGGGCGATCTGGCCCTCGTCTGGTCCGACGAGCTGCTGCACACCACGGTCATGCCCGACGCCCACCGCGTCGCCGTCCTGCGCGTCGTCGACCTCGCGCGGGCCGAGCTGATCGCCGGCCAGCACCTGGACCTGCTGACCACCGGCGACCTCGACGTGAGCATGGAGACCGCGCTGACCGTCGTCCGCTACAAGACGGCCAAGTACACCATCGAACGGCCCTTGCAGGTCGGGGCCGCCCTGGCCGGCGCCGACCAGCGGCTCATGGACGCCTGCAGCGCCTACGGTGTGCCGCTCGGCGAGGCGTTCCAGCTCCGGGACGACGTGCTCGGGGTGTTCGGCGACCCGGACCGGATGGGCAAGTCGCGCCTGGACGACCTGCGCGAGGGCAAGTGCACCAGCCTCATCGTCCGCGCCCTGCGGGTCGCCACGCCCGCCCAGGCCAAGCGGCTGCGCGCGGTGATCGGCGATCCCCAGCTGGGCGAGCAGGAGGCCGCGGAGGTCCGCGACATCCTCACGAGCACCGGGGCCCGGGCCGCGGTGGAGCGGATGATCGACAAGCGGTACCAGCAGGCCCTGCACGCCCTGGACACGGCGCCCTTCACCCCCGCGGCGGTCGCCACGCTCAAGGCCGTCGCCGAAGCGGCCGTCCATCGAACGGCATGACACGGCGGTCCCGTCCCGCCGACCGGCCGGCACCGGGCCGCGCGGGCCCGGAACCACCGTCCGACCAGTACGGAGCCGCCCCATGACGACGCCCACGACGAGCGCCCCCACGGCGGTACTGCTGACCGTCTGGCGGGAGATCCGCCTGAGCTGGCTGTTCATCCGCGTCGACCGCTGGACCACGGTCTTCCCCGGCACCTGCTTCGTCACGGCGGCGGCCGTCCACGCGCGGCTGGCCCCGCGCGAGGCCGCGGTCACCGTGGTGCTGGGGGCGGTGTACTTCTGGCTGTTCATCTACGAGCACACCCTGGCCAACCAGCTCGTCGGCGTCGAGGAGGACCGCCACAACAAGCCCTTCCGGCCGCTGGTCACCGGCGAGGCCACCATCCGGGGCGCCCGGCTGCGCCTGGCCGTCGTACGGATCGCCTTCCCCGTGTACGGCTACTGCCTGGGCGTCCTGAAGTGGGCGCTGATGTGGCAGATCCTGTCCCTGCTGCAACACGAGTACGGTTGGGGACGGCACTGGCTGGGCAGGAACCTCTACGCCGGGATCGGCGTCATCGCCCAGCTGGCGGCCGCGTGGGAGATGGTCACCGTGCCCACGCCGGACGCCTGGCGCTGGATCTGGACGCTGACGATCACGGTGACCTTCCTGATGTCCGTCCAGGACCTGCGCGACATGCACGGTGACCGGCTGGTCCACCGCTCCACGATGCCCCTGGTCTTCGGCGAGCTGCCCACCCGGGGCTTTCTGTGCGCCGGCTTCGCCGTCGGCCCCGTCTTCATCCACTCCTTCCTGATGGCGCCCGCCGGCCCGCGCTGGTGGTTCGTCGCCACCGATGTCCTCCTGTGCGCTCTGAGCCTGGTGCTGGCGGCCCGGGTCTGGCTGCTGCGCGGCCCGGAATCCGACCAGCGCAGCTATCGCCTGGTGGAACAGTGGTACACCTTCGCCCTTGCCGCCTCCATCTACACGCTTCGCTGACATCCGCACACTGCGCAGAACGAAAGGGCCGGACGTGCCAGGAGAGGGGACCGAGCGGCAGTCGCGGCTGCGGCTCAGGGGCGTGTGGAAGGCGTACGGCCGCAGGCAGGTGCTGCGCGGTGCCGACCTGGACGTGCCGTCGGGGGCGCTGGTCGGTGTCGTCGGCGAGAACGGTTCGGGCAAGAGCACGCTGCTGCGCATCGCGGTGGGGGAGCTGACGCCCGACACGGGCACGGTGGTGCGCGCCGGGGCGGTGGGGTACTGCCCGCAAAGCGCCGTACTGAACGACTCGTTCACCGTCCTGCAGCATCTGCGGCTGTTCCAGGTGGCCTACCGGCTGCCGGACCTGGCGCGGGCCCACGAGCTGATGGACCTGCTGGCGTTCGCCGGCTGCGAGCGCCTGCGGCCCGGCGAACTGAGCGGCGGGACGCGGCAGAAGCTGAACCTGCTGCTCGCACTGATGCACGACCCGCAGCTGCTGGTGCTCGACGAGCCGTACCAGGGCTTCGACTGGGACACCCACCAGCGCTTCTGGGCGCTGGCCGTCCGCCTGCGCGACGCGGGCCGGTCGATCGTCGTGGTCTCGCACCTGCTGCACGACCTGCACCACTTCGACGCGGTCGGCCACCTGCGGGAGGGCCGCCTGGACGTCGAGGAGCGCGTCCGATGAGGCCGCGTCCGGCGGCGTTCACCGAGATGCTGCGCTGCACGCTGCTCGGCCGGCTGCGCAATCGCATGGCTCTGCTCCTGGCGGTCGTGTTCATCCCCCTGTGGATCGCCGTGGCGCGGCTGTGCGCCTCGGACCGGCCGGTGCGCTTCTCCCTCGACTCCCTCGGTACCGAGGCCGTCCCCCCGGCGAGCCAGGTCAGCCAGGTCGTCAACGGCCTGGCCGCCGTCACCCTGGTCACCGGGTTCGTCATGTTCATGGAGACGTTCAAGTCCGGGGAGATGGACCGCCGGCTGCTGCTGGCCGGTTACCCGCGTCTGCCGATGCTGCTGGCGAAGGTCTCCGCCGTCGCCCTCATCGCCTTGCTCCTGGCCCTGTACACCACGGCCGTGCTGTGGGCCTCGGTGCCCGTCCGGCAGGTGGGCGCCCTGGCCCTCGGGGTCTTCGGCGCCGGCCTCGCGTACGGCGGC
This sequence comes from Streptomyces albofaciens JCM 4342, assembly GCF_008634025.1. Lineage (NCBI taxonomy): Bacteria > Bacillati > Actinomycetota > Actinomycetes > Kitasatosporales > Streptomycetaceae > Streptomyces > Streptomyces albofaciens. The sequence continues at coordinate 4,273,036 of NZ_PDCM01000001.1, read as the reverse complement.
ATCGGTCTGCTGCTGGGCTCGCTGGTCCGCGGCGAGCTGGAGGGCTTCTTCCTCGTCATCATGCTCAGCCTGGTCGACACCGGCGTACAGAACCCGGTCTTCAACGTGGTCGATCTGTCCGGCCTGGGCGTGCTCCCGCTGTACGGCGCGAACCAGCTGGCGCTGGCCGCGGCGTTCACCTCCCGCGCTCCCTGGCCGCATGCCCTGCTGTCCCTGGGCTGGGCCGCCGCGACCAGTGCGCTGGCCCTGCTCGTCTTCCACCTGCGCACCCGCTCGCACTGTGCGGTCGACGCCGCCGCGGCCGCCGGGGTTTCCGCACCGGTGGCCGCGACCGGCCCGCCGGAGGCCGCCAGGCAGCCTCGCTAGCGGCGGTCCCCCGGGCCCCGGCGCTGGGCGTAGCGGCCCAGCGCCATGAGGGGGAAGACGTGCCGGTAGCCGTCGTAGTGGACGGCCACGGCCCGGGGCACGAGCGTGCCGGTGAACTGCCGTTCCTCCCAGGTGCCGTCGTCCGTCTGCCGTTCGGTCAGCCAGCGCACCCCGGACCGCACCGCGGCGCCGTCGCGCTCCCCCGCGGCGAGCAGCGCGAGCAGTGCCCAGGCGGTCTGCGACGGGACGGAGGGGCCGCGGCCGTGGAGAGCGGGATCGGCGTACGACGCCCAGTCCTCGCCCCAGCCGCCGTCCGCGTTCTGTACGGACGTCAGCCAGGTGACGGCGCGCCGGACGGCGGGGTGGTCCCGGGGGGTCCCCGCGGCGACGAGGGCCGGGAGGACGCAGCCGGTGCCGTAGACGTGGTTGGACCCCCAGCGCCCGAACCACGCGCCGCTGTCCTCCTGGTTGTCGAGCAGCCAGCGCACGGCGCGCCGGGTGGCGGGCTCGTGGTCCCTTCCGAGCGCCGCCAGCATCTCCACCGTGTGGGCGGTGACGTCGGCGGTGGGCGGGTCGACGCAGTACTCGCCGAAGTCGAAGAAGGGGAGTCTGCCGGGGAGTGAGCTGGTGTTGTCCGCGTCGAAGGCCCCCCATCCGCCGTCCGCGCACTGCATGCCGAGGCTCCACCGCGCCGCCCGGTCCAGCGCGGCGTCGAGGTGTGCCCGGTCGGGGTGGTCGACGCGGTACAGCGCGAGGACCGCTTCGGCGGTGTCGTCGAGGTCCGGGTAGGTCCGGTTGTGGAACTCGAAGGCCCAGCCGCCGGGGGCGAGGCGGGGCCGCCGTACGGACCAGTCGCCGGGGCGGTCGGACTGCCGGGTGAGGAGCCAGTCGGCGGCCTTGACCAGTGCGGGGTGGCCGGCGGGCAGGCCGGCGTCGAGCAGCGCGGTGGTGGACAGGCAGGTGTCCCAGACCGGGCTCTGCACGGTCTGGAGTCTCCGTACGTCCTCCTCGGGCCAGGAGGCGCAGTCGTCCAGGAAGGTGAAGGCGGCCTGGAACACCGGGTGGTCCGACGGGTAGCCGTGCAGGTGCAGGGCGACGAGCACCCAGGTGGTCATGGGTGTGCAGGCTCCCCAGCTGCCGTCCGCCTCCTGGCGTTCGAGCAGCCAGCGGGCACACGCGTTCAGCGCGAGCCGGCGCACCGGGCGGGGGGCGATCCTCCGGTACCCGCGCAGCACGGCGTTCGTGCGCAGGAAGGCGCCCTCCCAGCTGATGACCGGTGCCGACGGCCGTGCGGGGGTGTCGGTCCCGTCGGACACGGTGTGGAGCTCGTCGATGCCGAAGGGGACCGGTCGCACGGGCCGGTGGGCGCTGATGATGCCGAGGGCCACCAGGGCCACCCGCATGATGGCGCTGAAGGAGTGGATGTTCAGGGGCGCCCAGGTGGGCAGGGCGATGATCTCCGGCGGGACCTCGGGGAGGTCGTCCCAGGTCCACAGGCCGAGCATGGCGAGCCACACCCGGGGCTCCAGCTGGGCGGCCGCGACGCCGCCCTGCCCGCGCACCCATGCCGCGCACCGGAGCATGTGCTCCTCGTCCGGGCGGTGTCCGGCGAGCCGGAGCGCCACGTACGCCTGGACGGTGGTCCCCAGGTGGCCGGCCCCGTCGAAGACGAGGGGCCAGGAGCCGTCCGGGCTCTGCTGTGAGCGGATCCACCGGCCGCTCGCCGCGGCCACCCGCTCGTCCAGGACGCCCAGCAGGTGCCGCAGGAACAGGTCGTGCGCGTCGTAGCTCACGTCCGTGGTGAAGACTTCCTTCCACCACCCCTCGCCGTGCTGCCGCGCCAGCAAGTGGTCCGTGGCCCGCAGCACCGCGCGCTGGGCCGCGTCCTCCGTCGCGTCGGCCGGGGGGAAGGCGAAGGCGACCTCCGCCTTCCCCGCCGCCGGGGACGGGCTCTTCTCGCGTGGCGCGTCGTCGGCTGTCGTCGTCATGGCACAGAACTATCCACAAGCCAGGAAAAGACTCACCCGCCACGCGGGTTTCACCTGCCTGCCGCACGCGGGGACCGGGCCGCTCGCCCGCTCATACGCAGTTGCGCAGCACGCCCCAGAGAAGCAGTACGGCCACGGCCGCCACGCCCGCCCACACCGAGGTCAGGACCGGCGGCCGGCCCCGTACCGCGCGCAGCCAGGCGAGCAGGACCAGTGGCAGGGCGGCCACGAAGAGGGCGTTGTGGGCCAGGGCCGCGGCCACCTCGCCCTCGGTGAGGGCGCGCAGGGCCCGCAGCGTGCCGCAGCCGGGGCAGGACAGGCCGGTGAGGGCGCGGAACGGGCAGCCGGGGTAGTGGCCGGGCGCCTCCGGGTCGCGGAGGGCCACCAGCGCGGTCAGGGCGGCGAACAGCACGGCGCCGGACCAGGCCGTGCCCGTCCGGCGCCGGGCGGGGCGGGGCGCGGTCAGTAGCCGCCTCCCCCCGACGCGCTGGAGATGACGACGATCAGCAGGACGAACAGGCCGACCCCCAGGCTGATGAACGTCCACAGCTTAGCCTTCCCGGCCGCCTGCTCGGCGCCGGCGTAGTCGCCCGAGTTGAACTTCGCGTTGGCCTGGGTGGCGAAGACGATGGCCGCGATGCCGGTGGGCAGGAAGCACAGCAGGGTCACCAGGATGGCCGGGACGAGGTAGTTCTGCGGTGGCCTGGCGTACTGCTGGTATCCGGGCGCGTACTGCGGCGGCGGTGGCGGTCCGGTGGGCGGCGGCTGGGACTGGCTGTTCCAGGGGGTGTTGCCGCCCCAGTCCTCGCCGGGCGGGCCTTGCGGATAGGCCATGACGGCCTCCTTCTCCAGTCGGTTCGGCCGTACGGGCTGCCGGTGGCCTCTGCCGTACGTCCGACGGGGGCTCAGCCGGCGGGACCGGCGGTCTCGGTGCGTTCCTCGAAGCGGATCCAGGTCTGCCGCTCGTGCTGCCAGGCCCACCGGCCCGGTGCGGTGCCCGGATCGAGCGCCAGGGCCTGCCGGTAGGCGGCGTCCGGCAGGCCGTGGGTGAAGACGAACTGGGCGCGGGTGCGGACGCATTCGAAGACCACGCCGTCGGGGGCGTCCGGGGCGGGCTTGCGGCCGATCAGACGGCGGACGAAGCCGCGCAGCCCGGTGTACGCGTCCTCGCCGACCCGTTCGAACACGGCCCGCAGAAAGGGCTGGAGCGTGTGCCCGGCCAGCAGCACCAGCGCGTAGGTCTCCGGGCCTCGGCGCATCGGCGCGCGCCGGTAGGTGGCCTGGACGCCGGCCTCGCGCAGCAGGTCGTCGGTGGCGTGCACCGCGTCGAGCGGGTAGGCCGCGGGCCAGAAGATCTCGATGTCGGTCATGGGGCCTCTTCGGGGTGGTCCGGCCCGGTGGGGACGGTGGTGCCCGGGTGGATCTCCACGACGCCGTCGTCGGTCGCGGTGAGCACCGCGCCGTCCCGGCCGGTGCAGGCGACGCCCACCGGGCGCCCGGCCAGCTCGGCGCGCTGCCGCGGCGTGCCGTCGCGGTCCCAGCGGACGAGGACGCCGTCGTCGCTCGCGGCGGCGAGCACCGCGCCGTCCGGTGCGAACGCCAATTCCCGTACGGCGCCGCCCTGGTGGACCCGGTGCAGCAGCCGCCCGCTCCAGGCCCAGGCGCGGACCCGGCCGTCGGGGCTGCCGGTGGCGAGCCGGTCGGCGCACGCGGCGATGGCGCAGACGGGCTGCGGGTGGGGCCATTGCGCGGTGGTGCGCCCGTGGACGTCGAGCCGTCGTACGGCGCCGTCGGCGGTGCCGGCCAGCAGGTGCCGGTCGCCCGGCCCGAAGGCCAGGCAGGGCACCAGCGGCGCCGGGGCCACCGGCAGGCTGCGCACGGTGCGGCCGTTCGCGTCGTGCACCTGGACGCGGTCGCCGCCCGCGGTGGCGAGCCAGCGCCCGTCGCCGCTGAAGGCCAGCGCGCCGGTCTGTCCGGCGCGCCCCGGCAGGGTCCGTACGGGGACTTCCGTCTCGATGTCCCAGACGACGGTGGTGCCGCTCTCGTGGAGGGTGGCGAGGTTGCGGGGCCAGGGACTCCAGGCCAGGCGCAGGACCGGGCCGTGCTGCCGGGCGGCGCACTCCGCCAGCAGTTGCGGCGGGTCCAGCCGGAAGACCCGCAGCGAGCCGTCCAGGCAGGCGGCGGCGAGCAGGCCGCGCGGGCCGAGGGCGGCCTGGGAGCACGGGCCGAGACCTGGCAGCAGTCCGGGCGTGCGGGGGCGTCCGGCGGAGCGCGAGGTGAACACCGGTGGTGGGTACGAGGGCGGCGCGGTGGAGGCGGCGGACGGGGCCGCGGTCGCGGGTGGTGCGGTGGGCTGCGGCGGGACGGTGCGGTCGGCCGGGGCGGCGGACGCGCCGGGTGCGGGTCCGGGGCGCGGGGTGTCCGGCCGGGCGCGGATGTAGCGGGCGAACTTCTCCCGTACACCGGCCGCCCAGGGCTGTTCGGTGGCCGGCGGGGGCTGGTACGGCGGGGGCTGCGCGGCCGGCCGGTCCGGTGGCGAGCCGGGGCCGGGCGCCCGTCGGGGCACGGTCCGTCCGGACGCCAGGCTCCCCAGGTCGCCGGTCGTGGCGGACGGCGGGACGGTCCGCTCCCCCGCGCCGGACGGCGCCGTCTGCCCGGCCGGGCCGGGCGTTCCGGCCGCCTCCGCCCCCTGACCGGGCTGCCTCGACTGCCTGGTCTGCCCCGGCTCCTCCGGCTGCTCCGGCTGCTCCGGCACGACGAACAGCTGAGTCTCGTCGGACCGCAGGAACAGCACCGGCGTCGCCCACTCCAGGCTGCCGGGCAGCGTCATCTTCACGCTCTCGCGCGCCAGTGTCATCGCCCGGTCGACCGGCAGCCCCCGGGCCATGCCGGTGTAGAAGGAGGGCGCGAAGGCGAGCGCGGCCGGGTCGGTGATCTCGTACTGCATCGCGACCACCGCCGGCACCCCTTCCCGCATGATCTTCGCGGCGGTGCTGCTGAAGACGCCCTCGGCGCCGCTGGTCGCCGATTCGCAGGCGTTCAGCACGACCAGCCGCAGCTGGGGGCTGTCGTGCATCAGGCGGCCCAGGTCCGTGCCGGAGACGTGCATCGCGGTGCCGTCCTCGGCGGACAGTTCCAGGTACCCGGACCCGGTCTCGGTGTCGAAGCCGCCGTGGCCGACGAAGTGCAGCACGTGCGGGGCGCGGGTGCGGACCGCCTCGGCCAGTTCCCGCCAGCTGTCGCCGTGCAGCCAGTCCACGGCCACATCGGTGCTCAGCCGCTGGAGCGCCTGGGTGATCTCGTCGCGTTCGCGCTCGCTCTGGAGCGTGGGCAGGTCGGTGGGCCGGGAGATCACGCCGAGGACGCGCAGCGGCGGGGTGACGCACACCGGCGCGGGGGCGCCCATCAGCTGCGGGGAGCGGACGACCGGCACCCGCAGGCCGAGGTAGCTGTCGCGCGCGTACGGGTCGATCGCGAACTCCCAGGGGATGCCGGAGACCTGCGGGCCGTCCAGGCCCAGCACGACGCGCAGCGGTTCGCCCTGCCGTCCGGCGTGTTCCCGGCAGCGGTCGAAGAGCAGCCGGATGTCACCGGTCAGCACGGTGTCGGAGAGCCGTTCGCCGAAGTCCCGGACGCTTTTCTCGACCAGGGAGGCGCGGCGGGTGATGACCGGGCTGGCGGACCGGATCAGGGCCGTCCGGACCTCGGAGAGCATCAGCCGCAGCTCGTCCGGCCCGTAGGGCGGGCGCACCTTGGCGCTGGCCCGGCCGAGCGGCGACGTACACATGATCACCCACTCGTCCCGGACCTCGAAGACGTCCAGGCGGAACGGCAGTCCCCCCATACCGCTACCTCCCGCGTGCGATCACGCGTCTCTCGTCAGCGCCTCCAGGACGCGCCGGGTCTTGGTCTGCTGGGCGAGGTCCGGCTGCAGGTCCAGGTGGCGCAGCAGGGCCAGCAGCGACGCCCGGACCACCTCCGCGCCCGCCGGCTCCACCCGCTCGGAGACCTCCAGCCAGGCGAGCGGCGGTCCGCCGCGCGAGGTCAGCGACCAGCGCTCGACGGTCAGTTCGTGGTGCCGGCGGCGGACGCCGCGCCAGCGTTCGGCGCGCACCGGCCCGTACACGGTCAGCTCGCGGAAGTCGACGGGCAGGTCCGCGCAGTCGGCCAGGAAGCGCTCCTGGGCGTGGGAGAAGGCGGTGCGCAGCGGCCGCCGCCCGCCGGTCACCGCGTCGATGGTGCGGCGGTCGCGGGTACGGGTCAGCGCGGCCGAGAGCACCTGGCGCTCGCCCGACCAGTCGCTCTCCAGGCGGAGTTCGTCGTCGCCGTTCCGGTGGAAGTCGAGCCAGTGGCGGGGGACCCGGGCCCGGCGGCAGGGCCGGAGCTTGACCGTGGAGTCGCCCTCGTCGTCCTCGCGTGTGCGCAGGCGCAGGATCAGCCCGGCCTCCAGCAGCGGCAGTTCGTCCGGCCGGTGGCGGGGGCCCTCGCAGAAGAAGACCTGGCACCAGACGCCCCCGTCGTCCGGTGCCAGAGCCTTGGCGGCCACCTCCGCCCGCGCGTCGGAGAACGTGACCTTGATCTCGACCGAATCCAGCCGGTGACCGGGTTCTGCGGAGCCTGTCATGACCTGCCCCCCGAGTTCGCCGTCCGCGTTCTCCGTCCGCGCGTGCCGCCATTCAACTCCCGCCGTCCCTCCCCTGCTTCGGGGACCTCCCCACATATGCGCGGACCCTTCAGGGCTGCTGTGGCGGGGGGCATGATGGTCCCGGCGCCGACTACGAGCCGCATACGGCATCTGCGAGCGCCCGGGGGGCGACATGGACGGCAGACAACGGACTCCTTCCGGCTGGTCCCGGCCCGCCCGCCCGGCGGGCCCGGGCCTCGTGGGCCGCGGGCGCGAGCGCCGTCTGATCGACGACCTCCTGGCGGCGGGGGCGGACGGGGGCGCGGCGCTGCTGCTGTGGGGTGAGCCCGGGGTGGGCAAGACGGCGCTGCTGGAGTACGCGGCCGAGCAGGCCGGGGACGCCGCGCTGTGGGCGCGCGGCATCGAGTCCGAGACGGTCCTGCCGTTCGCGGCCCTCGCCGACCTGTTGCTCCCGTTTGATGCGGAATTCAGGGAACTCCCCGGGGTGCAGCGCGCGGCGCTGGAATCATGTCTGGCCCTCTCGGGCGAGCCGCTGGCCAATCCGTACGCGGCCTGCATGGGCGCGCTGAACGTGCTGGCCGCGCTCGGCGAGAGGCGGCCGGTGGCCGTCCTCGTCGACGACCTCCAGTGGGTGGACCCGTCCTCGCAGCGGGTGCTGCTGTTCATCGCGCGGCGGGTGGCGGGCGAGCGGGTCGCCCTCGCGTTCACCTCGCGGGAGGACCACGGCGAGCCGGGCGTGCCGTACAGCCTGCCGTCCGTCGAGGTCACCGGGCTGTCGCGGAGCGAGTGCGGTCAGCTGCTGCGGCAGCACGGCGTCGTGGCCGCGCCGGCGGTGGAGGCGGAGCTGGTCAGGATCAGCGGCGGCAACCCGCTCGCCCTCCTGGAAGCCGCCCGCTCCCTGACCCCCGAACAGCGGCGCGGCGAGCAGCCGATGCACAACCCGCCGTCGCTCGGCCGGCACCTGGAGCGGGCCTGGTCGGCCCGTATCCGCGCGCTGCCGGAGGCCACCCGGCAGGCGCTGACCGTGCTCGCCGCGCACCGGTCGACGGAGCTGTCCGGGCTGTGCGAGGCCCTCGCCGTGCTCGGTCTGTCGCTGGAGGCGCTGTGCCCGGCCGAGGAGGACGGGCTGGTGACGGCGACCGGTGACGGGCTGGACTTCCGCCACCCCGTGCTGCGCCCGCTGGTCCTCGGGCGGGCCCCGCTGGCGCACCGGCTCGCCGCGTTCGGCGCCCTCGCGGAGGTCACCCGCGGCCCGCTGCACGCCTGGTACCGGGCGTCCGCCGCCACCGGCCCGGACGAGCGGGCCGCCGCCGCCCTGTCCGAGGCGGCGGAGGAGGCCCGCCGGCGCAGCGCGTTCGAGGAGTCCGCGCTCGCCTGGCGGCGCGCCGCGGAACTCACCGGGGACCGGGCGGCCCGCGCCGGCCTGCTGCACCGGGCCGCATCCGACGCCTTCCTGGGCGGTTCGGCGTCCAGCTCGCAGTGGTGCGAGGAGGCCCTGCGCACGACCGCGGAGCCCACCGTGCGCGCCGACATCGAACTGCTGCTGGGCCGTATCCACACCTGGAACGGCGAGCCCGCCCGCGCCTATGAACTGCTCGTCGAGGCGGCGCGCAACATCCGCCGCACCGATGCCGTACGGGCGTGCGTCCTGCTCGCGGAGGCGGTGGTGCCCGCCAGCATGGACGGCCGGGTGGCCTCGGCGGTGCGCACGGCCGAGGACTCGTTCCGGCTGGCCTCGGAGTCGGGCCCGGACCGCTGGCTGAGCATGGCGCTGCTGGGGTCCGCGCTGACGCTGGCCGGGCAGACCGACCGGGGCACGGCCATGCTGGACGCGGCCGACGGCCACTGCACGGGTGATCCGGTACGCAATCAGCAGCTGTACGCGCTGGCCGGGCAGGCGTGGAACTGGGTCGAGGACCGCGACCGCAGCCGCCGCCTGCTCAACTCCGCCGTCGAGTCGGCCCGGCGGCACAGCGCTCCCGGCGTACTGCCGTTCACCCTGGCCGTGCGCAGCGATCTGGAGGCCCGCGTCGGCCACTGGACTGCCGGGTACGGCGATGCCACCGAGGCGCTGCACTGGTCGGAGGAGCTGGGCCAGATCTCCTGCGTCGGCTACAGCCTGGCCTGTCTGGCGCGGCTGGAAGCGCTGCGCGGCGACCGGGTGCGGTGCGAGGAGCAGGTGAGCCGGGCACGGCGGGAGATCGGCGGGTACGGCATCGGCTGCCTGGAGATGCACCTGACCGCCGCACTGGGCCTGGCGGCCCTCGCGCACGGCGACCACTGCGCCGCGGCCGACCAGTTGGAGCAGAGTTTCGCGCTGGTTACCGCGCAAGAGGTGGGCAATCCGCTGGTGGTGCCGTGCGCCGCCGACCTCGCGGAGGCACAGTTGCGGGCGGGCGACGCCACGCGCGCCGCGGAGGTCACCGACTGGCTGGAGGAGCGCGCGCGGGCCACCGGGCTGGCCGCCCCGGAGGCGGCCGCCGCGCGCTGCCGGGGCCTGCTGGCCGAGTCGTACGAGGCGGCGCGGGCCGCGTTCGCCGCCGCGCTCACCGCGCACCAGCGCGCCCGGGACCCGTTCGAACAGGCCCGTACGCTGCTGTGCGAGGCGGAGCTGCTGCGCCGCTACCGCCACCCCGCGGCCGCCCGCGCCCCGCTCACCTCGGCGCTGGCGCGCTTCGAGAGCCTGGGCGCCGTGCCGTGGGCCCGCCGGACCGCCGGCGAACTGGCGGCCACCGGCGCCCCGCTGACGGCTCCGGCCGCCCGCGACGGCGCCCTGCGGCAGCTGACGCCGCAGGAGTTCCAGGTGGCGCGCGCGGTGGCGCGCGGCCTGAACAACACCGAGGCGGCCGTCTCCCTGTTCGTCTCCCGCAAGACGGTCGAGGCCCATCTCACCCGCGTCTACCGCAAACTGGGCGTCCGCTCGCGGACCGAACTGGCGCGGCTGATGGCGTCCGCGGAACCGGTCGACTGACACCGGAGGCCGGGGCCGCGACCATTCCCACATCCACCGAAAAAGGGGCCAACACCCCCGCTGACCAGGGCCGGAATTGACGTACGCCACGGGCTCGTGTGTCATGCGTCGGCAAAGGAATGGCAACGGGGGTCTCATGAGCCAGGGCACCAACGTCGAGAGCGACGCGCTGCGCGCCTACGCGCGCGCCGCCGAGAGCGCGGCCGACCGGATCGCGAAGATCCGCAGTCGTACGGCCGCGCTGGATCTGTCGGACGGCACCTTCGGACAGCTGCCGGAGGCCAACAGTCTGCGCGCCGACTACATCGACCAGAAGGACCGGTCCGGTACGGACCTGGAGGACAGCGCGGCCATGCTGCGCACCGTCGCCGAGGCGGTGCGCGGGTCCGCGGAGAACTACGACGCCAACGAGGACGAGACGGCGCGCGGCTTCGGGGGCGGCGCCTGATGGGCGTCGGGCAGGCCGCGGGCAGCGCGCTCGACCGCGTCAACTACGTCCTGGACTGGAGCAACCCCCTCGCCGCCACCCTCGACGAGGTCATCAAGGGCATCCTCAAGCAGTGCGGCGCCGACGACTGGTTCGACTGGGTCACCGGTGACAGCGAGCTGCTGGAGAAGACCGCCCGGGAATGGCGCGACGCGGCCCGCGACCTGCGGGACGTGGTGGCGGACCTGGTCGCCGAGCGCAAGTCGGTCGAGCGGGTGTGGGAGAGCGAGGCGGCCCAGGGCTTCAGCACGACCATGACCGATTTCGAGCAGGCGCTGCTCGGCGAGGCCGACGACATGGACACCGTCGCCGAGCTGCTGGAGATGGCGGCGGCGGCCTGCGTCATCGCCGAGCAGGCGATGACGGACCTGCTGGTGGAGATCGTCGAGGCGCTGATGGTCACCGCCGCGACCACCGCGATCCTGTCGGTGCTCACGGCGGGCGCGGCGGCGGCCATCGGTCCGCTCGCGGGCGCGGCGAACGTGGCGTACCGGGCGGCCAAGGCGACCCGTATCGCGGCGAAGCTGGCCGACAAGCTCGCCGACCTCGCCCGCCGGACACAGGCCCTGGCCAAACTCTCCCGGCTGCGCCGTTACCTGCGCGGTCTGGACCGGGCGAAGATCAAGGAGTGGAAGGGCGCGCGGAAGCGGATCGCCGGGAATCTCCTGCGCGGCGAACGGCCCGAGATGTCCGACCTGGCCCAGTACATGGCGTGGAAACAGGGAAAGAAGGTGGCCAAGGGCGTGCTCGGTGTCGACATCGGCGGTGCCGTGACGGGCTCCGTCGCGGAGAACGGCCCGGGGCTCGCGGAAGAGGCGTACGAGTACGGCAGGCGCCCGCCGTCGCAGAGCTTCGACGAGCGCATGGGCCAACATCCCGACCAGGCCGGGAAGTCCGTGCGGGAGGCGTTCGGATGAGGATCGGCGAGGCGCTCTGGTCCGGGATCAAGGCATGGGTGACGCCGCCCGACCGGCACGCGCTCCTGCGCGCGGCCAAGGCGCGGGCGGCGGCGCTGCTGCCGCCCGGCGAGACGGTGGTGGACGGGCACACCGTCGAGCCGGGCGAACGGGTGCCGCAGCCGCCGAAGCCGTACCGGGTGGACGCCTTCGGCCTCCGGCCCCGGGCCACCGACCGGCTGCTGAACGGCGCGGAGCGGATCGACTTGGCGCTGGACCGGATCAACCCCTTCAACGCGGCGCTGGACGCCTGGGACCGGCGGGGCGAGGACCGCGGCGCGCAGTGGCACGGCGGCTGGGAGAGCGCCGCCGGGCGGCTGGCGGCGGCGCTGCGCCCGCGTACGGAGGAGAAGTACCTGTCGGTGCTGCTGCTCACGGGGGACGCCCTGCGGGTGGTGCGCGTACAGCTCGCCCCGGACGGCAAGAAGGTGGCGGGCGCCGCCGAGCCCGCCTACGGCGTCGCCCGCCGGGACATCACCTGGCTGCGGGACCGCAAGGACGTACGGCACGGCACCCACGAGATCGGCTTCGCCGACGGGTCGTGGGTGACGGTGTTCTTCCCCCTCGGCGGCTGGGGGACGCTCGTGGAGGCGTTCCCGCACCGGCTGCGCCACACCGATCCCAGGCCCTGAGCTGCGGGGCCCGCCCGGCGAGGGCGCGGCCCGGCGCGCTGCCGGAGGACCGGGTGGCGCATGCCACAACGGCTCCGGAACGCCCGCGCCGTGCGGGACGCCACCGCCGAATGGGTTAGGTTCGCAAGTCGAGGCGCCTTCCGGGCCGCCGGTGGCCGTCGCCCACTGTCCGCTCCCGGCGCCCCGGTAACGGACCCTACCCGGGAGAAGAAGCCATGCAGGAGCCGGAGGACCCGCCGTCCTCAGCGTACGTGCCGGACGCGGCCGCCGTAGCGCCCAGCGCGAACGGCGGCCCGGACGGCAGCCGGGAGGGCGGCCCGGACGGCAGCCCGGACGACGACCGGCAGGCGGAGCTGGACCGGCTGCGCCGCGAGGTGCGCGACCTGCGGGGCAAGCTGGTCGCGCATCCGCTGATATCCCAGGCGCAGGGCATGCTCCAGGAGCGCTACCGGCTGCCGGACGCGGAGAGCGCGTTCGAGCTGATGAAGCGCTGTTCACAACAGCACAACATGAAGCTGCGCTCCCTGGCGTCCGCCGTGGTGTCCGTGCCCCGGCCCGATGAGGAGCGGGGCCTGTGGTTTCCGGGCCGTTCCGGCCGGACCCCGCCGGCGCTGCGGTTCCTGCCCGGCCACCGGCCGGACAAGGTCAACCGCAGCACCGTACTGAAGCAGGTGCTGCACCAGGCGCTGTCGCTCACCGACGCGTCGATGGGCGACCTGCAGACGATGGAGCCGGCGGTGGGGCTGAGGATGGAGCACCACTACGGGCTCAGTGAGGAATTCCTGGACTTCTTCGCCTTGGTCGAGGAGGGCACGCCCTGCTTCCTCGCCGCCCGGCGCCAGGTCCGCGTCGTCTCCGACATCGCCACCGATCCGGTGGTCGGCGAACCGGCCCGGGAGATGATCCTGTCGGTGGGCAGCCGCACCGCGCACAGCATCCCGATGCTCTCGGCCACCGGCCGGACCGTCGGCGTGTTCTCGCTCCACCTCCCCCGGGAGAACCAGGAACTCACCCGGGCCCAGGCCACCGCCCTGGAGGGAGTGGCCGCCCAGGCCGGCCGCTGGCTCGAATGGCACCAGCGCACCATCCTGCTGAACGCCCTGGAGGATCTGCACCGGCGCGGTACGGCGCTGCGGGCGCGGCCGCCGCGGCGGCCGACAGACTGAACGGCCCCTTCAGAGGCAGACGGTCCCGCCCTCCCCCGCCCCGTGTTCGACGAGCATCGCGCTCCACGCCGCCGCCGGGCTCATGTTGAGGACGACGGCCAGCCCGCCTTCGGGCAGCTCCCCGCGGTCCAGGGCGGTGGTGAGGTTGAACAGGGCGTCGTTGGGGCCGAGGTGGCCGTTGCGGCGCAGGTTGTCGGCGCACGCGTCGGAGAGCCGGGCGTCCAGTGACTCGGCGACGATGCGGTGCGCGGCGGTGGACAGGTTCTGCCCGACGTAACAGGAGACCGCGTCCCGGTCCAGGCCGTTGCGCTCCAGCAGCCGGCCGGTCAGCGCCGCGATCCGCTTCCTGGACTCCACCGCGAGCCGGAACGCGTACGTGGGGACGTCGGTGCATTCCTCGCGCCACTGGTCCGGTGCCCGGCCCCGGTAGTCGACGTGGAAGAGGTCCCAGTAGGTGCCGCTGGTCTCCAGCAGGATGTCGCGGACGCGCAGCGGCCCGTCCCGGGAGACCAGGACGGCCTGGCCGCTGTCGCCGTTGACGGTCACCGGGTGCCGGTAGCGGCGCGCGGTGACCGGTTTGCTGCCGTGGGCGACCAGGATGTGCGCCGCGGCCGGATCGGTGGCGAGCCGTCCGGCGGCGGCGAGCAGGGCGGGTACCACCGAGGCGCAGCCCAGGCCGCCCACCGAGAACGCCCACGCCCGGCCGGCGCCGAGGAGCCGTTGCAGCCGGGTCGCCTCGGAGGTGGAGAACGCCTCCGGCGCCCGGGGCTCGATCAGGATCAGGCCGTCCAGCCCGGCCGGGTCCAGCCCCGCCGTGGCGAGCGCCTGCCGCCCGGCACGGGCCGCCAGGTCCACCGCCGACAGGTCCGGGCCGACGGCCACCTGGTCGATGCCGAGGGACAGGCACGCGGCCCGTTCGGCGGCGTCCAGTTCGGCCAGCTCCGGCAGGTCTGCCAGGGCGGTCCGGCCCGGCAGGTGGGTGGCCGTGGTGCGCAGCGCGACGCTCATTCCCCGATCCCCGCTTCCAGTTGCTCGATCTGCCGCTGGCTCAGCGCGACGAGCGGGAAGTCGGACGGTACGTGCCCGCCCGCGCCGGGCCGGTCGGCGTACGCCGCGAGCCCGGTCAGCAGGGCGGCCCAGTCCTGGCACAGTTCGCGGGCCGCGCTCTCGTCCACGAGGTCGCGCGAGCCCGTGACGGCGAGGTGCAGTTCGGGCCCGTCCGGCCCGTCGACGACCGTGCCGGACGTCTCCAGGGCGTGGCCGAGGGCGGTGTGCTCCGCGATCTCGCCGCCCAGTCCGAGCAGCCGCCAGCCGCCGTCCGGGGCGGTTCCCGCGCCGAGGAGTCCGCCCAGGTAGTTGAAGCCGATCAACGGGGCGGGCAGCCCGGCCAGTGCGCTGCCGGTGCCGGGGGCGAAGTAGCGCAGGGCTCCGTGGCCCAGGCCGTTGCCGGGGACGGCACCGAGCTGTTCCTTGATCCGTTTGACGAGGTGTCCCGCCGCGGGCCCGCCGGCCCGCACCTCGGCCAGGTCGGCCGTGCCGGGGTCCAGCCGTACGGGGTAGACGCAGGTGAACCAGCCCACCGTGCGGGACAGGTCCATGTCCTCGCCGAGCGGTTCGCGGCCGTGGCCCTCCACGTCGACCAGCACCGGCCCGGTGCCCTGGCCGCGCGCCGTCCGCCAGGCGGCCACCGCCGCGGCCAGGGTGGCCAGCAGGAGGTCCCCGGTTCCGGAGTAGAAGGCCGCCGGGACGGTGGTGAGCAGCGCGGCGGTCACCGGGGCCGGCAGCGATACGGAGACGTGTCCGGCGTGCGTGACCGTGTCGCGCGCGGCATCCAGGGCCCGGCCGCCGAGCAGTGGCTCACCAGGCGCCATAATGCTTTCCCAGGCGGGTAGTTCGTCCTGCCACTGCGCGGTTCGCGCCAGCGACGCCAGGGTCCGCGCCCACTGTCCGAAGGAGGTCGGTACGGGCGGGAGGCTCACGGGTTCACCGGCGGCCAGGGCTTCGTACGCCGCCTCCAGATCGTGCAGCACGGCCTTCCAGGACAGCACGTCGACCACGAGGTGGTGAACGGCGAGCAGCAGCCGGCCCTCCTCGGCCGTCCCCCGGTCCAGCAGCACCAGCTGCGCGGTGCTGCCCGCGCGGGGATCGAGGCGCCCGGCCGCGGCCCGGCTCTCCTTTTCCAGGAGAGCGGCCAGCTCCCGCGGGCCGAGCTCCGCCGCGTCCACCCGGCGGACCGGGGCGGCCGCACCGTCCGCGCCGTCCGCTTCGGCTTCCGGCACCGTCAGCGCCCAGGTGGCCGGGTCGGTGCCCGCCTCGCCCACGAGCCGGGCCCGCAGCATCGCGTGGTGGTCCCGCACTGCCCGGAAAGCGGCGGCCAGTACGGCGGGGTCCGTTCCGGCGGGGACGGCCAGGGTCGCGGTCTGCGCGAACAGCCCCGGCATGCCCGCCCGTCCGGCGAATTCCCGCATCACCGGCGTGAGCGGAATGCGCCGGTCCGCCCCGCCGTCCGCCTCGGTGCGCGGTGGCGCGGCCGCGGCCGTGGCCACCGCCGCGATCGCGGCGGCCGTCCGGTGCTCGAAGACGTCGCGCTGCGAGATCATCACTCCGGCGCGGCGGGCGCGGGCCACGAGCTGGATGGACATGACCGAATCCCCGCCGATGGTGAAGAAGTCGTCGTCGGGCCGGACCGTGGTCCCGCCCACCAGGTCGCCGAACAGCTTCCGCAGGACCGCCTCGGTGTCCCCCGGGGGTTCGGTGGCACGGGACGGCTCCGGGGCGGACGACGGTACGGGAGCGGGCTCGGGCGCCGGGCACACCGCGTGCGCCTCGGCCCGCGCCTCCCCCGTCGCCCCTTCCGGCTCCAGCTCCCCCAGCGTCCTCCCCGGCTCCGCCATCGCCGCCGCGACCAGCTCGGGGAACCACCGTACGAGGCGGTCCGCGGTGGCCCGGTCGAAGAGGGCCGTCGCGTAGTCGAGTTCGCCGATCATCGGCCCGGTGCCGGCGTCCACGATGCCGAAGGACAGGTCGAACTTCGCGGTGCCCGGCACCACCCCGCCGACGTCGGTGTCCGCGTACCGGGAGATCTCCACACCGGCCAGGCCGCCTTCGTACTGCGGCACGTTCTGGTAGGTGTACGTCACGTCGTACAGCGGGTGCCGGGCGAGGTCGCGCCGGGCGCCGGCCGCCGAGACGATCTGGGCGACCGGGATCTCCTCGTGGTCCAGGACGCCCGCGACGGTGCCCGCGCACCGCCTTACCAGCTCGTCGAAGGTCAGGTCCGCGGTGGTGTCGGTGCGGAACGGCGGGAGGTTGTTGAAGTAGCCGAGGACGTCCTGGAGGTCGGGGTGGACGCGCCCGGAGGTGGCGACGCCGATGACGATGTCGCGGTGCCCGGACCACAGGTGCACCAGCGCGTCGAGCACGGCGAGCATGGTGACGAAGGTGGTGACCCCGTGCCGGCGGCTGTACTCCCGTACCCGTTCGGCGTTTTCGGCGTCGATGAGGAAGGGGAGCACTTCGCCGTCGTACGACTGGACGTCCGGGCGCGGGCGGTCCAGCGGCAGTTCGGGGCGGTCGAGACCGGCCAGCTCCGCGCGCCAGAAGTCCAGGCTGCGCCGCCAGCGCGGTCCGGCGGGCAGGGAGCGCTGCCAGGCGGCGTAGTCCTGGTACTGCACGGGCAGTTCGGGCAGCCGGGCCTCGGTGCCGGTGCTGCGGGCCCGGTAGAACTCGGCGAGGTCGCGG
This sequence comes from Streptomyces albofaciens JCM 4342, assembly GCF_008634025.1. NCBI lineage: Bacteria > Bacillati > Actinomycetota > Actinomycetes > Kitasatosporales > Streptomycetaceae > Streptomyces > Streptomyces albofaciens. The sequence continues at coordinate 4,256,084 of NZ_PDCM01000001.1, read as the reverse complement.
GTGAACAGCGCGGTGGAGCCGCCGTCGAAGACGGTGTGGTGGAAGGTCAGGACGAGGACGTGGTCCGCGGCGGCCCGCTTGATCAGCAGTACCCGCAGCAGGGTGTCGCGGGTGAGGTCGAAGGGCTGCGCGACGGCGTCCCGGATGAGGGTACGGACCCGCGGGCCGCGTTGCTCCTCGGGCATCCGGCTCACGTCCAGGACGGCGAGCAGCGGTTCGGGCGCGGTGAACGCCACGTACGGCGCGCTGTCGTCGTCGGTCAGGAAGACGCTGCGCAGCACCTCGTGCCGGGCGGCCATGTCGGCCAGCGCGTCCTGGAGGGCGTCCGTGTCCAGCGGGCCGGTCAGGTGCAGGGGCGCGGGAACGTTGTAGAGCGGGCTGCCCGGGTTGACCTGGTCGAGGTACCACAGGGGTTCCTGGCCGAAGGACAGCGGCAGCGGGCCGCCGCGTCCGATCCGGGGGATCGGCCGGTCGTCCGGCACCGCCGCGGGCGCGCCGTTCCCGCGCGCCTCGGCGGTGAGTTCGTGCAGCCGTCCGGCGAGGGCGCGGACCGTGGGGTGGGCGTACAGGTCGGCGAAGGTCACCGGTACGCCGAAGTCCTGCTGGAGGCGGCGCAGCAGCCCGACGCCGACGAGGGAGGTGCCGCCGAGCATGAAGTAGTCGGAGTCGGGCCCGGCGTCGGGTCGGTCGAGCAGGTCCGCCCACACCGCGGCGACGCGCCGTTCGGTCTCGGCGAGGCCGGACGGCGCCGCCGGGGCGGTCCCGGCGGGGCGGGACGGGGCGGCCGGCTCGGTGCGGGGGCGGCCGAACGGGCAGCGGGTCGGCTCGAAGGGGTACGTCGGTGCCTCGATGCGCCGGATGGCGGTGCCGCGGTAGTGGCGCTCCCAGTCGAGGGCGGCGCCCAGGGTGTAGAGGCGGCCGAGGCGTGCCAGGACCTCGGCGCGGGAGCCGTCCCCGGCGAGGTCCACGACGGGCAGGTCCGGGACGAGGGCGCCGGTCTCGCGTGCGAGGACGCCCCCGCCGGCGAGCGCCACGAGCAGCGCTCCGTCGCGGGCCAGCCCCGCCGCCACCGGCTCCAGCCGCGCCCGGTCGGGTGCCGGGTCCGGCCGCCGCGCGGCGGCCTCGGCGACCGCTTCGGCGAGCGTGAGCCTGCCCCGTGCGACGCGGACGGTCAGGTTGCCGGTCCCGGAGCCGATCAGGGCGGCGTCCGTGAGCCCCAGCGACTCGGCCACGCGGTGGAGGGCGTACTGCCGCACGACGGTGCGGCCCGCCGGGTCGGGGGTCGTGGCGTCGAGTTCCGCGCAGCCGACCGGTACGGGGAAGTCCGCGCACAGCCGCGCCCAGGCCGCGTCGTCCAGGAGCGCGTCCCCGGAGAACAGCAGGACCGGCCGCGGCGCGTCGGGGGCGGGTGCCTCGGGGACGGCGGCCGCGCGCAGCCGTGCGGCCAGTTCGCCGGTCGTCGTGGCGGTCACCGCCAGCCGGTACGGGTGGTCGTCGCGGCCCCGGTTGAGTGCGTGCGCGACGGCCCGCAGGGGCTGGCCGGTGCGCTCGGCGAAGGCGGCCAGCCGGGTGCGGTAGCGGTCCAGGGCGGCGGCCGAGCGGGCCGAGACGGTGACCAGTTCGGTGTCCGGCGCGGTGGTCTCGTGCGGGGCGGGGGCGGGTGCCTGTTCCAGTACGGCGTGCACGTTGGTGCCGGTCATGCCCCAGCTGCTCAGCCCGGCGCGGCGGCCGGACGGCGCGTCCGGCCAGGGGCGCGGCGCGTCGTTCACGTACACCGGGCCGGTGAAGTCGATCAGCGGGTTGGGGGCGGTGAAGTTGACGGCCGGGTAGTGGACGCCGTACCGCAGCGCGGCCATGACCTTGAACAGTCCGGCGATGGCCGCCGCGTTGCCGAGGTGCCCGATGTTGGCCTTGACCGAGCCGATCGCGCACTGCGGGGCGGTCACGCCCGCGGCGGTGAACGCCCGGCGCAGCGCGTCCACCTCGACCACGTCGCCGAGCGGGGTGCCCGAGCCGTGGCATTCGACGTAGCCGATGGTCTCCGCACCGACTTCGCCGTCCCGCCAGGCCTCGGCCAGCACGGCGGCCTGCGCCGCCTGGCTCGGCGCGGCCATGGTGGCGGCGCGGTAGCCGTTGTGGTTGACGGCGACGCCCTTGAGGACGGCCAGCACGTTGTCGCCGTCGGCGAGCGCCCGGGACAGCGGCTTCAGGACGACGATGCCGCCGCCCTCCCCCGCGGTCATGCCGTTGGCGTCGGCGTCGAACGGGCGGCACCGCTCGTCGCTCGACTCCAGCCCCGGCAGCGGCGTCCAGTCGGCCTTCCTGACCGGCGGGGGCAGCAGGTTGATGCCGCCGACGATGGCCAGCGGCGCTTCACCGTCGCGCAGTTGCCGGACCGCGAGGTGCACCGCGGTCAGCGCGCTGCTGCACGCGGTGTCCACCACCAGGGCGGGCCCCTGGAGGTCGAAGAGGTAGCTGAGGCGGGCGGCGAGCGCGGCCGTGGAGGTGCCGAGCAGCTGGACCACGTCCCGGTCGGTCTCCGCCGCCACCCAGTCGGGGCCGGTTTCCACGGCGGCGAGCAGCACCGAGGCGGCCGAGCCGCGCAGCGTGGCCGGGGCGTACCCGGCGGACTCGATGGCCTGGTGGGTCAGTTGGAGCAGTAATCGCTGGTGGGGGTCCATCAGTTCGGCCTCGCGCCGCGGGATGCCGAACAGCTCGTGGTCGAAGAGGTCGATACGGTCCAAATACCCCATGGCGAGATAGCGTTCCCCGGGGTCGTCGCCGGCGTGCAGCCGGGCGCGTCCCGGCCCGCCGACGCTGTCGCGGCCCGCGCGCAGATTGTCGTGGAACGTCTCCAGGTCCGCCGCGTCGGGAAAGATCCCGGCAGCCCCGATGATCGCGACGTCACCCGTCCTCATGTGCTTCTCCGATTCTCGAAGCGGTCCGGTTCCCTGGCGGCCGGTCCGCGCTACAGCTCGTGACTGTGGTCGTCGTCCACGGGGACCGGGCGGCGGCGGTCGACGGTCTCGGCCATCGCCTCGATGGTCGAGTGCTCGAAGAACAGCGCGACCGGCAGGTCCTGGCCGCTGAACCGGGCGAGTTCGCTGCGCACGGCCATCAGCTTCAGCGAGGTGCCGCCCGCGTCGAAGAACTTCTCCCGCACGCCGAACTCCGGGCGGCCCAGCACCTGGGACCAGATCCGGTGGACGGCGTGTTCGGTGGCGGTGCGGGGACCGCGGTCGGCCGGCGGGCGTACGCGGTCCGGGGCGGGCAGCGCGGCGCGGTCGGTCTTGCCGTTCGGGGTCAGCGGGAGCGCTTCGAGGGGCACGATCGCCGCCGGGACGAGGTGTCCCGGCAGGAACCGGGCCACGTGCTCGCGCAGCACCCGCGGGTCCGTGTCCGGCGGCGGTCCGCCGTCGGTGCGCTCCTCCGGGACGACGTAGCCGATCAGCTGCCGGTCGCCGGTGCCGTCCGCGCGGGCGGTCACCACGGCCCGGGCGACCGCCGGGTGCGCGGTGAGCACCGCCTCGATCTCCCCCGGCTCGACCCGGAACCCGCGGATCTTGACCTGGTCGTCGGCGCGGCCCAGGAACTCCAGCCCGCCGTCGGCGCCCCACCGCACCAGATCGCCGGTGCGGTACATGCGGCCGCCGTACGGGCAGGCCACGAAGCGTTCCGCGGTCGCGGCGGGCCGGTTGACGTAGCCGCGGGCCAGGCCGGGCCCGGCGGTGTACAGCTCGCCGGTCACCCCGGCCGGGACCGGGCGCAGGGCGCCGTCGAGCACGTACGCGCGGACGTTGTCGACCGGGCGGCCGATGGGCGGCGGCCGGTCCCGGGGGCCGGTGCCCGGGTCCACCCGGACGGCGGTGCTGATCACGGTGGTCTCGGTGGGGCCGTAGGTGTTCCACACCCGGGTGCGCGCCGCCCACCGGCTCGCCAGGTCCGCGGTCAGCCGCTCGGCGCCCAGGACCAGGTTCCGTATCCCGGGCAGGGCCGCCGGGTCGAGCATGCCGAGCAGGGACGGCACCATGCACGCCGTACTGACGCCGTGGGCGCCGACCAGGCGGGCCAGCGCCTCGGGGTCGGTGCGCTCCGGGCCGGTGGCGATCACCAGGGTGCCGCCGGCGGCCAGCGTGACCGCCACGTCCATCACCGCCGCGTCGAAGCTGAACGACGCGAACTGCAGCCCCGCCACGCCCTCGCCCGCGCCGAGCACCGGCCGCAGCGCCATCGCGAGGTTGACCACGCCGCGGTGCGGGACGGCCACGCCCTTGGGGCGGCCCGTCGAACCGGATGTGTAGATCACGTACGCCAACCGGTCGAGTTCCAGGGGCCGTTGGAGCGGCTCCGAGGTCTCCCCGCCGATGGCGCCCGCCGCCGCGTCCAGCTCCGCCACCGCCGCTCCGGGCGGGATGCCGGCCGCGGTGCCGGCCGTGGCCAGGACGAGGGCCGCGCCACTGTCGGCCACCATGTACGCGAGCCGGTCCGCGGGATAGTCCGGGTCCAGGGGCACGTACGCGCCGCCCGCCTTCCACACGGCCAGCATCGCCGCGACCATGTCCACCCCGCGCGGCAGGCACAGCCCGACCCGGGTCTCCGGGCCGACTCCCCGACCGGTCAGGCGGCGCGCCAACCGGTCGGTCCGCGCGTCCAGTTCGGCGTACGACACGGCGTCGGAGCCGCAGCGCAGCGCCACCGCGTCCGGGGTGCGGGCCGCCTGCGCCCGGAAGAGGTCGACGAGCGTGCCGTCCGGGAGCGGGCGCCCGGTGTCGTTCCAGCCGGCCAGCAGCCGGTGGCGTTCGGCCCCGTCCAGTATGTCGAGGTCACCGATCCGTCCGTACGGATCGTCCGCGGCCTGCTCCAGCACGCGGACCAGCCGGTCCGCCACCGCCCGTACGGTGTCCTCGTCGAACAGGTCCGTGGCGTACTCCAGGTGGCAGACCAGGCCCGCCGGGGCGCCGTCCGCGTCGTGCCCCTCGCGCAGCAGGAGCGAGAGGTCGAACCGCGTCGAGGTGATCGCGCACGGCTCGGGGGCCGCGGTCAGCCCGGCGAAGGAGAGTCCGGCGTCCGGGGTGTTCTGGAAGGCGAAGCCGAGCTGGAACAGCGACTGCCGGGACAGCGACCGGTCGGGGTTCAGCACTTCCACCAGGCGGTCGAACGGCAGGTCCTGGTGGCTGTAGGCGGCCAGGTCGGCTTCGCGCACCCGGCCGGTCAGCTCGGCGAACGTGGGGTTGCCGCGCACGTCCGTACGCAGCACCAGCGTGTTCAGGAAGCAGCCCACCAGGTCGTCCAGGGCCTCGTCGACCCGGCCCGCGACCGGCGCGCCGAACGGGATGTCGTCGCCCGCGCCCAGCCGGGAGAAGAGCACCGCGGCCGCGGCCCGCGTCACCATCGGCAGGGTGGCGCCGCACTCCCGGGTGGCCTCCAGCAGGCGCCGGTGGGTGCGGGCCGTTGTGCGGACGGCCAGGGTGCGGCCGCGGTGGCTCGCGGTGGCCGGGCGCGGCCGGTCGGCGGGCAGGTCCAGCTCGTGCGGCAGGTCCGCGAGGGCCCCGGTCCAGTACGCGAGCTGGCCGCCGAACAGGCTCGCCGGGTCCTCCTCGCCCGCCAGCAGCTCGCGCTGCCACAGCGTGAAGTCCGCGTACTGCACGGGCAGCGGCGGCCAGTCCGGCGCGTGTCCCCCGACGCGCGCCGTGTAGGCGGCCGACAGGTCCCGGGCGAGGATGCCGAGCGACCAGCCGTCGGCGCAGATGTGATGCAGCACCACGAGCAGTACGTGTTCGCCGGGGCCCGTCGCGAACAGGGTGACGCGCCACGGCGGGGCGGCCGTGAGGTCGAAGCCCCGGCCCGCTTCGGCGGCGAGCGCGTCCTGCAACCGCTCCTCGGACACGTCCACGGTCGCTGCGCACACCTCGGGTTCCGCCAGGACCTCCTGGTACGGAGCGCCGTCCGCCTCCCCGTAGACCGTGCGCAGCGTCTCGTGCCGTACGGCCGTGTCCCGCCAGGCGGCTTCCAGCGCCGCCCGGTCCAGCGCGCCGCGCAACCGCAGGCACAGCGTGATGTTGTTGACGCTGTCCGGGCCCTCCAGCCGGTCGAGGAACCACATCCGCTGCTGGGCGGAGGACATGGGCAGCGGTGTGGGCCGCGCGGCGCGGGCCGCCACCGCCGGGCGCGCGGCGCCGAGCCGGTCCAGGCGCCGGGCGAGCCGTGCCGGGGTCGGCTGCTCGAACAGCATGCGGTTGGAGACTTCGACGCCCAGAACGGTGCGGATGCGGCTCGCGAGCCGGGTGGCCAGCAGCGAGTCGCCGCCGAGCGTCACGAAGCTGTCGTCCGGGCGGACCCGGGGCACCTTCAGCACCTGGGCGAACAGGGAGCACAGGAGGTCCTCGCGCGGCGTGCCCGCCCGGCCGTCGGCGGCCTCGGGAGCCGGGTCCGGGGCGGGCAGGGCGGCCCGGTCGACCTTGCCGTTCGGGGTGAGCGGGAGCCGTTCCAGGACGACGGTCGCGGCGGGCCGCAGATACTCCGGCAGGTGCGCGGCCGCGAACCGCCGGACGGCGTCGGCGACCGGGGCGCCGGGGCGCGCGGGGACGACGTACGCGACCAGCCGCTTGTGCCCCGGGGTGTCCTCCCGTACGGCGACCGCCGCCTGGGCGGCCTCCGGGCAGCGTGCCAGGACGGCGGCCGTCTCGCCCGGCTCGACGCGGTAGCCGCGGATCTTGACCTGGTCGTCGGTGCGGCCGAGGAATTCCAGGTGCCCGTCGGCGTTCCAGCGGACGAGGTCGCCGGTGCGGTACATGCGCCCGCCGTAGGGGCAGGCGACGAACCGTTCGGCGGTGCGGGCGGGCCGGTGCAGATAGCCGCGTGTGACGCCGGACCCGGCCACGTACAGCTCGCCCGGGACGCCGGCCGGTGCGGGCCGCAGGCCGCCGTCCAGGACGTACAGGCGGACGCCGGAGCGCGGGCCGCCCAGGGGCAGGGGCTCCGGCACCGGGGCGCCCGGCCGGAGCCGGTGGACGGTCGCGCACAGGGTGGTCTCGGTGGGCCCGTACAAGTGGCGGATCTCCACGTCCGGGCAGGCGCGGACGACGCGCGCCACGGCGTCGGCGGGCACCACGTCGCCGCCGGTCAGGACGTGCCGCAGACCGGCCAGGCACTCCGGCGTCTCCTGGGCCAGCACCCGGAACAGACCGGCCGTCAGGTGGACCGTCGTCAGGCCCGCGTCGGCGACCAGGCCCGTCAGCAGGTCGGAGTCGGCGACGCCCGCGGGGGCCACCACGACGCAGCCGCCGTTCAGCAGCGGCACCCAGATCTCCAGGAGGGAGGCGTCGAAGGTGTGCGGGGCGTGGAAGAGCGTCCGGCCGGTGGCGCTGCCGCCCCAGCAGGGGTCCGCCGCCAGCGCGGCGACGCCGCCGTGCGTCACCGTCACGCCCTTGGGCTCCCCGGTCGAGCCGGAGGTGTGGAGCACGGAGAACGCCGAGCCGGCCGTCACCCGCGCCGGTACGGGCCCCGTGCCGCCCGTGCCCGCGAGGGCGTCCGCCACGACGGCCCCGGTCACGTCGAAGGCCGCCGCCGCGTTGCCGGTCAGCAGGCCGGTGCGCCCCGGCGGGCCGTCCGGGTCGACCGGCACATACGCCGCACCGGCCTTGACGACGCCGAGCAGCACGGCCACCAGGTCCGGGGACCGGGGCAGCCGCACCGTCACCCGGTCCTCCTCCCCCACCCCCCTGGCCCGCAGATACCCGGCGACGGCAGCCGCCCGCCGGTCCAGCTCGCCGTACGTCGACCGCGCGCCCCCGCCGACGACGGCCACCCGGTCCCGGCACCGCTCCACCACCCGCGCGAAGGCCTCGGTCACCGTCTCCCCCGTCACGCCGGGCGGACCGACGTTGACCCCCGTCGTCAGCCGCTCGCGCTCGCCGTCCAGCAGGGCGTCGAGCCGCGCGGGCCGTACCGAGGGGTCGCCCGCGACCTGTTCCAGCACCCGCACCAGGCGGGCCGCCACCGCCTCGGCCGCGTCCCGGCCGAAGAGGTCCGGCCGGTAGGTGAGCCGGAAGTCGCCGGGCAGCGCGTTCAGGACGAGGGGGTAGTGGGCCGCGGACCGTCCGGTGACCTCGTCGAGCCGGACCCCGTGGGCGAGGTCACCGGACGGCATCTCCTGCGGGAGGTTCTGGTAGACGACCAGCGTGTCGAACAGTTCCCGGGTGCCGGTGAGGTGGTGCAGCTCCGGCAGGCCGGTGTGCTCGTGCGGCAGCAGCGCGGCCTGCTCGGCGGAGAGCCGCCGCAGGAAGCCCGCCAGCGGCTCGCGCTCGCCCCAACGCACCCGTACCGGGAGCGTGTTGATGAACATCCCGACCATGTTCTCGATGCCCGGCACCTCCGGCGGCCGGCCGGCCGAGGTCGTGCCGAACACCACGTCGTCCCGGCCGGTCAGCCTGCCCAGCAGGATGCCCCACGCGCCGCGGACCAGGGTGCTCGCCGTCACGCCGAGGCGGCGCGCGCGCCGTTCCAGCCGGGCGGCCAGCGGCGCGGTGAGACCGACCGGGATCTCGGCCGGGTCCTTCGGCGCGCCGGTTCCCTTGCCCGCCGCGACCAGGGTGGGCCGGGCGCCCGCGAGCGCCTGCCGCCAGGCCGCGCGGGCGGCGTCCCGGTCCCGGCCGGCCAGCCAGGACATGTACGTGGCGTAGGGCGTCACCGGCGGCAGGCAGGCGGGGTCCCCCGCGTGCCGGTACAGCGTCATCCATTCGCCGAGGAGGATCGCGAGGGACCAGCCGTCGCAGAGAATGTGGTGCAGGGCCAGCAGAACACGGTGGCGGCCGCCGGCCAGCCGCAGCGCCGTGACCCGCAGCAGCGGGGGTTCGGCGAGGTCGAACCGGCGCCGCCATTCCCGCTCCGCCACCTGCCGCGGTACGGATGCGTCCGCCGTGCCCAGGTCGATTTCCGTCCAGGGGACCTCGGCCTCGCGCAGCACGAACTGTACGGTTTCCCCGGACTCCAGCGTACGGAATCCCGCGCGCAACGGCGCGTGCCGGTGCAGCAGCCGCTGCAATGCGGAACGCAGCAGCCCCAGGTCGAGCGGCCCCTCGAATTCCAGGACCGTCTGGCTGCGATAGATGTCGGTGGCCCGCGGATCATAACCGGCGTGGAAGAACATGCCCGTTTGCATGGCTGTCAGCGGCCAGATGTCAGCCAATTCGCGCTTTCCCATGCGCGGCCCCCGCTCCGCTCAGCACAACATCCCGGCCATGCTATCCAGCCCGGTGCCGCGAAAGGGGACGTCCAACTGGGCAATTTCTCGCGGGTAATTGAGGTGAACGGGTCAGCCGGCCGGCGTCCGGGGGCGCGGGGCGCCGGCGCCGCCGCAGGACGGCGGGACCCGAGCCGGCCCGCAGCGCGCGGCGGGCCGGCTCCGCGGCGTACGGTCCGTCAGTCCCGGCCGGAGCGCAGCTCGCTCCAGTCCAGCAGTTCGTCGGCCTCGCGCTCGGTTTCCTTGGCCACCTGGCGGACCTGGGCCAGGACGTCGCCGTGCTCCTCGATGAGGCTGTCGTAGATCGGCGGTCCTGCGGGCAGGCGGGCAGCGGTCATGTGGGGTCAGTCCTCGAACGGTTCAGCCACACCGGCCCTCGCGCGCGGCGAGGGAGGATGCGGGATCTACAACGACGCCGGAACGAGGCGCGGACGGTCCTTCAGGCCGACAGGAGGGAGTCCTCCCGCACGCCCGTGCCGGGCAGCCGGTGCCTGGCCGCGACCAGTGCCGCATCAACGTCCTTCGTTCCGGTGGAAATGCACAGCGAGTAGGCGAGATCGTCCATCCGCCGCCGCAGCTCAGGACTGCCGTCCTGGGCACGCAGCACCCGCAGTGTCTCGTACTGGTCGACGAGGTTACCCAACACCACCGGGTGCGCCAACAACATCTTCTTCTCCTTCCGTCATATCTGCGGCTTGGCTCACGGCGGCTGTTACCCGTCTCACGTGCCCCCATGCCCACGAGGAAGGAGATTCATCACACGCCCCACAGCTCACACCGTGCCCCGCGCGCCCCGCACACCGGACGGGCCGTACCCGCGATGCTGGGCAGCACACGTACGCCATGACACAGCGCACGTACCGCCAGAGCGAAGGGAGCACGGACATGCACATCGACCTCTCCGGCCGGACGGCCGTGGTGACCGGTTCGTCCCAGGGCATCGGCCACGCCATCGCCACCGGCCTCGCCCGGGCGGGCGCGAGCGTGGTGCTCACGGGGCGCGACCCGGGGCGCCTCGACACCGCCGCCGGGCAGCTGCGGGAGGCGGTGCCCGGGGCGGAGGTCTCCGGCGTCACCGCCGACCTCGCCACCGAGAGCGGCGCGCAGGACCTGCTGTCGGCCGTGCCGCACACCGACATCCTGGTGAACAACCTCGGCATCTTCGGCTCGCGTCCGGCCCTGGAGATCACCGACGCGGAGTGGCGCACCTACTTCGAGACCAATGTGCTCAGCGCCGTCCGGCTGATCCGGTCGTACCTGCCGGGGATGAAGGGGCGCGGCTGGGGACGCGTCCAGAACATCGCCAGTGACTCCGCGGTCGTGGTGCCCGCCGAGATGATCCATTACGGCATGTCCAAGACCTCGCTGCTGGCCGTCTCGCGGGGCTTCGCCAAGGAGGCCGCCGGGACGGGTGTCACCGTCAACTCGGTGATCGCCGGGCCGACGCACACCGGCGGCGTCGAGGACTTCGTATATCAGTTGGTCGACCGCGATCTTCCGTGGGACGCTGCCCAGCGCGAATTCATGCGCCTGCACCGTCCGCAGTCGCTGCTGCAACGCCTCATCGAGCCCGAGGAGATCGCCAACATGGTCGTGTACCTCAGCTCGCCGCAGGCGTCGGCGACCACGGGCGGCGCGCTGCGCGTCGACGGCGGGTACGTGGACGCGATCCTGCCCTGAGCCCGTCGCCGCCGCGCCGCGCTCCGCTTCCCCGTCGCCGCGTCCGTACGTCAGCCGTCCGTCCCCCACCGGTTTTCCCGCCCGCGAGAAAGTGAGCACCCGGCATGCCCGAAAGAAGTCACGACCGAAACCGGGCCGAGGACCGGGAGCGGAATCCCGGCGGCGCGAGCGGTGAGCGCGGCGGGAGTCCGTTCACCGCCCGGCTGGGGGAACGGGCCGCCGTGCTCGACACCCTCGATCCCGACGCCCCGCTCGACGACCTGGAACCGCTGCGGGCGCTGATCGGTGACGCCCGGGTCGTCGCGCTCGGCGAGAATTCCCATTTCATCCGGGAATTCGGGCTGGCCCGCGAACGCGTGCTGCGTTTCCTGGTCCAGCGGTGCGGTTTCACCGCCCTGGCCTTCGAATTCGGTTTCAGCGAGGGCGTCGCGCTGGACGCGTGGGTCCAAGGGGCCGGTACGGAGGAGGACTTCGACCGGCAGACCGGGGCCGCCATCCCGATCGGGCTCTCCGGTCCGCTGCACTGGCTGCGCCGCCACAACCGGACGGCCACGCTTCCCGTACGGTTCGCCGGCGTCGATGTGCCCGAGGCCGGGGGCTCGCTGCTCCCGGCCCTGGCGCCGGTCGCCGAGTACCTCCGCGAGGTCGACCCGGACGGCCTGCCGCTGGTCCAGGACGCCATGAAGATCGCCGAACGGTTCGCGGGTGCCTCCATGGCGCTCGCCGCGCCGGCCTGGTCCCGGCTGGCGCCCGCCGAACAGGACTCCCTCAGCTCGCTGCTGACCCGGCTGCGCACCCGGCTGCGGGCCATGAAGCCGCTGTACGTCGAGCGCGGCGGCCGGTGGGAGTACGACGTCGCGCTGCACCGGGCCGAGGCGGCGTGCCACACCGACCACCAGTTCCGTGCCATGGCGGAGCTGTACGCCGGGCGCGGTGCGGTGGCCGACGCCTCCGCCCGCGAGGTGTTCATGGCCGACTCGGTGCGCTGGCTCCTGGACCACACCCCGCCGGGCACGCGCGTCGTGCTGCCCGCGCACAACGCCCACATCCAGCGGACACCGGTCTTCTTCGACGGCCGTCTCACGTCGCTTCCCATGGGCCACCACCTGCACCACGCGCTGGGCGACGACTACTTCGCGCTCGCCATGACGAGCGTCGGCGGCCGCACCGCCGAGATGCGCCTCGACGAGCACACCACGTTCGGCTTCCGGGTCGAGGACACCCCGCTCGGCCCGCCCGAGCCCGGCAGTCTCGAAGCCGCCGTCGCGGACGCGGGGCTGGGCTCCGGCATCGCCCTCGCCGGGCTGCGCGGGCACCATGGTCCGGGCGACGGGACGGCGGCGAGCGGCCCCGACCGCATCCGTATGCACAGCGGCTATCTGCACACGCCCGTGCTCGACGCCTTCGACGGCGTCCTGAGCGTCCCGGCCTCCACCGTCGCCGACGACCTCGGGTTCTGACGCGGGCCGCCCGGGCCCGGTCCGCCCGATGCGGGGACAGCGGCCGGCCGGAACGGCAGAGTGGAGGCCTGGACTCTCGCACGGGTCGTCGGGGAGTGAGGCCGCCATGGCGTACGGGCTGGTAGTGACACGTGAGGCACGGAGCCGGCTGAACCGCCTGCGCCGTGACGATCCCCCGGCCGCCCGGCTCGTCGGGGAGGCGGTCACCGGGCTGCTGGCCGAGGGCCTGCGGCTGGGACCGCCCCTGGTCGTCCCGGTGGGGGCCGCGCTGCGGGCGGGCGAGCCGCGGGAGGCGCTGGACTACTGGTACCGGCGCCAGCTCGCGCTGCTGATGAAGGTCCGGCGGGCGGTGGCCGATGTGAAGGCGTCGCGGCAGCAACTGGACCGGCAGATCGGCGAACTGGGGCGGCAGGCCAGGCGGCTGGCCGAGCTGGGGGCGCGGGCCGCCGGCTCGGGCCGCGCCGACCTCGCCGAGGAGGCGGAGGAGCGGCGTACGGCCGTACGGCGGGGGCAGGCGCTGCTCGGCGAGTCGTCCGCCGGGGTCCGCGAGCGGGAGGCCGATCTCGTCGGGATCAGCCGGCGGGTGCAGAACCAGGTCGACCTCTTTCTGGCCCGCAGGCGGGGCGTGGAGGCGGTCCAGCAGGCCGGGCGCGTCCAGCAGGACGTCCACGACGCGCTGGCAGAGCTGGACGGGGCGCCCGGCGCGGAATCGGCGGCGGCCCGTGCCGCCGCGGACAGCACGGTCGCCGCGGCCCGTGGTGAAGCCCGCGACATGGCCGACGGGGCGGAGCGGCTGGAGCACGAGGTGCGTGTGCCGCTGGGCGTACGGCCGCCGGCCATGGAACTGTACGAGCTGCGGCTGGCCGCGCTGACCGGCCGGGACCTGCGGGTGCTGTGCACGGTCGAGGCCGCGCCGTCCGGCGGGCGGGCCGAAGCCGTCGTCCTGCTCGCGGTGGGCGCGGACCGCGCGCAGTGGTGGGACTGGTACGAGTACGCCCTTCCGCTCGCCCGGGAGCGCCTCGCCAGGAGGGAGCGCCGCGGCCGGCAGCCGGGCGCGGAGGACGCGGAATTCGTGGGCGGCCGGGACTGCTTCCGTGACTGGTATCCCGGGACCGAGGAGGAGCGGCACAGCGGAGCGGCCCGGCTGACGGCCCGCAACCGGGGACAGCGGCTGGCCTCGGTTCGCCGCCGCCGGGGCCTGACGCAGCGTCAGCTCGCCGGACTGATGGGGGTACCCGTCGCCCGGGTGGCGGCGCTGGAACGGGCCGAGCCGGGCGCCGTCGAGATCCGTGTGCTCGCCGCCTATGTGACGGCCCTCGGCGGCCGGCTGGAGGTCATCGCCGACTTCGACACCGAGCGGCTGGTCCTGGGCTGAGGCACCGGCTCCCGGCCCGCGGGCCGCCGCCGGTCCGGTCCGTCCGTCATGCGTCGGGTTCCGGCCATACGCCGGCCATCGGGCCCGGCGTCCGGCACCGGTGAACGGGCCCGCCGGAAAGGCGAACGGGCGGGGCCGCCGCGCCCCGGCCCGGGATCACGGCCTCGCGAGCGGGCGGAAACGGGCGGGTTTTCTGCCGTTACGGGCATCGGAACGCGCCCGGTCGCTTGCTATAAACCTGGTGCCGGGCAGAAACGGGCAGGACGATGACCGAACGGAACGCCGTGGAACCGAGGGAACCGAGCAGGAGTGCGCCGTGAGAGCCGAGGAACGCCAGCACCGCATCCTCGTGCTGGCCCGCCAGGCCGGACGGGTGGACGTCACGGACGTGGCCGGTGAGTTCGGGGTGGCGCGCGAGACCGTACGGCGGGATTTGAGCGAACTGGAACGGCGCGGCCTGGTCCGGCGCACGCACGGGGCCGCGTACCCGGTGGAGAGCGCCGGGTTCGAGACGACGCTGGCCCGGCGCGAGACCCAGCACGTGGCGGAGAAGCGGCGGATCGCGGCGGCCGCCGTCCAGCTCGTCGGCGAGGCCGAGACGGTCTTCGTCGACGAGGGGTACACCCCCGAGCTGGTGGCGATGCTGCTGCCCGCGGACCGGCAGCTGACCGTGGTGACCTCCTCGCTGCGCACCGCGTCGCTGGTCTCCGCCTCCGACGCGATCACCGTGCTGCTGCTCGGCGGGCGGGTGCGGTCCGGCACCCAGGCCGCGGTGGGGTCCTGGGCCCGGGACATGCTCGCCGGGTTCGTCATCGACCTGGCGTTCCTCGGGGCCAACGGGATCTCGCGCGAGCACGGCCTGACCACGCCCGACCCGACCGTCGCCGAGGTGAAGGCGCAGGCGGTGCGCTCGTCGCGGCGGCGGGTGCTGATCGGGGTGCACAGCAAGTTCGGCGCGAGCAGTTTCTGCCGGTTCGCCGCCGTACGCGACATGGACACGATCGTCACGGACACCGGCCTCTCCGCGTCGGAGGCCCATCGGTACACGCTGCTGGGACCGCAGGTGCTCCGGGCCTGAAGAGGACGCGTCCCCGAGGAGAATCCGCGCCCGGACGGGCGTGCGCACGACACGGCACGACCGCCGCAGGACGGGCCGCACGGGAGCCGGCGTGCGGGCCCGCGGTCCGCCGTGCCCGCGACCGCGCCCGGCGGGTCGCCCCGGCCGGTGAGTTTTCCCAGCAGAGAGGTGTTGAGCCGTGCGAGCACGATCCCCCGGACGGACCGTTCGCGGCGAGCGGTCCGCCGTACGTCCCAGGCGCCGCGGCCCGGTGGGCCTGGTGGCCGCCACCGTCGCCGTCGCGCTTTCCCTCGGCGGCTGCTACCGCGGCGCCGGCGATCTCGGCAACGAGGGCCGGGACACCATCAACGTCCTGATGGTGAACAACCCGCAGATGGTGGACCTGCAACGGCTGACCGCCGAGCACTTCACGCGGCGGACCGGCATCAAGGTCAACTACACCGTGCTGCCCGAGGACGACCTGCGCGACAAGATGAGCCAGGACTTCTCCAGCCAGGCCGGCCAGTACGACGTGGCCAGCCTCAGCAACTACGAGACCCCGATCTACGCCCGCAACGGCTGGCTGAGCCCGCTCGGCGAGCGGGCCGCGCGGGACACCTCCTTCGACCAGGCGGACCTGCTCGCCCCCGTACGCAAGTCGCTGACCGCGGCCGACGGGAAGGTCTACGCCCAGCCGTTCTACGGGGAGTCGTCGTTCCTGATGTACCGCAAGGACGTGCTGCGGGAGGCGGGGCTGACGATGCCGCCCAAGCCCACCTGGAAGCAGGTCGCGGCGCTCGCGGCGAAGCTCGACGGCGCCCGGCCCGGCATGAAGGGCATCTGCCTGCGCGGCCAGCCCGGCTGGGGGCAGCTCGCGGCGCCGCTGACCTCGGTGGTGAACACCTTCGGCGGCACCTGGTTCACCAAGGACTGGCAGGCCCGCGTCAACAGCCCGGAGTTCACCGCCGCCACCCGCTTCTACGTCGGCCTGCTGCGCGAACACGGGGAGGCGGGCGCCCCGCAGGCCGGGTACACCGAGTGCCTTAACGACATGCAGCAGGGCAAGGTCGCCATGTGGTACGACGCGACCGCCGGCGCGGGATCGCTGGAGAGCGGTGACTCCAAGGTCGCCGGGAAGGTCGGCTACGCGCCCGCGCCGGTCGAGCGGACGGCCAGCTCGGGCTGGCTCTACACCTGGGCGTGGGGCGTCCAGAAGGCGAGCACCCACCAGGACGCCGCCTGGAAGTTCATCTCCTGGGCGTCCGGCAAGGGCTACGAGCGGCTGGTGGGCGAACGGCTGGGCTGGTCGAAGGTGCCGGCCGGGAAGCGCGCCTCGACCTACCGCGACCCCGACTACCTGCGCCGGTCCGGGGCGTTCGCCGCGGCGACGAAGAACGCGATCACCTCGGCGCGCCCCGACGACCCCGGGGTGCAGCCGCGGCCCGCGCCCGGCATCCAGTTCGTCGGCATCCCCGAGTTCTCCGATCTGGGCACCAAGGTCTCGCACGAGGTCAGTTCGGCGATCGCCGGGCGGCAGAGCGTGCCGGAGGCCCTCGACAAGAGCCAGCGGCTGGCGGAGGAGGTGGCCCGTGCCTACGCGAAGCGTTGAGGACCGGGAGGAGCGGGACGGTCTGAGCGGGACGCGGAGCCCCGGCGCCGCCGCGGCCCGGCCGCGCGGCGGCGCCCGTACGGCCGGCCGCGCCGCCGCCTGGGCGCGCCGCGCGCCGCTGCTGCCCGCCCTGGTGTTCCTGATCGTGGTGACCCAGCTGCCCTTCGTGGCGACCGTGGTCATCTCCTTCGTGCGGTGGAACGCGCTGGCCCCCGAGAACCGGGGCTTCGCCGCCTTCGACAACTACAAGGCCGTCTTCACCGACCCCGCGCTGCGCTCCGCGATCTGGACGACGGTCCTGCTGACCGTGACCGTCGTGCTGGTCAGCCTCGTGCTGGGGCTGGGACTCGCGCTGCTGCTGGACCGGAAGTTCAAGGGCCGCGGCATCGTCCGTACGATGCTGATCACCCCGTTCCTGGTCGTGCCGGTCGCCGCCGCGCTGCTGTGGAAGCACGCGCTCTACAACGCCTCGTACGGGCTGATCAACGGATCGCTGACCTGGATATGGAAGCTGTTCGGCAGCGCCGACCCGCCGCAGCCGGACTGGATGACCGCCTCGCCGCTGGCGGCGGTCGAGGTGGCGCTGATCTGGCAGTGGACGCCGTTCATGATGCTGATCCTGCTGGCCGGGCTGCAGAGCCGGCCCGCCGACGCGGTCGAGGCGGCGCGCGTGGACGGCGCCTCCACCTGGGACGTCTTCCGCTACCTCACCCTCCCCCACCTGCGCCGCTACCTGGAACTGGCCGCACTGCTCGGCACGGTCTACGTCGTGCAGAACTTCGACGCGGTGTTCACCATCACCTCGGGCGGCCTGGGCACCGGCAACCTCCCGTACACCATCTACCAGACCTTCTACCAGGCGCACGACTACGGACGGGCCTCCGCGCAGGGCGTCGTGGTCGTGGTCTGCTCCCTGCTGGTGGCGACCTTCGCGCTGCGTACCGTCTCGTCCCTGCTCCGTGAGGAGGTCACCCGATGACTGCGACCGCGGTACGGGCCGCCGCCCCCGCCGGACGGCGCCGCCGGCGCACCGGGAGCCTGCTGGGCCTGGCCGCCTGGCTCTGCGGCATCGCCTTCTTCCTGCCGGTGGCGTGGATGGTGCTCACCTCCTTCCACAGCGAGGCGGACGCGGCCGCCAACCCGCCGAGCGTCGGCGCCGGGCTGACGCTGCACGGCTACCGGGAGTTCTTCGGCGCGGGCACCGGCGTCAGCCCCTGGCCGCCGCTGCTCAACTCGCTGACGGCGTCGGTGGCGTCCACGCTGCTGGTGCTGGCGCTCGCCGTCCCGGCGGCGTACGCGCTGTCCGTCAAGCCGGTGCGCAAGTGGAGCGACGTGCTCTTCTTCTTCCTGTCCACCAAGATGCTGCCGCTGGTGGCGGGACTGCTGCCGGTCTACCTGATCGCCCAGAACACCCGGATGCTCGACAACATCTGGCTGCTCGTCATCCTCTACACCTCGATGAACCTGCCGATCGCGGTGTGGATGATGCGCTCCTTCCTGGCCGAGGTGCCGGCGGAGATCCTGGAGGCGGCGTCCATCGACGGCGCCGGGCTGCCGACGACGCTGGTGCGCATCGTCGCGCCGGTCGCGCTGCCCGGCATCGCGGCCACCGCGCTGATCTCCTTCATCTTCAGCTGGAACGAGCTGCTGTTCGCCCGGGTGCTCACCGGCATCGTCGCCGGGACCTCCCCGGTCTTCCTGACCGGGTTCGTGACCAGCCAGGGCCTGTTCCTGGCCAAGGTGTGCGCCGCCGCCACCGTCATCTCCCTCCCGGTGCTCGCCGCCGGGTTCACCGCCCAGGACAAGCTCGTCCAGGGCCTCTCCCTAGGAGCCGTGAAATGAAGGCCGCAGTGATCAGCGCCCCGGGCCGTGTCGAGGTCACCACCGTCGACGATCCGGCGCCCGGGCCCGGTGAGGTCGTCGTGGACGTGGCGGGCTGCGGGCTGTGCGGCACCGATCTGCACATCCTCCAGGGCGAGTTCGCGCCGACGCTGCCCGTCGTGCCCGGTCACGAGTTCGCCGGTACGGTCGTCGCCCTGGGCGCCGGGGTCACCGGTCTGGCCGAGGGCGACCGGGTCGCCGTCGATCCGTCCCTGTACTGCCACGCGTGCCACTACTGCCGCATCGGACGCAACAACCTGTGTGAACGGTGGGCCGCCATCGGCGTGACGACGGCGGGCGGCGCCGCCGAGTTCGCCGTCGCGCCCGCCGCGAACTGCGTGCAGCTGCCCGAGCACGTGCGGACCGAGGACGCGGCCCTCATCGAGCCGCTGTCCTGCGCCGTGCGGGGCTACGACATCCTGCGCTCCCAGCAGCTCGGCACCCATGTGCTGATCTACGGGTCCGGGACGATGGGGCTGATGATGCTGGAGCTGGCCAAGCGCACCGGCGCGGCGAGCGTCGACATGCTCGACGTCAACCCGCAACGCCTGGCCACCGCACGGCAGTTGGGGTGCAGCAACGCGGCCGCCTCCGCCGACGAGCTGGACCGGCCGCGCGGCTGGGAGGTGGTCATCGACGCGACCGGCAACGCGCACGCCATCCAGGACGGGCTGGGCCGCGTCGGCAAGGGCGGCACGTTCCTCCAGTTCGGCGTCTCCGACTACGCGACACGCGCCACGATCGAGCCGTACCGGATCTACAACCAGGAGATCACCATCACCGGCTCGATGGCCGTGCTGCACAGCTACGAGCGGGCCGCGGAGCTGTTCGCCGCGGGCGTCCTGGACCCGGAGGTCTTCATCAGCGACCGGCTGCCCCTGGACCGCTACGCCGAGGCGATGGACCGCTTCAAGGCGGGACAGGGCCGGAAGATCCAGGTGACGCCTTGATACGGGTCATGCCTTGATCCGGGGACGCGTTGCTCCAGGACACGCCTTGCTCCAGGACACGCCTCCATGCAGGTCACGCCTTGATCCAATGCCGTTGTCAGACCCCTGCGGCATGATGCGGTGGCGGGTCCGGAGAGCTGCCGGAGCGGTCCGGGCCGCCGCGTCGGAGGGGGGCGAGGGGCATGGCGGGCAAGAAGAGTTACGTGATCGTCCCGGGGGCCGGGGGCGTCCCCTGGGACTGGCAGCTGGTCGGGGACGAGCTGCGGCGCCACGGCCATGACGCGGTCGCGGTGGACCTGCCGAACGACGACCCGTCGGCGGGCCTGGCCGAGTACGCCGACGCGGTGGTCCGGGCGGCCGCGGGCCGTACGGACATCGTCCTCGTCGCCCACTCACTGGGCGGGTTCACCGCGCCGCTGGTGTGCGAACGGATACCGGTGGCGCGGATGGTGCTGGTGGCGGCCATGCTGCCGGCGCCCGGCGAACCACCGGGCGACTGGTGGGAGAACACCGGCCACAGTGCGGTGATGGCCGAGCGGGAGCGGCTGGACGGCGGCCCGCCGGACGCGAGCGTGCTCTTCTTCCACGATGTGCCACCGGAGCTGGCGGCCGAGTCGGCGGCCCGGGGACGGGCGCAGTCCGGCGGCCCCTTCGGGCGTCCGTGGCCGCTCGACCGCTGGCCGGAGGTGCCGACCTCGTTCCTGCTCTGCCGCGACGACCAGCTCTTCCCCGCCGGGTGGCTCCGCGGCCTGGTGCGGGAGCGGCTGAGCATCGAGCCGGAGGAGATGGACGGCGGCCACTGCGCGTTCCTGAGCCGCCCCCGTGAGCTGGCGGAGCGGGTGATGCGCCTGAGTGGAGCATGAGCGGACCCGATCGGGGGATTGACGGCGGCCGATCGCCGTCGGCGTGCACGTCCTTCGGCCCGTGACGCGGGAGGTGTTGGAGCCTGGGCGGAAGGCGGGGACCATGGCCCTGCCGGCTCGTACGGGTCTGGACGAGAGGACGCCGATGGACAACGCGACGCTGTACCTGGAAGGCGCCCGGCCGGTGCTCCGCTTCGAGCGGGTGCTCCCGCGGCCTCCCGAGGCGGTGTGGCGGTCGCTGACGGACCGCGAGGAACTGGCCGGGTGGTTCCCGAGCGCGATCGCCGCCGGCGGCACGGAGCCGTGGTCCGCCGGTGCCCCGCTGACGTTCACCTTCCCCGGGGCCGAGGGCCCCGCGCTGACGGGTGAGGTCCTGGAAGCCGACCGGCCCCGTCTGCTGGCGTACACCTGGGGAGCCGAGACGCTGCGGTTCGAACTGTCACCGCGGCCGGACGGCGACACCCTCCTCGTGTTCACCTACCGCTGCGCTCCCGGCACGGCGGCCCGCAACGCGGCCGGCTGGCAGGTCTGCCTCGCGAGGCTGACCGACGGCCCCGCCCAGGCCCCGGACTGGCAGCCCCTGTTCGACGGCTATACGGAGGCGTTCGAGCCGGTCCTCGGCCCACAGGAAGGACCGCCCGCGGGCGTCGGGCAGGAGCGGTGACCGGGCCGGTGCCCCCCGGCGTCGCGGGCGGGCGGGACGGTTGGGAGGGAGCGGGTGGACGGGACGGGCGGTCCCGGCTGGATGGTGGATCGCCCACCGGCCAAGTCCGAGTCCGGACCTTCGCCCCCGGCGACGGTGCCCCGCTCGTCTCGGCGTGGGCGCGCAGCGTCCCGTACGACCCCGTCACTCGGGAGCGGTTCCGCCGCCACGTCCTGCTGGACCCGAACTTCGACCCGGCGGGCCTGCGCGTCGCCGTGCGGGACGGCGAGGTGGTCGGCGCCGCGTACGGGGTTCGCCGGAGGGTGCCGGTGGGCGGGAGCGATCTGGAGCCGGAGCAGGGCTGGATCCCGTTCTTCTTCGTCGATCCGGCCGTCCGCCGCGCCGGGCTGGGGCGCCGGCTGCTCACCGGCGTGCTCGGCTGGCTCGCCGGACACGGCCGTACCCGCGTCGACTTCGCCTCGTACACCCCGCACTATTTCCTCCCCGGCCTGGACCGGGACGCCTATCCGGAGGCCGCCCGGCTGCTGACGGACCTGGGCTTCACGCCCCGGCTCGAAGCCGTCGCGATGGACCGCGGCCTGGTCGGCCACCGGATGCCCGAAGCGGTACGGCAGCGGGCCGACGCACTGGCCGCCGGGGGCTACCGCTTCGGCACTCCACGGGACGACGACCTGGTGGGGCTGCTGCGGCTGGCCGAGGACGAGTTCGGCCCGGACTGGCCACGGACGATCCGGCACGCGCTCGACACCGGCGCGCCCCCGGACCGCATCGTGACGGCCCACGACCCGGCCGGCCGGGTCGTGGGGTGGGCGATGCACGGTGCGTACGAAGGGCTGACCGAGCGGTTCGGGCCGTTCGGCGTACGGGCCGACCAGCGCGGCACCGGCCTGGGCAAGGTGCTGCTGCACCTGGCGCTGGAGCGGATGCGGGCGGCGGGCGCGCACACGGCATGGTTCCTGTGGACCGGCGAGCACAGCCCGGCCGGGCAGCTGTACCGGGCGGCGGGGTTCGCCACGACCCGCAGGTTCCAGGTCTTACGGCGGGAGGTACGGCCATGAAGCGGCGCCGGGTCCTGGCGGGGCTGGCGGGAGCGGCGGCGAGCGCGGCGGGCTGCGGCGCCCCCGGCCGGGGCGGCGGCGGCCGCCCGGGCGACCCGGTCGTGCTCACGCTGTTGTCGCACTACGCGACCGACCCGCTGAAGTCGGCGTTGCAGCGCGTGGTGGACGAGTGGAACGCGGCGCACGACCGGGTGCACGTACGGACGACTGCGGTCCGTTTCCAGGATCTGCTGACCACCCTGATGGTGCGTCAGGCCGCCGGCCAGGGCGCGGACATCATCCACCCGTACAGCCTGTGGGCGGGGCAGCTGGCGCAGGCGGGGGTGGTGCGGCCGGCGCCGTCCGGGGACGCCGCCCGTATCGAGCGCGGTTTCGCCCGTCCCGCGGTCCGGGCGGCGTCGGTACGGGGCCGGCCCCTCGGCTATCCCACCGAGGTGCAGTCGTACGCGCTCTACTACAACAAGCGGCTGCTGCGCGCGGCCGGGCTGGCCGGGCCGCCGCGCACCTGGCGGGAGCTGGAGGAGACCGCGTACCGGACCGCGCGGCGCGACCGGCACGGCAATACGCTCGTGCAGGGTTTCGGGCTGTCGCGGACGGACGACTCCACGGTGGTGAACCAGACCCTGGCACTGCTGGCATCCCGTGGCGGATCGTTCCTCCACCCGGACGGTACGCACAGCGCCCTCGACTCCCCCGCCGGACGCGCCGTCTTCGCGCTGGAGCGGCGCCTGATCGACCGGGGCGCGAGCGACCCCGGCATCGACCTGATGAAGGCGTTCCCCGCGGGCCGGGTGGCGATGGCGGTCAGCGGCGCGTGGTGGACCGGCAGCCTGAAGCAGACGATGGGCCGGGACTACCGCGATGTCGGGGTGGCGCCGGTGCCGGGTCCCGCGCCCGGCAACCGGGGCACGGTCACCACCGGTTTCCTGCTGGGCGTCAACGCGAAGAGCGGGCACCAGCGGGAGGCCTGGGAGTTCCTGCGCTGGCTGAACGACGAGGTGGTGCCGGCCGGCCCCGGGGCGGGCCGGGCCGCGGCCGTACGGGCCACGCGGATGAGCGTCCTCCAGATGTCCGTCGGCACGATGACCGGCCGTACCGGTGACATGCGGGCGCTGCTGGCCGCCGGGGGCGACCAGAACCTCGGCCCGTTCGTCGACGCGCTGGACTACGCCACGCCGGAGCCGAACGGGCCGCGCGCGCAGAAGGCCAAGGCGCTGCTGCGCAAGAACATCGAGGAGATGTGGACCGGCCGCCATCCGCCGGACGCGGCCGTGCGCAACGCCGTGCGCCAGATCGACCAGGAACTCTCCCGCTGACCGCGCGGCCTGCCCCGGGCCTGCTCCCGTCGGCCGGTCCGCCCGTCCCCGAAAGGCTGGTGCTGCATGGCGACAACGGTCGGAAGCGCGGACGGCGACGGCGGCGAGGCCCGGCGCCCGAGCGGAGCCGAAGGGCGCGGCCGTACGGACGGCGGGCCGGGTGTGCGTAAGGCCGGGAGGCGCGGGCGGGGTGAGCGCAATGCCGGGAATCGCGGGCCGGGTGTGGGTAGGGCCGGGGGGCGCGGGCGCGGTGTGCGGGCGGCCGGGGAGCGCGCCCGCCCCGCCGCGCGCCGGGCCCGCCACCGCTGCCGCCAGACCGCCGTCGCCTACCTCTTCCTCGCGCCCAGCCTCGCCTTCTTCGCGGTCTTCCTCCTCCTGCCGCTGCTGTTCGCGGTGCTGCTGTCGCTGTCCCGCTGGGCCGGCTTCGACCTGGCCGACATACGGCCGGCGGGGGTGGACAACTTCGCCGCCCTCTTCGCCCGCGGCTCGTCCTTCCTGACGCCGGTCCTGACCAACACGCTGCTGTACGCGCTGGGCACCGTGGCCCTGGCGCTGACCGGCGCCGTACTGGTCGCGCACTGCATCACCCGCCTGCGCTTCCAGGGGTTCTGGCGCACGCTGTACTTCCTGCCGATCGTGACGACCGTGGTCGCGGTCGGCAACGTGTGGAAGTACATGTACGAGCCGGGCGGCCTGGTCAACGGCGTGCTCAACGCGCTCGGCCTGCGCTCCGTGGCCTTCCTCCAGGACCCGGCGACGGCGCTCCCGTCGGTCGTGGTGGTCCAGGCGTGGGCCTCCCTCGGGTCGGCGATCCTCATCCTCACGGCGGGCCTGAAGGCCGTTCCGCACTCCTACTACGAGGCGGCGGAGCTGGACGGCGCCGGGCCGTTCACCGTCTTCACCCGCATCACGCTGCCGCTGCTGCGGCCGTCCCTGCTGTTCGTGTGCGTGACCCAGTTCATCACCGGCCTCCAGTCGTTCGCGCTGATCATCGTCATGACCGGCGAGGGCGGTCCGGGCGACGCGACGAACGTGGCCGCGCTGGAGATGTACCAGCGGGCGTTCAAGTACGGGGACTGGGGCTCGGCGAGCGCGGCGGCCCTCGTGCTGTTCGTCCTCGTCCTGGTGATCACTTTGGCGCAGTTGTGGCTGTTCCGGCGGAAGGGAGCGGACGGATGAGGCGGCGCGGGCGGGTTCCCTGGCTGTCGTACCTGCTGGTGGGGGCGGGCGCGGTGGTGACGGTGGTGCCGTTCCTGGACATGCTGCTGACCTCGTTCAAAGGGCCGGGCGAGTACGGCAGGCTGCCCTACCGCTTCCTCCCGGAGGCCTTCGACCTGTCCAACTACCGGGAGGCGTTCGTCCGGCTGAACCTGCCGCTGCTGTTCCGCAACAGCGTCGTCGCCACCGCGGTGATCACCGGATCGGTGCTGCTGACGTCCTCGCTGGCGGGCTACGCCCTGGCCAAGCTGCGCTTCCCCGGCCGCGACCTGATCTTCCGGCTGGTGCTGGCGACGATGATGTTCCCGCCGTTCGTGTTCTTCATCCCGCACTTCCTGATCCTGGTGCACTGGCCGCTGGCGGGCGGCAACGGCCCGCTCGGCGACGGCGGCGCCGGGCTGACGGTCAGCATCGCCGCCCTGGTCATGCCGTTCCTGGTGTCCGGCTTCGGGATCTTCCTGATGCGGCAGTTCATCGTGTCCGTACCGGACGAGATGCTGGAGGCGGCGCGGATCGACGGCGCCGGGGAGTTCACCGTATGGTGGCGCATCGTCGTACCGCAGACCCGGCCGGTGGCGGTGACGCTCGCGCTGCTCACGTTCGTGGGCGCCTGGAACGAGTACATCTGGGCCCTGCTCGTGTCCACCGCGAACCCCCGCCTGATGACGCTCCCCGTGGGCATCCAGACGTTGCAGAGCTACCTCGACCCCCACCGCATGGTGCCCGTCATGATGGCCGGGCTCATGCTGAGCGTGCTGCCGGTGCTGCTGATGTTCCTGCTGCTCCAGAAGCACTACATCCGGGGCGTCATGCTCAGCGGCCTCAAGTAGGCCGGGCCGGGCGCCGGCCGCTCAGGCGGCCGTGCCGTCGCGCTGTTCCGGGAAGGTGATCCGCGGCCCGACGTCGGGCGCGGCGATGCCCGGCAGCAGGTACCGCCACAGGGTGATCACGCGCTGGTGCAGGTCGGCCCGGCCGGTGGAGATCTGCGACAGGAGCTGCGTGCCGGAGTACGAGCTGACCAGCATCCAGGCCAGGTCGTCCACGTCCACCTCCGGCAGCAGTTCCCCCTGGTCCCGGGCGGCCCGCAGCTGCCCGGCGAACTCCCGCACCCAGTACTGGTACGGGGCGTCGTCCTGCACGCCGAATTCGCCCTGCTCGATCGCCAGCCGTACACCGGCCCGCAGCGCGGGGTTGGTCTGCAGCTCTCCGGCGAGGTACAGCGTGATGTCGACCAGCCGCTGGAGGCCGTCCTCGCCGGGCGGCAGCTCCAGCCCGTTGCCCTGCTCGATCATGACGGCGTGCGCCAGGGCCTCCTTGGACGGGAAGTGGAAGTACATCCCGCCCTGGGTGACCCCGGCCCGCTTCATGATCTTGCTGACGCTCGCGCCACTGAACCCGAACTCGTCGAACACTTCGGAAGCCGCCCGGAGAATTGCCTCCCGCGTCTTGACCGCCCGCTCCTGCACTGACCGCACCATTTCCCTCGGCAAACACGTGAATGGTACGAAGAAAACGCGTCCCCTGCCGATTCGGTACCGGCGCCGACCGTGATGTGGACCACTTCGAAGGATCTTCCGGGGGGCCGCCTGCCTCCGGCGGACGGTCCGGCGCCCGGAGCGGGGCCGCGCGGGTCGGCGGCGGGGAAGGCGTACGAGTGGTCCACAACCGAGGCCGGGTGTTGCCTGCCGTGCGGGCCACCGACGAAGCCCCGGCCGTGCGGCGGGCAGCCGCCGTCAGTCGCCGAGGCGCCCGCACAGGTGTTCCAGTGCGAAGGCGCCTGCCCGGAGCTGTGTCAGGCGTTCCGCCTCCAGCTGCCGCAGCAGGCCGTCGAGGAGGCGCGGTGACTGGAGGAATTCCAGTACGGCGCGCTGGAAGGCGCCGCGCAAGGTGGGCGGCATGGCGTCGGAGGCGTCGAAGCAGACCTTGTCCGCCGCGCTGAAGAGTTTCTGCACCGCCGCGGTGCTCGCCGACAGCTGCCCCTCGCCGGTGCTGCCGTCGGAGAAGAAGGGGCGCTCCCCCGGGCTCGCCAGCCTGGCCCATTCCGCGCGGGCCGGGTGCGAGGTCAGTGCCTTCAGCAGTTCCCAGGCGGCTTCGCCGGGCCGGAAGACGGCCGCCATGTCGCCGGAGACCTCGTAGGCTCGGCGGTCGGCCGGAAGACCGGGAACGAACCGATGGGTGGGTGCGGGCAGCACGTCGTCGGCGTAGTGCCGGCGGATGAAGGAGCCCTGGTGCTCCAGGGTGCACCTGCCGGTGTTCAGCAGGCCGTACCGGCCGCCGCCCAGATCGTCGAACGGGGTGGATATCGCGTTTTCGGCGGCCTTGGGGCCGTCCTCGGCGAGCAGGTCCCGCCACGCCTGCCACGCCCGCCTCACCGGAGCGCTGGTCCACGGCAGGGCGCCGGTGGCCCACTCGTCGTACACGGCGGGGCCGGACTTCTGGAGCAGCAGGTCCTCGATCCAGTCCGTGCCCGGCCAGCCGGACGTCGCTTCGGACGCCATCCCCAGGCACCAGCGGGGGTTCCGGGCCGTCCGGGGATCGTGGGGGCGGCTCCAGACGATGCTCTTGAGGTCCACCCGCACCGGCACCCAGTACGAGCGCTGCCGCAACTCGCCCTCCTGGTTCCTGAGCCTGATCCGCTGCGCCCACGGGCCGACCGCCGATCCCGCCACGTCCTCGTCCAGCGGCTTGGCGGCGCCTTCGCGTGCGTATTCGGACAGTTCCCCCAGGCTGTTGAGGATCGCCACGTCGGGCGGTGACTCCGTGCGCAGCTGGGTCGCCAGGGTCTCCCGTGGCGAGCGGGTGCCCTCGTACACGTACGTACGGCCGGTCCGCTTGCCGATCTCCTTCAGCGTCTCGACGAACGGGCGCTGCTCCTCGCCGGTCCACGGGCCCAGGACCACCACCGTCCGGTCGTCGTCGGACGAGCAGCCCCCCGACAGCAGTGCGGCGGTGACCAGGAGGCAGCAGGCCAGGGCGGGCCGGAGTCTGCGGCGCGGGCTTCTCATGCGGACCTCCAGTCGATCTTCCAGTACTCGCGGCCGTACTGGCGCAGCGCGAAGCCCCAGCCCACGGCACCCGCCGCCCCCACGGCCAGGGCCAGCACCGAGGCCAGCATCCACATGCCCGGGTGGGTGCCGCGCAGCCGCCCGGCGAGGTCGGAGTCCACCTTCTCGATCGCGGCGTCGGGCCCGGCCGGCCCGTCGCTCCGCTCCGGTCCGGCCTCGCGCGGCACGGATATCCGCCCGAGCCGGGCGGCGGAGCGCTCCACGTCCTGCTGGGCCCGGTGCTGGACGGTCGCGCCGGCCCACAGGACCGCGAACACCAGCAGGACGGGCAGTGCGTGCAGGGCCAGCAGGGGACTGCGGACCCGCAGGCGGGCGCGTACGTAGTCGAGCAGGCCGGCGAAGAGGACGGCCAGGACCAGCGCGGCCAGCAGCGCCGCCGAGGCGGTGACGAGGAACACGGTGCGCCGGCCCGACAGCTCGGCCACGGAGGCGCGCAGACGCGTCTCCAGGGTGCCGATGCGGTCCAGCACGGCGGTGGGGCTGCCGCGCAGCAGGGTCGTCGCGTACTCCATGCCGGCCCGGCACAGGGGCCGGCTGTCGTGGTGGCTGTCGGCCCAGTCGATCCAGTAGTCGTAGGCGACCACCAGGCCGGAGATCACCCGGGTCTCCTGTTCCTGCGCCTTGTCCAGCGCTCCGGTCTGGACGGCGTTGTTCAGGCTCTGGGAAGCCGCGGTCACCAGGGACGGATAGCGTTCGCCGAGCCCTACGAGATCGGACTGCACCGGCGGCCTGCCGCCGCGCGTGCCGAGGCGGCGCTCGGCCTCGGCCTGCGCGAGGGTCAACGCCACGCGGGCGTGGGCCAGTTCGACGAGGGCGGGGGCGTAGCGGCCGCGCAGCTCCTCCGTACGGCTGTGGACGTCGAAGTACGCCGTGCCGGCGAGGGCGAGGACGGTGAAGGTGACGGCGGGCAGCATCAGCATCCGGCTGAACAGGAACCTGCCCGTGTGCTTGCGCCCGCGCACCGGATCGCGGCCCGAGGACCAGTACCACAGCACGCGCAGCGGCCGTCTTCGCGCCATGACCTTCCCGGGGGATGCACCGGGTGGGCGTGGTCCGGGGCGGGCGCTGTCGTGGCCGCTCATGGTGCCCCCTCACTCGGGGAGTCCTCGTACGGGGGAAGGGCCTCGCCGGTCCGTCCGTCCCGGTCCCAGTGGCGGAACCAGTGGAGGCGCTGGTCGCCGCGGCGGTGCCGGAAGCCGATGGGGCGGGTGCGGTAGGCGTTGTCGAGCAGGGCTTCGGCCAGCTCCCGGTCCCGGGCACGGGCGGCGGGCGACATCTGTTCGAACAGCCGCAGGTAACAGGCCGCGAGCTCCTCGCGCAGCGCGTGCTCGGTGTGCGGGACGGTGATCTTCTCGGCCTGGTTGTCGGTTTCCGCGCAGAGGGCGCCCAGCGGGCCGGGGCCCGCCGCGGGTGCGGTGGTGACGAGCAGGAGCAGCAGTTCCAGGAGGTCGGTGCGCAGCCGGTCCTGGGCATGCCGGTCGGTCAGGCCCTCTTTCCTCGTGAGCCGGTGCAGCGCCGGCCAGGCCAGCCGGGCGGCGGACACGGTGGGCGGACGGCCGTCGGCGGGCGGGGCGGCGAGGATGCGGACCATGGCCGTCCGGGCGGCGGTGCGGTGCCGGGAGTCGGCGGGGACGGCTTCGAGGCAGTCCAGGGCGAGCTGCGGTTTGGCGTCGGCGAGGTGGATGCGGGCCAGGCCGAAGGCGGCGCTGCCGAGGGCGTGGTTGCGGTGCCAGACCGCCCCGTACAGGGCCACGGCCTCCTTCGGGGCCCGCAGGGCCTCGTGACAGTAGCCGAGGGCCAGTTTCGGCGCGTACTCCCCCGGAATCGCCGCGTAGACCCGGTCGAAGCACTCCAGCGCCGCCGGGACCCGGTCGTCGGCGAGATGGAGCAGCCCCTCGTGCCAGTGCAGCCGCCAGTCGTACGCCGCCAGTTCGCCGACGGCGGCGCGGGCGCGGGCCAGCTCGGCCTCGGCGGCGGCCCGTTCCCCGGCGGCCTCCTCCGGGTGGTCGCGGGCGATCTCCAGGTGGAGCCGGAAGTGCAGCAGCGCCTTCTCCGGTGACTCCTTCCACGCGTCGCTGAGCTGGAGCAGGCCGACCGGATCGTCGTAGGAGGTGCGGTGCAGTTCCGTCCAGTTGCCGTCGGCGACGTCCGGTTTGGGCACCGGCAGGCCGAGGGCGACCTCCGCGGGGGTGGGCGGCCGGGCCGTCAGTCCGCGCTTGACGTTGCTGCCGTCGCGCCACTGCCCGAGCGGCGGCGCCTTGCCCAGCTCGCCGTCGAGGGCGGCGGGCGCCGGGGCGAAGAGCGAGGAGGGCTCGAAGGCAGCCTCCTCGCCGAGGCGCAGCGACCGCAACTCCTTCAGTACCCCGCGCAGTTGGACGGCCATCTCCCGGGCGTCGGCGAAGCGCTCCTCGGGGAGCGGCGCGGTGGCGCGGTCCAGTACGCGTTCCAGCGAGCGCGTGCCGAGCCCCGGGGGCGCCTCGGGGACCCGGGCGACCAGTTCCCCGAGCACGGCGCCCACCGCGTACAGGTCGGCGGCGACGGTCATGGCGGGGTGGCTGTGCAGCTCGGGCGCCGGGTACGTGAGGGGGCCCGAGGTGCCGATCGGGCGGACACCGGCGACATCGATGAGCTTGATGCCGGCACCGCAGTGGATCACGTTCGTGAGGGAGAGGTCGCCGTAGACGAGCCCGCGCTCCTCGTGGAGGTAGGTGAGCGCGTCCAGGATGAGCAGCCCGTAGACCGCGATGAACTCGTGCACCCGGTGGTCGTGGAAGGGCTCGGCGCGCTGCGCGATCCGGTCGGCGATCCAGCGCAGCGGCGCGCCGTCGGCGAACTCCATCACGATGAAGCTGAGGTTGCTGTCCGAGGCGCCCGGCTGCCGGGCGTAGTTGAACACCTTGATGATCGACGGGTGGTTGAGGCCGACCAGCCGCAGGCGCTCCTGCACCGCTTCCTGCACGGCCCGCGCGTCGTCGGGGTCGCGCACCCCCTTCAGGGCCACCGGCCGGCCGGCGAGCATCCGGTCGCGGGCGAGGTACACCTGCCCGTAGCTGCCCTGGCCGAGGCGGCCGACGACCCGGTACTGCTGGTGCAGTTCCTGGCCGCGGACGAGACCGGGCCACCGTACGGCCAGGGGCACCGGTCCGGGGGCCGGTGCCGGGCCCTCGGCGGCGGGCGGGAACGCGGCCGGTGGCGGCTCCGGTTCGGCGAGGGAGTCCGGGTCGCCGACGGTGACGTGCGGCAGGTCCGTCAGGCCGTCACCCGGCGGGAGGACGACGTAACCGCGTGGCGTGCGCGGCGGATCGAGGCGCTGCAGGGCGTCCTCGACGGCGACGCCGATGCGGAACAGGTGGTACGCGGCGCTCGGGCTGTTGCGCAGGATGCCGCCCTGGCGCAGCGCCGCCAGCCGCGCGGCGAGCCGGCGGGAGACCGGTACGCACCCGTCGGCGTCCTCCGGGCCGTCCCGCCCGCCGCGCAGCCGGCGGTGCTGCTCCTCCAGGCCGGCCAGGACGGTCAGCCGTGCGGCGACGGCCGATTCGCGGCGGCTGGCCCAGCGGTCGTCGAGGAGTTCGTCGACGACGCGGGCGAGCAGTGGCGCGGCCGGGTCCTGGAAGACGAGCAGGAGCCGGCTGTGGCCCGGGGCGAGCAGCGCGTGCAGCAGCGACAGGAACGGCCCGTGGGCCGACCGGGCCGGTCCGTCGGCGGGCAGGAGCCGGTCGACGGAGAGGAAGGCGGCGGACAGCGGCGGGGCCTGCTCGGCGATCTGCCGCGTCACCGTGGCGAGGTCACCGGCCGGTGCCCGGTGGGTGGTGAGGCCGGCCCGGACCGCGACGCGCCGGACCAGTTGGTCGGCCGTCCAGCCCGTCGCGTCCAGGGCGAGGTCGATCGAGCCCGCCCGCGGTTCCGTGGCCTCGCCGCGCCGCAGCGGCCGCGGGTTGCGCTCCCGGTCGGCCAGGATGAGCGCGGAGTGCAGCGCGGAACGGGCGTCGTGCTCGTCGTCGGCCACGAAGGCCAGCTCCACGGGCTCGGCGGGGCCGTCCGGGCGGTGCTGGGCCTGGCCGGTGACGCCGCGGCCGCCGTCGGGTCGTCCCGGCGCTCCCCGCCATGCCGCCGCGCCGCTGCCTCCCGCGCCCGCGGCCCGTTCCGCGCTGCGCCCTTTGACCGTGCCCCGGCCGGTGGGCGTGGCCCGGACGGTGGCCGGTCCACTGTCGTCGAGCCAGCGGGCGAGCCAGCGGCGCAGCCCGGGTGCCCGGTCCGAACCGGCCGCGCCCGGGACGAGCCGGATGGAGCCCGCGACGGCACGCGCGCCGGTGACCCGCAGCCGTAACTTCTCGTCGCCCAGGTGCGCCAGGATCGTCTCGGTCGGAATCATGTAGGCGTGGCTGGAGGGGACCGGGAACCGCTCGGTGCCGTGCTGGTGGACGAGGATGCCGATGACGCCGCCCGTACGGTTGTGCACCACGCCGCTGCCGCTGAAGCCGTGCCGGACCACGTAGGGCGCCGACTCCGGGTCGAGCTGGACCCACTCGGGGGCGTGGCCGGGGCCGCCGCGGCCCATGAGGCGCGCGGTGATGTGCTCGCCGCCGGGCAGGTCCTGCGGATAGCCGACGGTGTGCACCCGCTCGTCGCGCGCCGGGATCTGCCGGTGCAGCACGGCGGGCGCCACCGGCGGTACCTCGGCCAGCCGCAGCAGGGCGATGTCGGCGCTGAACCGGGAGGTCGGCGGCCGCAGATGCCGGGTGAGCACCTCGGCCGCCAGGGGGCGGGGCACCGCGTCCGGGGCGCCGGGGAACTCGGCGTACACCTCTCGCAGGGGCAGCGGCGGGTCGGCGGGCCGGCCGTCGGCCACGGCGGGCCGGGGTCTGGCCAGGACGACGTGCGCGCAGGTGAGCACCAGTGCGTCGGGCAGCAGCACACCGGCGCCGAGCGGTGCGGCGCCCCGGCGCTCCGCGTGGAACAGCCGGACCCGCCAGCATCCGTCGCCTGAGTGGTACTGGGAAGTTCCCCCGAGCTCCCTCATACTCCAGCACGATAGCCGCGGGGAGTGACAGCCGTCCCCACCGCGTGACGGGAGGGCCGTGATGGGCGCGAGCAGTGGGCAGGGCGGGCACGACGGCGCGGAGACCGCGGGCCTGGCGGACGTCATCGGCCGGATCCGTGAGGAACTGGAGACGGCGCAGCGCGACGGCGAGCGGAGCCGGCTCCGGTTCCTGGTGGAACGCGTCGACGTGGAGTTCGCCGTCCAGGTGCGCCGGGAGGGCTCGGGCCGCGGCGGCCTGCGGATCGGCGTGGTCACCGCGGAGGCCGGCGGCGCGCTCTCCCGGGAGAGCACCCACCGCATCGCGATCGAACTCAAGCCGCACGACCGGGACGCGCCTCCGGAGGGGCCGGGCATCAGCGTGGGCGGGCCCTCGTAACGGGTTCCGCGGAGGCGGCGGTCACCCGTACGGAGGAGGGCCGGGAAGTGTCCGGGCCGGGCGGCGGAGCGGGCCGTCGGCGCGGGTTCTCCGTGGTCGCGGCCCCTCCCGTCCGCCAGGTCCCGAAGTGCGGGCGAAGCGGTGGCGGGTGAGAGTCGTGTCACCAATCCCGCTCCATTAAGGAGAGATCATGCGTCGCATCGCGATAGCCGCCGTCGGCGTCCTCGCCGCCGGATTCGTCGCCGCCGCTCCCGCGGCCGCCGCCCCCTCGGGCGGCGGGGGCAAGCACCTCCACCACCACACCGCCAGCCACTGGCAGGCCGCCCACAAGGAGGGCGTGAACGCCGGCGGAGTGGACGGCGCTACCGTCGGTGAGGCCAGCGCCGCCTCGCACACGAAGGTCAGCGACCTCCACAAGCACAAGTACCACTTCCGCCACTGGGTGCGCTGACCACTCGCCACCCGGTTCCACCACGCTCGTCCCGGCCGCATCGGCCGGCAGCCCTTCGCCCGTTTCCCGGTGCGAAGGGCTGCGCCGTGCGGCCGGGCGTCGCCCGCGCTCACCAGGCAACGGGCAGTGACTCCACTCCGTACGCGGCGTTCAGCGGTGTGAAGCGCAGATCCCCGACGGGAACGCGCAGGCGGAGTCCCGGCAGGCGCCGCAGGACGCGGGGCACACACACCCGCAGTTCCATCCGGGCCAGTTCGGCGCCCAGGCAGTGGTGCGCGCCGTGGCCGAGGGCGAGGTGGGGCGTCGGTTCGCGGGTGACGTCGAGGCGGTCGAGGCCGTCGGCCAGCGCCGGGTCGCGGTTGGCGGAGGGCAGATGGCACAGGACGTACTCGCCCACCGCGATGTCCTGGCCCGCGATCGTGACGTCCTGCTTCGCCTGGAAGACCTTGCCGAAGGTGACCACCGACAGATGGCGGATCAGCTCCTCGGCCATCCGGTCGGGCCGGGCACGCCCGTCGCGCACCAGCCGCGCCTGTACGGGGTCGAGGATCAGGGCGAGCAGGGACAGGCCCAGGGTGCCCGCGATCGTCGCGTAGCCGGCCAGCAGCAACTGGCAGGCGATTCCGGCGAGTTCGTCGTCGCTCAGCTCGCTGCCGTACGCGGTGACCAGATGGCCGAGGACATGGTCGCCGGGTGCGGCGCGTGCCGACCTCACCAGCTCCCGCAGGTACACGTCGAGCCGGCGGAACGCTCCTGCCTGTGCCTCGTGGATGGGGTGGAAGTCGTGCAGGAGCGCCAGGTCGTGGTGGAGCCGCCCGGCGTCCTGGAGGGGTACGCCCAGCAGTTCCAGGAACAGCAGCCGGGGCACCGGCAGCGCGAAGTCGGTGATCAGGTCGGCGGGCGGTCCGGCCCGCTCGATGGCGTCGAGGTGCCGGTCGGCCAGGGTTTCCGCGCGCGGCTCCAGGACCCGGGCGCGCTGGGCGCTGAATTCCGGGGTGAGCATCCGGCGGATGCGGGCGTGGTCCTCGGGCTCGTACGTGTAGAAGACGCCGGGCCGCGGCGGCGGAAAGCCTCCGGGCGGTTCCGGGGGCGGCACCGGGCCGTTCACGGCGGCCCGGGAGCTGAAGCGCCGCTGGTCGGCGATGACGCGTCGGGCGTCGGCGTACCGGGTGACCATCCAGGCGCGGGCGCCGGTCGGCAGGGTGGTGCGGACCACCGGCCGTTCCGCGCGCAGCCGGGCGAAGTCCTCCGCCGGGTCGAAGGGGCAGGCCCCGGAACGGCGCACGAACAGCGGGACGGCGGAGCCGGTGGCCGCGGTGTCCGGGCCGGCCGCGGTGCCGCCGGCGTCGCCGTTCGCGCCGCCGCGGCACGCGTCCAGGACATCGGCCACCAGCCCGGCCTCCTCGGTGGCCAGGTAGAAGTGGTCGCCGGGCAGGGTCCGCAGCCGGAAGGCGGCGCCGGTCATCGCACGCCAGGACCACATGTCGTCCTCGCTCGCCCGGGGGTCGTCGGCGCCCCGGTAGGCGACGATCGGCGCGGTGATCCGCGGGGTGCGTGCGGGCCGGTAGGCGCGGAGCAGCGCGTGGTCGGCGCGGAGCACCGGCATGACCAGGTCCAGCAGCTGGGGCGAGCGGCGCAGCGCCGGGTCGGCGGCCATCGCCGGTTCGGCGATCTCCCGGTCGTCCGCCGCGGTGTCCGGCGGCGGTCCGGCCGCGCACAGGTACGGGGCGCCGTGCCCGGACACCAGCAGAGCCACCGGCGCGGCGCCGTCGCGTTCGGCGAGCCGCACGGCCACCTCGTACGCGACGACCGCGCCCATGCTGTGCCCGAAGAGCGCCAGCGGCCGGTCGAGCAGTCCGCGCAGTGCCGCGTGCACCTGGTCGGCGAGGTCGTCCATGGAGGTGAGCGGCGGCTCGGCGATCCGGTTCTGCCGTCCCGGGTAGCAGACCGCGCCGACCTCGGTACCGGGCGGTACCCGGCCCTGCCACCCGTGGAAGAAGGTCGCGGCGCCCCCGGCGTGCGGGAAGCAGACCAGACGCAGCGCGGGGTCCGGCAGCACCCGGCGGCGCAGCAGCCACCGGGAGACGTCGGTGCGGCCCGTGGCGGGTCCGCGGGCGGATACGCCGGTCATACGGGGTCCTTCCGCTCGGAGGCGGGGGCTTCGCGCCCGGGTGCGGACTCTTCGGGCCCGGGTGCGGGCTCTTCGGGCCCGGGTACGGCCGCGCCGCGCGCCGCGCTCAGTTCCGCGGCCAGGCGCGCGACGGTCGGCGCGAGGAAGACCGACTTGACGGAGAGGTCCACGCCGAAGCTGTCCTGGCAGCGCTGGACGATCTGGAGGGCGGCCAGGGAGTGCCCGCCGAGGCCGAAGAAGTCGTCGTGCAGGCCGATGCCTTCCGCGTTGCCGAGCACGTCCTGCCAGATGCGCAGGACTTCGCGTTCGAGGGGGCTCCATGTGGTGGTGT
Organism: Streptomyces albofaciens JCM 4342; assembly: GCF_008634025.1. Lineage (NCBI taxonomy): Bacteria > Bacillati > Actinomycetota > Actinomycetes > Kitasatosporales > Streptomycetaceae > Streptomyces > Streptomyces albofaciens. The sequence continues at coordinate 4,220,317 of NZ_PDCM01000001.1, read as the reverse complement.
CCGTGCCGGAGGGCGAGGTCTCCGGCGCCTCGTCGGGCCGGTCACCGGCATCGCTCTGCGGCTCGGCGCCGTCATCCTTTCCGGGTGGCCCGGCGACCGTGTCCGGCGGCAGCACGGAAACGACCACCTGCCCGAGTGACAGCGCACCAAGGCACCGCTCGAACGCGGCCAGCGCGTCGGCCGGTTCCAGCCCGCCCAGCGGTGCCCCGCCCCCGAGCGCGCGCTGCCGCCGCTCGCCTTCCCGTCCCATGCCGACGCCGTTCCAGCGGTCCCAGTTCACGGCGAGGACCGCGGGGCCCTCGGTACGGGCCGCGGCGTGCGCGTACGTGTCCAGGAAGGCGTTGGCGGCGCCGTAACAGGACAGGCCGGGGGCCTGCGAGAACGCGGCCAGGGAGGAGAAGAGCAGCACGAAGTCCGGCCGGGCGCCGGTCTCCCGGAGGGCGTCGGCGAGGGTGACGGTGCCGGTGGTCTTCGCCGCGAGCGCCTCCGCCACCGAGTCCGGGGTCAGCAGCTGGGCCAGGCCGCCCGCCGGTACCCCGGCCGCGTGGACGACGCCGTCCAGGCCGCCGAAGCGCCGCAGCGTCTCGCGCAGCACCTCCCGGGTCCGCGCGGGGTCGGTGATGTCGCCGCTGACGGCGAGGAGTTCACCGGGGAGCCCCGACAGTTCGCCGGCCGTGGCGCGCACCGCGTCCGGGTCACGTCCGAGGAGGGTGACGCGGGCGTGGTGGTCGCGGAGCAGGTGCCCGGCGAGCAGCCGTCCGATGCCGCCCGTGCCGCCGGTGATCAGATAGCGTCCGCCCTCCCGCAGGGCCGTCCCATCGGCCACCGGTGGCGTACGAAGCGGCTCGAACCGGCGCAGCCAGCGGCGTCCGGCCCGCAGCCCGACCGGCCCGGACGCTCCCGGCCGGGTGAACTCGCGCAGGAGGTCGCGGGCCAGTTCGCGGACCTGCCCGCCGTCGGCCGCCGCGCCCGGCCCGTCGATGTCCACCACCCGTACGGTCGCGGCGTCGCCCAGTTCCGCGCCCAGCGCGCCCGCCGCGCCGACCGTGAGCGCCGCCCAGGGGTCGAGGCTCTCGCTGCCGGTGATCTCCAGCGCCCCTCGGGTGACCAGGCACAGTTCGGTGCCGCCGGCCGGTGTCGCGAGCGCGCGGGCCAGTCCGGCGAGATCGCTCAGCGGCGGACAGGCCGCGTGCGACGGTGCCCCGTTCCAGGTGCTGACGATCCGCAGCGGCAGGTCGGGGTCTCCCCCGGCCGTCTCGATGACCTTGGCGTACTGGTCGGGGGCGCACGGGTCGAGGGTGACCGCCCGTTCGCCGTCCCGGCCGTGACCGCGCCGGGCGGCTCCGGTGTCCGGGAGGACCGTGGTCGATGCCGCACCCCGCTCGGCGAGTTCGTGGCGCAGAGCGTCGGCGACCGGACTCCCGTCGTGGAGCAACAGCCAGCGGTAGCCGGTGACTTCCGTACCCGTGCGGGCCGGCTCCGGTTCGAGGTCGCGCTGCCAGGCGACCCCGTACCACGGACCGGCGGCCTGCTCCGGTGCCGGAGCGCCGGCCGGTGCCGGGCGGTGCCGTGTGGGCGCGAAGGGGTACGGCGCCGCGGGCACCCGCGGACCGGACGCGGGCCACAGCGCGGCCAGGTCGACGTCGATGCCCGCTTCCCAGGTGCGGGCGAGCGCGGTCAGCAGCACCTCGCGGTCGTCGCGTTCCTCCAGCGGGTGCCGCATGGCGGGCACGCCGCGGTCGAGGCCCTGTGTACGGGCGAGTGTGGTCAGGGTGGTGCCGGGGCCCGCTTCGAGCAGCACGCGCGGGTCGTGGCCGCGCAGGCAGGCGAGCCCGAGGTCGAAGCGGACGGTCTCCCTGAGGTGACGGACCCAGTACTCGGGGTCGGCGTAGTCGGCGTCGGCGGTGCCGGTGAGGTTGGAGATCAGGGGCACGGCGGGCCGGCCGAGGGCGATGCCGCGCACCACGTCGCGGAAGGCACCGAGCACGGGATCGACGAGCGCGGAGTGCGCGGCGGTGGCCAGTTGCAGGACGTTGCAGGCGATGCCCTCCGCGGCCAGGCGGCGGCGCGCCGTCCCGATGCGGGGCGCGGGCCCGGACAGGACGCAGGCGTCGGGGCCGTTGACCACCGCGAGGCAGACGCCGTCCCCGAGGAAGGGTCCGAGGCCGCGGGCGTCGGCGCGGACCACCAGCATGGCGCCGTTGTCGACGGCGGACAGCAGGCGGCCCCTGCTGCTGACGAGGGTGAGCGCGTCCGGCAGGGACAGTACGCCCGCGAGGTGGGCGGCCGCGTACTCGCCGAGGCTGTGGCCCGTCAGGACGGAGGGCGTCACGCCGAAGGAGCCGAGCAGCCGGGCGACGGCGATCTCGGTGATGAAGACGGCGGGCATCGCCACGCGTGGATCGGGGTCGGCGTCGGCGTCCGGCGGGGTGTCCGCCGCGGGCTCCGTGCCGGTCCCGGTGGGCCACCACGCGCGCAGGCGCCGGGCCGCCTCCCGGTCGGGCAGCAGCCGCAGGCAGGTGTCCACCGTCTCCCGGAACACCGGTTCGTCGCGGTACAGCCCGCGCCCCATTCCCGGGTACTGCGAGCCGCCGCCCGGGAAGACGAACGCCACCTCGCCCGCGCGCCCTTCGCGTGGCGGCGCCGCATCCGTACGGAACGCGGATTCCGTCAGCGCGTGGGCGCGGTCGCGCAGGACCACGGCGCGGCGCAGCGGCATCCGGCGCCGCCCGACCGCCAGGGTGCGGGCGTAGTCGGCGAACTCCTCGTCGCGCAGGCCGCGCAGCGTGCGGGGGTGGGCCGCGGCCATCGCGTCGAGCGCCCGCTCGTCGCGCGCGGACCAGGCCAGCAGCTGCCAGGGCCGGGCGGGCGCGGGCGGCCGGGCCGGTGGCGGCTCCTGGAGGATGACATGGGCGTTCGTGCCGCCGACGCCGAAGGCGCTGACGGCGGCGCGGCGTGGCGCCGACGTACGCGGCCAGTCCTCCGCCGCCACGGCGGGCACGAACGGGCCGGCGGCGAAGTCGATGTCGGGATGCGGGTGGAACGGGGTGTTCGGGGTGGGCGGGATGCGGCCGTGGCGGACCATGAGGGCGGCCTTGATGAATCCGGCCACCCCGGCGGCGGCGTCGGCGTGGCCGATGTTCGCCTTCACCGAGCCCAGCCGGCAGGTGCCGCGGCCGGTGGCGCCGGCCGCGCGGTAGGCGCGGTTCAGGGCGGTGACCTCGATGGCGTCGCCCAGCGCGGTGGCCGTGCCGTGCGCCTCGACGTAGCCGACGGTGTCCGGGTCGACGGCGGCGTCCCGCAGTGCCGCCTCGATGACGGCCTGCTGGCCCGGGATGCCGGGAGCCGCGTAACTCAGCTTGTCGTTCCCGTCGTTGTTGACGGCGCTGCCCTTGATCACGGCGTAGAGGCGGTCCCCGTCGGCGCGGGCGTCGGCGAGGCGGCGCAGGGCCACGATGCCCAGCCCGTCGCCGGACACGAAGCCGGTGGCGTCCCGGTCGAAGCAGCGGACGCACCCGTCGGCCGACCAGACGCCGCCCGCGCGGCGCAGATAGCCCTGGCGGCGCCACGGCGACCAGGACACGCCCCCGGCCAGCGCCAGGTCGCAGTCGCCCGCGGCCAGCGCCCGGCAGGCGACGTGGACGGCGACCAGCGAGGTGGAGCAGGCCGCCTGCACGGCGAACGCGGGCCCGGTCAGGCCGAGTTTGTAGGCGGCGCGGGTCGGTAGGAAGTCCTTGTCGTCCGCGGCCATCAGCAGGTCCGCCGACGTGCCGAGGAAGACGGAGCTGTCCGGGGTCCGGTGGGTGCCGACGGTCTGGCCCGCGTAGACGCCGACGCGCCCGGGGAACCGTTCGGGGTCGTGTCCGGTGTCGTCGAGGGCGTGCCAGGCGGCTTCCAGGAACATCCGCTGCTGGGGGTCCATGACGGCGGTCTCGCGCGCGGAGTAGCCGAAGAACGCGGAGTCGAACCGGTCGGCGTCCCAGAGGATCCCCGCGGCGGGCACCAGCGCGGGGTCGGCCAGGCGGGCGGGCCCGGCGCCCGCCTCGGCCAGCTGTTCGGGGGTCAGTTCCCCGATGCCACGCCGCCCTTCGGCGATCATGTTCCAGAACTCGTCCGGGCCGGTGGCACCGGGGAAGCGGCAGGCGATGCCGACGACCGCGACATCGGACTCCCGCCAGTCGGGGTCGGGACCGGGCGCGGGGCCGGGTCCGGGCGCGGGGTCCGGTACGGCCTGCGGCTCACGGCCGGACGAGGCTGCGGCCCCGCCGCCGGGTGGGGTTACGGGCCCGCCGCCCCCGTCCGCCACCTCGCTGCGCGCTGCGGTCACTTGAATCCGCCTTTCACGGTGCGTACGGCCGGTAGAGGATGCCCGGGAGCGCGCGCGGCGCCGGGTGGTGCGGTGCCCGCGCCCCGGGCGCCGTTGCGCGTACGGTCGAGAAGCGCGGCCAGTCGCCGCACCGTGCGGGCGTCCATGAGGTCGGCCGCGCCGAGCCGGGTGTTCCAGCGCGCGGTGACGGCCGCCTGGATGCGGATCAGGTCGAGCGAGGTGGCGCCGAGGTCGGCGAAGTCGTCGTCGGGGGCCACCTCGTCCAGGCCCAGCACCGTGGCCACCAGCTCCGCCATGTCCCGTTCCCGCCCGGAGGCGGTGGTGTTCCGCCCGGCCGGCGGGGCGCACCGCCGTACCGCGGGCGGCACCAGGGCCGTACGGTCGATCTTGCCGTGCGCGGTGAGGGGCAGCCGGTCCACGAGGACGAAGGAGGACGGCACCAGGTGGGCGGGCAGCAGCGCGGCCAGATGCCGGCGCAGCGCGGCGCCGGTGAGCGTGGCGCCGGGGGCCGCCTGCACATGAGCGGTGAGCCGGTCGGTGCCGCCGGCGGACGGCGGGCCGTCCCGGTCCGGCGGCGGTACGGAGCCGTCGGGCGCGCCGCGCGTCGCGGTCACGGCGGCCGCGGTGACGTCCGGGTGGCGCAGCAGGGCCGCCTCCACCTCGCCGGGCTCGATGCGGTAGCCGCGGACGTTGAGCTGTGCGTCGATCCGCCCGAGGAACAGGTAGGAGCCGTCCGGGAGGCGGCGGGCCAGGTCGCCGGTGCGGTAGAGCAGGCGGCCGGGGCGGTCTGCCGTGAAGCGGTCGGGGACGAAATGGCGCCGGGTGTCGGCCGGGCGGTCGAGGTAGCCGAGTCCGACGCCGGGGCCGCCGATGTACACCTCGCCGGGTTCCCCGTCCGGTACGGCGGTGCCCCGCTCGTCCAGGAGGTGCACCGAGACGCCGGGCAGCGGGTGCCCGATGCCCGGGGTGCCCTGTCCGGGGCGGCAGCGGCCCATGGTGGCGCAGACGCCCGCCTCGGTCGGCCCGTACGCGTTGAACAGGCGCAACCGGCCGCCCCAGCGCCGTACCAGGTACTCGGGCAGCGGCTCGCCGCCGGAGGTCAGGGTGGTGACGGGGATGGGCTCCTCCTCCGGCAGCGTCGCCACCAGCGAGGCGGCGCCGGAGAGGTGACTGATGTCCGACTCGCGCAGTATCCGGCCGAGTTCGGGGCCGTGCAGCGGCACGTCGGCGCGCGGGACGACGAGGGTGCCGCCGCTCAGCAGGCTCATGGCCAGCTCCCAGATCCACACGTCGAAGGTGAACGGCGCGAACTGCAGCACGCGCGCGCCGGCCAGGTCGCCGTAGACATGCTGGAGCCCGTGCGCGAGGTTGACGACCGCGCGGTGCGGTATCCGTACGCCCTTGGGCGCGCCGGACGAGCCCGAGGTGTGCAGGACGTAGGCGAGGTCTTCGGGACCGGCGGCGTGGTCGGGCCGGGCCGCCGGCACGGGCGGGACGGCCTGCGCGGGCGGGCGTGCGGACGCCCGGAGGATGCGGTCCGTCAGACGTACGCAGGTCACCGGGTCCCCGGTGGGTCCGGACAGCACGGCGGGGTCCGGCTCCCGGTCGGTGAGCACCGTCCGTACCCCGGCCTCGTGGAGCACCGCCCTGTTGCGTGCGGCCGGGTAGGAGGCCGGCAGCGGCACATAGGCGCCGCCCGCCGCCCAGAGGGCCAGCACGGCCACGGGCAGCAGGGGCGAGCGTTCCATCGTGACGCCGACGATGTCGCCCGGCCGCACTGCGGCCAGGGCCGGCTCGGCGGCCAGGGCACGGGCCCGGCCGTCCAGTTCGGCGTAGGTCAGCCGGCCGCCGGGGTGCACCAGCGCGGCGCGCCCGGGCACCGCGCGCGCCCACTGCCGGAAGAGCGCGACCGCGCCGGTGCCCGGCTCCTCCCCCGCCCGGCCGCCGCCCGTCACGCGCCCTCCACGGGGCGTGGGGCGGCGCCCCGGCGGGCACGGAACTGCTCGGTGAGGACGGCGATGTGCTCGCGCCGGTGGCCCTGGTCCAGCGCGGTGCGCACCCGGTCGCGCAGGGCCTTGAGGTACGAGGCGTCGATCCCGGCACCCTCGGCCGCGCCGGTGAGGTTCTCCAGGACGTCGATGTGGGTGGTCAGCGGGGCCTGCTCGAAGTGGTAGTCGCCGCGTTCGATCAGGTCGAGGCCGACCCGTACGGTGTTCTCGAAGCCCGGGTCGTACAGCGGCACCGAGTCGGCGAACGCGCCGAGCGGCACCCCGATGTGCTCGGCGATCGCCGCGCACTCCAGGAAGCCGCTGACGAACGCGTAGTAGAAGGCGCTGGCCACGACGTGGTACGCCTTCGCGTAGCGGGGTTCGGCGTGCAGGTGCACCTGGTGGCCGGACATCGCCTTGGTCACCGGGCCCAGTTCGGCGAAGTCCTCCGGTGCCCCGCCGTAGACGGTGAAGCAGGCGTCGGTGCCGATGGCGTCCGGGTAGTTGAGGATGGCCGCCTCCATGTAGCGGCCCCCGGCGCCGGTGACCCGGTCCCGGAGCGGCCCGACGCTCTCCGGCACGCCGCTGGAGTGCTGGACGACCAGCCGTCCGTTCAGGTCGGCGCCGGACTCCTCCAGCACCTGGTGGGTGACCGGGTAGTTGAGCAGACACAGCAGGGTGGTCCGGGAGGCGCCGACCGCCCCGGCCGCGGTGGGGTGGGCCCGGATGTGCGGGCTCTCCGCCGCCACTTCCCGGGCGCGCCGCTCGGTGCGGTTCCACACCGCCACCTCCAGGCCGGCCGCGGCGCAGGCCCGGACCACGCCCGAGCCGATCACACCGGTGCCGATCACGGTCACGTCCGCCATGTCAGTGCTCCGTCCTGGTGAAGGTCATGAGGATGGCGCCGACCTCGGGCGCCTCGGCCCAGCCGGCGAAGGCCGCGAGGAGGCGGCCGGCCTGTTCGTCCCCCAGCGTGTCCGCCAGGCGGGGGCGGACCTTTTCGAGCCGGGCCAGCAGCCGGCCGAAGGAGCCCCGTACGTTCTCGGTGAGGTCCAGGAGTTCGGTGATGTGCAGCCCGGCCTCGCGGGCCGCCGCCAGGTGGGTGTGCGGCGGGTCCAGCGACACCGCGTTCAGCAGGCTGAGGTACGGGCCGATGCGGTCCAGCAGGTCCCGGGTGATCCGGCCGCGGACGTACGGCGTCTCGACGACGAGCCGGCCGCCCGGCCGCAGGACGCGGGAGAGGGCCCCGTACAGCTCCGCGACGTCGAAGTGCGGGGTGCTCTCGAAGGCCAGCGCCGCGTCGAAGGAGCCGTCCTCGAACGGCGGCCGCAGCGCGTCGGCGTGCTGGAAGCGCACCGCGTGGCCGAGTCCGCGCTGCCGGGCGTACGCGGACGCGGCGGCCAGGGCCCGTTCGTCGATGTCGATGCCGACGACGCTCGCGCCCGAGGTCTCGGCGAGGCGGACCGCGGGGCGGCCGTTGCCGCAGCCCACGTCCAGGACGCGGCTGCCCCGGGCGGCGCGGAGTTCGGACAGCACCAGCGCGGTCAGCCGCCCGGTGGCCTCCTCGACGGTCGCCGGGTCGTCGGCGCCGGTCCACATGCCGAAATGCCGGTCGGGCCCGGCGGCGTCCTCTTCGAGGACGGTGAGCATGGCGTAGGTGCGCTCGATCTCCTGGTGGGAAAAGGCGCCGGTCCAACTCGGTTCGGCGGACATGCGGAAATACCCTCCGTCGTGATCTGTACCGAATGACGGACCGGCCGGGACCGCCTGCCGCTGCCCTCCTCCCTCTTCCCGCCGCCGGTACGTGGAAATGCGAGTACGGGCCACCGCACGGGCATTGCGGTGCCACCCCACGGCGCCGGAAGTACGGCGGTACGAAAACACCGCGATGCCGGGAGCGCTCCTGGAGGTCCGGCATCCGGCTGCAAGAGTTGCCGAGGGCCGGGCGGCCGTCAAGCAACGGTTTTGGCCACCCGCCGGGACCGGCCGGAATGCTCCGGGCACGCGGTCGGGCACGTGCCCGGCGGAACAATTCCTCCGGGCCCCATCGTCCCCTTGGGCACCTCGCGCATTCCCTTCGGCACCTCGTGATCCGGCGGAATCGGCCATCTTCCGCGTACGGCCCGGGAAATGACCAATAGGGGTCGCCCCTCGGCGGCACGGCGGCACTAACGTCTTTCCGGTGAGTTGCCGCGCCGGGTGGCACCCGGACGCGTCGCAGGCACGGAAAGCACCGCACACCCGGGGCGCCGGCACCGGGGAAAGACGATCGCGGGCAGGGCTCCTACTTCCGTACTGGAGATTCCGTGGAAACACACCCCGAACCCATTGATTACCCCTTTTCCGAGCCGTCCGGGCTCACCGTCGATCCGGAATACGAGGACTGCCGCAGCCGCCCCGGGCTGACGTGGATACGGCCGCCGTACGGTGACAACGCCTGGCTGGTCACGCGCTACGCGGACATCCGCTTCGTCCTGCGGGACCGGCGGTTCGTCCGCACGCCCCCGCCGGGCAGCGACGAGGCGCGGCTGACCCCGCTGCCGTTGCAGGACAGCATCCTGAACACCGATCCGCCCCAGCAGCCCCGGCTGCGCAAGGCCCTCGCCCAGGGGCTCGGGCTGAACGCCGAGCACGTCCGGGAGCTGGAGGAGCTGGCCACCGGGGAGGCGCGGCGGCTGCTGGCCCGCTGTACGGCGCAGCCGCCCCCGGCCGACCTGGCCGCCGCGTACACCAAGCCGCTCACCGTGGCCATCCTCTGCCCGCTGATCGGCATCCCCGAGGAGGACCTGGCGGTCTTCCTCGACTGGTTCGAGGGGTTCGCGGGCACCGGTCTGCCCGCCGACGTGGTGGAGTCCCGTATCGAGGAGATCTCCCGCTACACGGCCCGGCTCATCGCCGACCGCCGGCAGCGGCCGCGGGAGGACCTGGTCAGCCGCCTGGCCGCCCGGCTGGGCCAGGACGACGGGCTGTCGATGGCGGAGCTGGGCGAGCTGGTCAACGACATCCTGCTCGCCGTCGACAACGTCACCACCCAGCTCACCAACGCCTGTTACGTGCTGCTCTCCCGCCCCGACCGCTTCCGGGAGCTGGCGGCCGATCCGGGCCTGCTGCCGCGGGCGGCCGACGAGCTGCTGCGGTATGCGCCGTTCCCCTCGCACGTCACCTTCGCCCGGTACGCCACCGAGGACGTGGAGGTCGGCGGCACGCTCGTGCGCGCCGGTGAGCAGGTGCTGCCCGCGCTGCCGGCCGGCAACCACGATCCGCGGATGTTCGCCGAGCCGGAGCGGCTGGACTTCCACCGCGGTGGCAACCCGCACCTGTCCTTCGGCCACGGCACCCACCACTGCATGGGGCCGCCGCTGGTGCGGATGCTGGTGAAGGTGGCCGTGGCCGCCCTGCTCGGCCACCCCGGCCTGCGGCCGGCCGCGGCGGACGAGGAGCTGCCGTGGCGCGCGGACCTGATCATCCGGCGGATCGAGGCGCTGCCGGTCACCTGGTGAGCAGACGAAAGGCGGAGGCCGGGCCCAGCCCGGCCTCCGCCCGGATTCCGCGTGCCGGCCGCGAATTCCGTCGTCCGTGTCCGCCAGGATTTCAGGTGCGGGTGAGCGGCCCGAACACCTGGCTGCTGCGGTCGTCCGCGGCTTCCTTGGAGTAGAGGTCACGACAGGCCACGAAATATTCTTCGCGGCTGATACGGCCGTCGTTGTCGGTGTCGATGCTACGGGCGCCGGTCCGGGCGTCACGGGTCGACAGGCCGAACGCGCGCAGCAGTTCGGCGTACTCGTCCGGGGACAGGTATCCGTCGCCGTCCGTGTCGGCCACGTCGAACTCCGCGTCCGTGATCGGACGGAGCAGGCCGTCGGCCGTGGACGGCTTCGCGTTACGGTCCATGTAGCCCTGGAACTCGGCCCGCGAAATCCGGTTGTCCTTGTCCGTGTCCGTCAATTCGTACATGATCTGCCAGGCTTTGGCATACGCCTCGTGCAGGCGCGCCCACTTGGGGCTCTCCTTGCTGTACCCGAAGTGCGTCAGCGTCCGTTCGGCCAGTCGCTGGAGGTCGACTTCCTCGATATAGCCATTACCGTCGACGTCCGCCAGGTTGAACCACTGATCCGATTTCTGCGCTATGACACCGGCGACCATTCCGCTCTCCGTTCCTGTAGACGGCAAGCTGTGATTCGCGCATGGAGCACTCTACCGACGCGGGTGTAAGGGTCCACCTCGAAAACGCGACATTCGCCCGTCCGCACGGGAGTTTCCGCCGGGAATTCCGTTGCCGGTGAGGGGTGCTGCCCGTCGTGGTGGGCGGGGTGAGCGCTGTCCGCGTCAGGCTCCTGCGCCGGCCGGTGCGCAGCGGTGCAGGGATTCGGCGGTGAGCGGGGAGACGACACCGGGGAGAGCGCCGGTGGCCGGACCGACGGCGACCCGGGGGCACGCCGACCGCACCCAGGAGGCGATCCGCGCGCTCTCCGTCGGTTTCCCGTCCCGCCCGGGGCGCGCCACCGCGGTGTCGTCGAGCAGCGCGAAGCGCAGCTGCCCGGAGGCGACGAGCCGCTTGAACGCGGCCAGCGGGACGGACGCGGACTCGTGGGTGAAGCCGCCGAGCGGCAGGACCGGCAGGCCCGTCTCGGTGATGGCCTTCGAGCGGGCCCAGCCCCGGTCCGCGGACAGCAGGTACCGGGCACCGCCGTTGTGCCGGCGTACGTGGTCCAGGAGGTGCCGCTGGCCAGGGGTCAGGCGGGTCGTGGGGTAGATGTCCACGTCGCCGTTCGGCCCCGCGAGGTAGGTGCCGGGCAGCGTGGCGCTGTACGGGGGTACCGGGCCGGGGCCGCGCGGTCCGGCGGCGGCGTCGAACGCCGAGCCCGCGTAGCGCGGGTCCAGGACGGAGAGCGACCAGGTGACCGGCGCGGCGAACATCGCCACGCCGCCGACGAGCAGCGCGACCGGCGCCCGCCACCTGCCGCTCCCCGCGCCTGCCACCGAGCCCGGGCGCACGAGCAGGAGCGCCACCACCCCCACGGCCGCCGCCCCGCCGACCACCGGCACCAGCCACCGCGCGAACCCGGCGTACCCGTGGGCCACATACACCGCCCACACCGCCTGGCAGACGACGACGGCGGGGAGCAGGAACCGGGACCGCCCCCGGCCCGCCCGGTGGAGGCGCCACAGCGTCACGAGGCCCGCGGCGGACAGCGCCACGAGGGCGGGCACGAGGGTGGCCGTGTAGGCACGGTGCGGGACCGCGATCACACTCAGTACCGCAGCCGTGCCCAGCGCCCAGCAACCCCACAGCACATATCCGCCGCGCTCGATGTGCCCGCCACGCTCCCCGCCGGTACGCGAGCACCGGACCGCACCGCGGACCAGCCCGGACACCGCCGACGGATACAGCCAGCCGCACTGCGCCGCGAGGCCCGGGAGGAACAGCTTCGCGCCGCTCTCCCGGGCCCCGGAGCCGAGCCGGCCGAAGCCGTTGTAGCCGAAGACCATCGACCAGGCGCTGTTGTCGGCCGTGCCGTCCGCGTACGGGCGTACGTCCACCGGCACCCACGTCATCAGCAGTACCCAGGACAAGGACACCGCGACCATGACCGCCCCCGCCGCCAGCAGGTGACCGGCCCGCGTGCGCAGCCCGGCGGGTGCGGCGGCCCCGTACCCCACGGCGAGCGCCGGCACGATCAGCCACGCCTGCATCATCTTCGCCTGGAAGCCCAGGCCGACCCACACACCGGCCCATACGAGCGGGCGCAGCCGGGCGTCGCGGACGGCGGCCTGGTAGCGGTCGGCGGCCAGCAGCAGGCACATGACGAGGGCCGCGTCCGGACCCGGGTGACCGAACATGGAGGCGGTCACGGGGGTGAGGGTGAGCAGCCCGGCAGCCAGGAGGCCGGTCGCGGGGCCCTGCCAGCGGCGTACGACGCGGTACATGACCAGGACGGACACGACGCCCTCGACGCACTGCGGCAGTGTCAGCGCCCAGTCGTGGAAGCCGAAGAGGCGGGCGGAGAGGGCCTGCGGCCAGAGGAAGCCGCCGATCTTGTCGAGGGTGATCGTCGCCGCCGGGTCGTACGCCGTGAACAGGAAGGCCTTCCAGCTCTCGGTCATGCTGCGGGCGGCGACCGAGTAGTACGGGGCCAGCCCGCTGCCGGTGATGTTCCACGCGTACAGCAGCGCTGCCAGCGCGGCCACACCGAGCAACGCGGGCCGCGCCCACGGGGGCTGGCCGGGCGGCGAAGACCAGAAGGGGCGGGGGCGGGCACCCGCACGGCCGCACGGCGACCCGGCACCCGAGGAGGCGGACACGATCACGGACACTCCCGGGCGACGGAACCGTGGCGGAGCCGGCCGGGGGGGGCGGCCGGACTGTCCGAGTTATCCCACGGATTCCGGTTCCGCGATACGGTGTCCGCTCCTCGGGGGCGCCGTCACGCGGCGGCCCGGTGCTCCTCGTCCGCCGCCCGGGTGACCTCGGAGCGCACCCGGGCCAGGGCCCGGCTGATCAGGCGCGAGACGTGCATCTGGGACAGGCCCAGCTCGGCGGCGATGGCGCTCTGCGTCATGTCCTTGAAGAACCGCAGGTACAGGATGTGGCGTTCCCGTTCGGGGAGCCGGGCCAGGGCGGGCTTGACCGCTTCGCGGTCCTCTATGAGCCCGAAGCGGGCGTCGGCCGAGCCGAGGGTGTCCATCAGGGTGTAGTCGTCGTTGTCGCCGCTGCGGTCCAGGGCCACGTCCAGTGACAGCGACCGGTAGGTCTCCAGGGCCTCCAGCCCGAGGACGACGTCCTCCTCGGTCAGCCGGGCGTGCCCGGCGATCTGCGCCACGGTGGGCGAGCGCCCGTCCAGGGTGGTGCTCAGTTCGCGTACGGCCTTGCGGACCTTGTTGCGCAGTTCCTGCGTGCGCCGGGGCACATGCACGTCCCAGGTGTGGTCGCGGAAGTGCCGCTTGAGTTCGCCGGTGATGGTCGGGATGGCGAACTGCTCGAAGGCGTCGGCCCGCTCGGGATCGAACCGGTCGACCGCCTTGACCAGGCCGAGTGCGGCGACCTGCTTGAGGTCGTCGAGCTGTTCCCCGCGCTCCCGCAGCCGGACCGCCTGCCGGTGCGCCAGCGGCAGCCAGGCGGTGATCACCCGCTGCCGGAGCCGCTCCTTCTTGGGCCCGTCCGGCAGCGTGATCAGCAGCCGCATCTCCTCGGTCGTGTCGGGGTCGTCGGCACGGCGCCCGTGGTGGCGCGCGATCGTGGTGGTGGCCATCGCCGGCTCTCCTTAGACGCTGGTGGGTGGTTCGCAGGCTTACGAGTGGCCACTCGCCGGAAGACGGCAGACTGGCCCCTCTGTGACGGGGTGCCTGCGGTTCCGAAGCACTGACGCTCTTGTGTCCAGGCATGCGCGGCTCACACTCCGGGAGTACGGATTTTTCTTCCGGCCGTGCCTCTCGGGTAAAGGCCCTGGTGAGACGGTTGGCACGGACAACCGCCCACCGGGAGGCGGGCCGGGCGGCGGGCCGCCTCCGGGCTTTTGCGCCCCTCACTCCTCCAGCACCACCTTCCCGAACACCGTCGTCGTCAGCCCGAAGAAGTCCGCGTGGACGAGCCGCCGGGACACCGGGCGGGTGACGCCGCCCGCGGTGACGGTGGCGGTGGCCGTGGTGCGGTCGGTGAAGTGGGTTTCGGACTCCTCGACCAGGAGGCGGTGGCGGGTGGGGGACGGGAAGCTGCCGGGCGGCGGGGTCAGGTCGCCGGTCCAGGCGTAACCGGTGCCACGGGGTGTGCAGATGAGTTCGACGGTGCCGCCGGCCGCCGTCCATTCGAGGTCGCCGGCGGTGCGGGACCGCTGCTGCACGGTCGCGACGACGCGGCGGCTCGCGGCGACGCCGTCGCGTCCCGGCCCGGTGAACTCGCCGACCTCGTTGGCCGCCGCCGGGCCGCTCAGCTCGATGTGGATCCGGCCGTCCGCGGTCATCGCGGCGGTGACCGTACGGTCGGGCATCAGCTGGACGAATTCCCCGGTGACGACCTTCGACAGGTGGAGCGGCTCGACGGCGTACGGCTGGTAGCGGGCGAGGGCGGGCCGCAGGAAGGGGAAGTACGCGGGGCTGTCGGCCAGGTCGCCGAGGTCCACGTCGATGTCGCAGGACCACAGGCCCAGCTGCTCGTCGTAGACGGGGGCGAACGTCGCGACCGAGACCGTGGCGGGCGCCCCGCCGACGGTTTCGGCCAGGGTCCGGCCGGTGGCGGTCCCGGCCGCGTTCGGGAAGTTGGCGGGGCGCAGCCGCGGCAGGACGGAGTCGTCGGCCCATACGGGGTCGATGCCGCAGCGGGTGACGAGTTCGGCCGGGAGGCGGCTGCCCGGGTCGAGGACGACGGCGAGGAGTTCGTCGTCGCCGGAGCTGAACCACGGGCGGCGGAGGTAGACGCGGACGCCCGCGGCGCGGCGGGTGCGGGTCACCCGGTGGGCGTCGGTGTCCGCGGTGTGCTCCCAGGTGAAGGTGGGCACGATATGGCTCACTTCGGGCGGCTCCGGGCGCCGGGTGGCCGGGACCGGCCAGCCCCGCCCGCCGGGCCCGGAGGCGGCGGGACCCCGGCTGGTGATCAGTTCGGGCCGGTCGGTGATCGCCGGGTGGAAGTACTCGCGGAAGCGGGTGGTCGCGGTCGGTGTGTAGGTGACGTTGCGGTGGCGGGTGTCGCGGAACTCGTGCCGCAGGCCGCTGAAGCCGAAGGTGTCGCGGCGGGGGCCGGGCGTCAGGTCGCCCACGTGGTCGTGGCCGGTCACCCGCCGGGGCGCGGGCTCCTTGACGTCGTCGAGCCACTCCTCCCAGGTCGCGTCGAGGTCGATCCGGCCGGTGCTCCTGGCGTGCAGGGAGAGCTCGCCCGCGACGAGCGCGGAGGTCTCCCCCGCCGTACGGCTGAACCGCAGGTCCGCCAGGGACGGCGGCGCCAGCGGCTTCTCGACGGCGTGGACGAGGGTGAGTTCCGTCCACGGCGTGATCATCCAGTTCTCGCCGGCCGCCGACGCCACCGTCAGTTCGCGCCGCTGCTCCGGGGTCAGGCGCAGCGGGTCGTTCCACTGGGGCGAGGCGGTGAGCAGCTGCCAGACGCGGAACAGCCGGAGGTCCTGCTCCGCGATCCGGCAGCTCATGCGGACGGTCACCACCTCCGCCTTGGGCACGTACACGGTCAGGACGCCGCCCGTCGGCGGGTCCGGCGGGCGGTCCCCTTCCACGATCCGCAGCCGCAGCGGCCTCGCCTGGGGCCAGGTCCCGGTGAAGTCGTACGTACGGTGGGGTCCCGCGTCCGACCCCGTGCCCGTGCCCGGCAGTCCCCGCAGGGCGATGCCGCGCGCGGGCACGTCGGGCAGGTACGGCAGCAGCAGTTGCGCGGCGTCGTGGACGACGTACTCGCCGGTGTGCAGGCCGCTGCCGCGCGCCACGGGCAGCTCGGTCAGCGGGGACGTGTCGTGCGGGCTGTGCTTGGCGACGTGGATCTCCCCGGCGGCCTTGAGGTCGCGGGTGACGCGCGGGTCCTCCGGGAGGCTGACGACCGTGTCGAGGTAGCTGCCCGCCTCGCGGGACGCCGCGGCGAAGTACTGGCGGCGCAGCGCGTCCGGTTTGCCGGGGCCGAAGACCGCGTCGTACACCCCGTGTTGTTCGGCCGTCTGGAGCGAGCTCTTGGGCGGGCTCAGGTGGCGTTCGTCGAAGGCGCGGTAGCGGCGGTCGAGCCCGTCGGCGGGCGACACCCTCTGGTGGTCGGGGACCTCGCCGTTGCGCAGGTCGGCCCACTCGCCGGGCGACAGCGGCCGTCCGGACGCGTCGACGGTGCTGCGGATGACCAGATGCGGTTCCGACTCGCCTTCCAGGAACGGCCACCTCGGCACGATCACGGGCGGTGGTACGGGTTCCCAGCGGCCGTAGGTGACGGGGTCGGTGGCGGTGCCCTCCACGGCGGGGGCTTCGGGGCCGAGGCTGTTGCCGGCGAGGTCGACCAGGCGGGCGCGCAGCCGGTAGGTGCGGCCGTAGCGCAGGGCGGGCAGGGTGCCGGGGGTGGGCCGGAACGCGGCGGCGAGCGGGAAGCGGCCGGAGATCTGCGGGTTGGGCACCTGCGGCCGGTCGCCGGGGCCCAGGGTCCGGCCGGGCGGTGGCGCGGCGAGACTCCAGCCGTGCCAGCCGAAGAGCGCCTGGTGGACGTAGAGCTGCCGGCCGTCGGCGCGGTCGCGGGTGACGGCGGACGCCTTGACGTGGCCCTCGTCGGGCGCGGCGCCGATCGGCACGGCGGGCGCTCCGGGCCGCCTGATGGCGTACTCCCCCGTACGGGCACACAGCGGGTACCAGGCGGCGACGCGCCCGGTGCGCTCGTCCGCCGGGCCGACGTCGACGCGCAGGCCGCGCACGAGGTGGGCGGCGTCCAGGACCGCGGCGGCCACGGGCCTGCCGTCGGGGCCGACGCCCGCCGTGTGCCGCGCGTCGGCCTCCATCTGGTCGGCCAGGGCCCGGTCGCGGTCGTCGTGGACGACGGTCAGGCCCGCCCCGTGCAGGGCGGGGAGGGCGGTGGGGTCCGCGGCCACGGCCGTGCCCGGCGCGCCGGTGCCGCTCAGGTACTGGTCGAGGACGCGGGCGAACTCCACGAACTTCATGGCCGCGCCGTCCAGGTCCAGGTCCGTGACGTGCACGGCGTCGGCGCCCAGCCGGAGCATCCGGTGGCCGTGGAAGCCGTCGTCGGCGGCGTACGGTTCGAAGCGCCGGCCGGGGACGTGCCGCAGCGCCGTCCAGGGGCGCAGCGACTCGTCGGTGTTCAGCTGTCCTTGGGCGTCGGTGAAGGCCACCCGGGCCCGCCACCGGTCGGCGAGCCCGGCCGGCGGTGTGACCAGGAGGTCCAGGGCGAGGCCGAAGCGGCGCAGCAGTTCCGGGTAGTCGGCGAGCAGGGCGCACGCGGTGTGGAAGTCGAAGTCCGGCTCGGTGGGCGGGGGTTCGGCTTCCGCTGCCGCCCGGCCACGGCCGGTGGCGGAAGCCGGCCGCGGCGCGCGGTCGTAAAACCGGTACATCTCGGCGAGTCCGAGCAGCGCGCCGTCCTCGGTGTACTCGCGCGCGGCGCGGTCCATGTGGCGGGGGCGGTACGGGTTCGGGTCCGCGGCGGCTCCGGGCCGGCCGCCCGCCTGCCGGGTGAGGAGTTCGTCGAGGCGCGGATAGCCGGCGTCGACCCGGCCCGCGAAGGTCCGGATGGCGGAGGTCAGCACGTCACGGAGATCGCGGCTCTCGGGGTGGTCCCAACCGGCGGCCGGGCCCGCGGCCCGCCCGGCCGTCGGTGCCGCGCCGTTCTCCTCTCCCCCGCCCGTCGGGGGCGTCACCCGGCGGATCGCGGTGGCGCCGACCGCCGCCTCGTACAGCGCCGTGATCTGGTCACGGACCGCTGCGGCGGGGTACGAGCGCAGCGTCGGGGGCCGTTCGGCCGCGGCGGCGAAGGCTCCGGCGGGGGCGCGGACGACCGTGTCGCCCTTGAACAGTTCGCCCCACAGCGCACTGTCGGCCGGCGGGAAGCGCCCGGTGCGGGCCGTGGTGGGGACGAGGACGCCGGGCCCGGTGGCGCCGGGTGCCAGGAACTCGATCCGGAGCGCGGGCGCGTACCGGCGCAGGGTGGCGGGCCAGTCCCGGAAGCCGTCGAAGGCGTCCAGCCGGGTGCCGCCGGTGAGGCGGGGGCTGACCAGCACGGTCAGCCGGAGTGTGCCGTCGGCGGGCTGGCCGTCGGGCAGTACGGTCCAGCGGATCGTCTCGGGCATGGTTCAGCTCACTTCCGCGAAGGCGGTGCAGTATTCGGTGACGGGGTCGCGCCGGGCGCCGGTGACCGGATCGGTGTAGGGCGCCATCATCTCGGCGAAGGTCGGCGGCCTCGGCGGCTCCTCGTCCCCCGTGCCGAGCGGGGCGGGAGCGGGTCCGCTGCCCACGAACCGCTTCTCGCATTCGATGGTCACCGACTGCGACCAGAAGCCGATGTGCACGCTGACGGAAATCCTGGCGCGTCCGTAGACGGTGCCGGTGGCGGTGTCGAAGGTGAGGTCGAGGTAGATCTCGATGGAGGCGGAGACGATGCCGAGGACGTCGACCTCACCGCGGGCCCGGAAGTAGCCGGTCAGCCGGGACTCACCGGTGGCCGGTTCGAGGCGGAAGTAGATGCCCGCCATGACGGACAGGCTGCCGCTGGCCACCCCGAAGTCGAGCGAGACGGCCGCACCGAATTCGAGGGCCGCTTCCAGTACGGCCACCCGCTCGGGCGTCAGCACGATGCCGAAGAAGCCCCCGCCGCCGAGCAGCGAGACGGTGAGCCGGAACGGGGCCTGGCGGCTGCAGAAGGCGAACCCGATCTCCAGTGACCGGCCGAGGAAGGGCAGGTCGAGATAGGCGTCCAGCCGAAGGTTCTCCAGGCTGAACACGCCGATGGCCAGGTTCGGCAGCGGCAGTCCGTAACGGGCGACGATGCCGGACGGCGTGACCTGGATGCCGGGCGGGTCGCTGAAGCCGTCCACCGGGATCAGCTTGCGCAGCGTCTGGACGAAGGCGAGCGGGCCGGTGAAGTCGACGCTCTTGAGGACGACGTCGATGTCGGGCTTCCGCCCGGCGCGCGCGACGAAGCGGACGTGTTTGAAGCTCAGCCGCAGCGCGTTGAACTTCGGCACCAGGTTGAGGGTGAAGTTCTCCAGGCTGCAACTGATGTCCGCGCCGACGCTCAGGTCCCCGCGCAGGGAGCCGCGCAGGTCCACGACGAGGGACAGCCGCCCGCCGGTGTCCGGCAGGAAGACCGGCGAGCCGTCCAGGAGGACGGGCTGGATGTCCGGGTTCCACTCCAGCCGCGCGTTGACGGTCTCCGGCAGCTTGAAGCCGTTGGCGGCGGCCTGGACGGCGTCGCGCAGCGCGACGACCTCTCCGGCGGCCCGGGTCCAGGTCGCGAGCTGCTGCTGTACGCGGGTCAGCAGGGTGCGTACGCCCGGGTCCGCACCGGCGGGCAGGGTGGCGATCAGATGGCCCAGCGCGGTGGCGAAGGCGTTGAAGGCGTCGTCCACCTGCCGCATCGTGATCGGGCCGGTGCGCCCGGCGAGCCCCTGGGCGACGAAGTCGGCGACGACGGTGGCGAACTTCTCCGCCGTGTCGGCGACCTGGCGGGCGGCCGGCGGGTAGCGGTCCAGCTCGTGGGTGAGCAGCTGCCGGGCGCGGCCGAGGTCGGAGAGGAGGCCGGTGACCGCGCTGACGGTCTCGGTGAAGAAGTTGGGCACCTTCAGGGCCTTGCCCAGCCCGTCCACGCCCTTGATCACCTCGGCCAGCGGGACCACGCCCAGCAGGCTGGGCCCGATCTCGTCCAGCACGTCCAGCGGCCGGAAGAACTCCTCGGGCCGGAAGGTGCCGTTCGCGATGCGGTCGAGCGCGTCCAGCCCGCCCGCCACCGGAACGCCGGAGACCGGCCCGGTCAGCCGGGACAGCCCGGAGACGATCATGCTGGGCGCGGTGAGGCCGCCGGACCGGTCCCGCTGCCCGCCGAAGTCCATCCGCAGCGGCTGGTCGGCGGGGGTGAGCAGGCTGAGGAAGACCTGTCCCGCGTTGGCCTTGCGGACCGGCCCGCCGACGGTGTCGAAGCCGGACAGGGCGTACCGCTTCGCGTAGGCGACGGGCACGGTGGCGTCCGCGCCGCTGAGCCGGCCGACGGCGGGCACGACGGCCTGCGCCCAGCGCAGCTGCGGCAGGAACGGGGCGTTCCTCGACACGGCCGGATCACCCGGCGCGGGGTCGGCGAGCGCGGGCGGCGCCGCCATGCCCCACACCATCCGGGCCACGTCGAGCCGGGTGTCGTCGGGCCGCAGGACGGGCGCGAGGGCCACCGACTGGCCGAGGAGGTCGGCGCTGGCCTCGGGCGGGTGCGCCACCGCGACGGCACCGGCCGCGGCCGCCGGGTCCGGCGGGGTGCGGTCCAGCGCGTTGTACTCGGCGACGGCCGCGGCCAGCCCCTCCCCCGTGGCCAGGGCCTCGTCGAGGAACAGCAGCGGTGTACGGAATTCCACCGCGGTGCCGCCGTGGTCCACCGCCGTGACCTTGAAGTGGAAGAGCCGCTCGGCGGGCGTGGCGGGGAAGAACTTCCGCCGGTCGGCGGGCGGGACGAGGTTCGGCGTCTGCGGGGTGTCGAGCCGCACGCTGGTGAAGGGGAACAGCACGTTCGCCAGGTCGCTGGCGGGGTCGGGCCCGGCGGGCAGCGGGGTGTTCGGGTCGTACGTCTTCAGCGGCTGCCGGACGACGACGAATTCGCGCTGGACGAGATAGGCGCCGCGGGCGTCGTCGAACTTCCGCTCCGTGACGCGGACGTACACCGCCTTGTGCCCGAACGGGCACAGGAAGCCCTCGCGCATCACCCGTACGTACTGGTCGCGGCCCATGGAGGCGCGGTGGCGCCACTCGGAGAGCGAGACGCCGCGGGGCCGCCGCGGCCAGCTGCCGAGTCCGTCCAGCCAGCCGCCGGCCGCCGAGAGCATCAGCAGCCGTACGGCGACGGGCTCCGGGACGTACGGCGTGCCGTCCGGCTTGAGGAGGCCCGCGCCGGTGGTGAGGTCCACGATGTCCCGGCGGTCCTCGGGCTCCAGCGCCTGGCGGAACGCGTACGGGGCACCGGGGTCGCCGCCGCGTTCCCGGTTCCAGACCGCGCGGACCGTCCCGGCGTCGAGCCGGGTGTGCCACAGCTCGGCGCGGGTGCCGGGACCGGGCGCGGGGGTCCGGTCCCGGTGGATCCAGCGCGCCTTCTGGGAGGGGGACAGATACAGCCGGTAGGGCAGTTCGATGCCGGTGCGGGGGCGGGCCGGGTCGGCCAGCGGGTCCTGCGGGCCGGCCGCGGCGAGCGGTGCGCCGGCGCCGGCCGGGGCGATCGGCACACCCGCGGCACGGGCAAGGGCGAGCGCGGTTTCCGGCCCGTGGCGCGCGGCGAGTTCGCCCGTCGTACGGACCAGCCGTACCAGAGTCATGGCCCGGGCCGCGGCGTCCGTACCGACTGCGGGCGGTGGCGGCCCGAGCGCCGGGGCCGGCGGCGGCGTCTCCGGCACGCGGGCCGCGTCCACGACGCGCAGCGGCAGCCGTCGCATGGCGCCGAGCAGGCCATCCTCGGAGAAGGGCACCGCGTCCTGTGGGCCCACGTCGAAGACGAGGACGCTCCGGCCGCTGATGAGGGAGCCCACCGGCAGCTCTCGGGACTCCCCCGGCACCTCGTCGCTGAAGGCCTGCTCCACCATGTGCTGCGGCCCGAAGGTGACGGCGATCCAGCCGTCCGCCCGCGGGTCCGCGCGCACCAGCCGTCTGGTCCCGCCGCTCTCCTCGACCTTCAGCCCGGCGAAGCCGAACGCCAGGTCCAGCAGATCGGTACCGCGCAGCAACCGCAACGCCGCCGGAGTGGTCATGGTGCCCCCTCCCCGCACACCGGCCGGGCTCTCCCGGCCGCGCGTGCAGTCCCCTTGTCAGCTAGCTCTACCACCTACCTCCGACAACGCATCCGCACCAGACGGTACGGGCGATCGCAACAACCCTAAATTTGTTCGAAGTTGATCCAGGCCCGTCGTTCCGGACCGCGGGGGTCGTCGGCCTGGGACCACTCGGCGTCGATCCGCATCGTGGCTCGGCGCTCGTTGTCGTACGGGTCCCAGCCGGGGTCGCCGGTGGCGGCGAAGCGGACCCACGCCCCGTGCATGCGGGCGGCGAGTTCCGCGGGCGGCTCGTCGGGGCCGAGCAGGGCGTTCGGCCCGTGCAGTCGGGGAAGCTGCGCGAGGTCGAAGACGAAGGGCAGCTCGACGGCGTGCGCGGCGCCGAGCTGTCCGTCCAGCGCGCGCGAGCGCCAGGCGAATTCGTACGCGTAAGTGGCGGACCCGGTGTGGTCGGCATGGGCGGCGGCCAGGGCCCAGCTGCCCGCGCCGAACAGCGCGTCGCCCATGACGGCGGACCGCAGCGCGCCGTAGGACGCCCCCGGGCGGGTCTTCCGGTAGGCGGCGACGAGCCGGGCCGGGTCCGGGTGCGAGCGGGCCGCCGTGTCGTCGACGTCCTCGGCGGTCGAGGTGGCGTACGTGTCCACGGGGACGAGGTAGAGGTTCGCCTCCTCGGCGTTGGTCCCGATGAGCAGGTCGACGCCGGGGCCGGGGCCGGCGGCGAGGGCTTCGGCGGGCTGGGCGTCGAGGACGAGGCCGAAGGGGGAGAGTCCGAGCAGCGGGTCGCGGTGCGTCGTGGTCCGGAGGTCGATGCCCGTGAGCCGGGCGGCGGTCGCGACCAGGCGCTCGTCGGACACCTCCGCGAAGGCGTCGGCGTGCGGACCGATGCCCAGGTCCTCGGCCGCCGCCCTGGTGACGCGGGCGGCCTGCTCGCCGGTGAACGCCCCGCGGCCGTTGCCGCTCTGGACGATCGCCCGGCGGAAGAGCCCCACGGCCCCGGGGTCGGCGAGGAGGCCGCCGACGAGGGTGGCCCCGGCCGACTGGCCGAAGAGGGTGACGTTGCCCGGGTCACCGCCGAAGGCCGCGATGTTCTCTTGCACCCAGCGCAGCGCCGCGGCGGCGTCGAGCAGGCCGCGGTTGGCGGGCGCGCCCGGGATGTCGAGGAACCCGGCGATGCCGAGCCGGTAGTTGAGGGTGACGAGGACGACGCCGTCGCGGGCGAAGGCGGACCCGTCGTACAGCGCGGACCGCGTCGATCCGGCGACGAAGCCGCCGCCGTGGACGAACACCATGACGGGCAGGCCGCCGCCGGACGCGGCGGGGGCCCAGACGTTGACGGTGAGGTAGTCCTCGCCGCGGCTCCAGCCTGTGCCGAAGTACGGGGACATGTCCACATTTCCGAGCCTGCGTTCGGACTGCGGCGCGTTGGGTCCCGGCGCGGTGGCGTCCCGCACGCCGTCCCACGGCTCGTGCGGCCGGGGCGGCGCGAACCGGCCGGCGCCGCGGGGAGGGGCGGCGTAGGGGATGTTCAGGAAGGCCGCGGTGTCGCCTCGCCGCAGGCCGCGGACGGCTCCCTGGGCCGTGGGGACGACGGGGGCCGGTGACCGGCC
Organism: Streptomyces albofaciens JCM 4342; assembly: GCF_008634025.1. Classification (NCBI taxonomy): domain Bacteria; kingdom Bacillati; phylum Actinomycetota; class Actinomycetes; order Kitasatosporales; family Streptomycetaceae; genus Streptomyces; species Streptomyces albofaciens. The sequence goes on along the minus strand of NZ_PDCM01000001.1, from coordinate 4,196,964 downwards.
GGTGGTGACGACGGGTGCGGGGTGGTGGTTCATGGTGCTGTCTCTCCGCGGGCTTCAGTTCTGCTCGGCGTACGGGGTGAAGGGCGCCCAGCCCTTGATGGAGAACTTCTCTCCCGCGCGGGCCACTTCCACGGCGCCGTGGCCGCCCAGGTGCGCGGGGATGACGAGGGCGTTGGTGTCGGCCGCCCGGCTCAGCACCTTGCGGCGGGTGGCGCGGGCGCCGGCCGGGTCCTCGCAGAAGCAGCTGTTGGCGTCCGGTTCGAGGATCTGCACAGGGCTGTGCAGCAGGTCGCCGACGAACACCGCGCGGTCCGTGCCGGAGGTGAGGGTCAGTACGGAGGAGCCGGGGGTGTGTCCGGGGGCCGCTTCCAGGCGCAGGTTCGCGTCGATCCGGTGGCCGCCCTCCCACAGCAGCGCCTGCCCCGCCCGGTGCACCGGGGCCACGCTGTCCTCGAAGACGTTCTGGTTGCCGCGGCCGAGCACCGGCTCGTGACCGTTCGCGGGGTTCCAGAAGTCGAAATCGGCCTTCGGCATCAGGTAGGTGGCACGGGGAAAGGTGGGCACCCAGTCCCGGCCGTCCAGATACGTGTTCCAGCCGACGTGATCGACGTGCAGATGGGTGTTGATCACGATGTCCACGTCCTCGGGCGCGACACCGGCCCGGGCGAGGTTGTCCAGGAAATCCGTTTCCAGACGGCTCCAGACCGGCGCGTACGGGCGCTCCTTGTGGTTGCCCACGCCGGTGTCCACCAGGATGGTCCGGCCCTCGCTGCGCAGCAGCCAGGTCTGGACGGCGGAGTTCACGATACGGGTCCCGGAATCGACGAAATGCGGATCCAGCCAGGAAGCGTGGTCGTCCCACGCCTCCTTCGGGCTTTCCGGGAAAAAGGTCTCGGGCGTCATGTCGACGGGGCCGAAATATTCCCGGACCCGGGTGATGGTGACGTCGCCGAGCGTTATCTGGTCCATGGTGCGTCCCTGCAATTCGGAGGAATTGCCGGAACCGTACGAGCGGCCCCGGCGCTCGCGGTATCCGTCATCCGACTGCACCTGTACGCGGCCCGGGCGGCGGACCCGACCGCTTGTAGCCTGGACGGGCAAGGGCACCACGGCTCCGGTGCGAGGAGCCACACATTCTGGAGACTCCGTGGACGGGCACGAAGGCGACCTCGGTACGGCCGCGGAACCGCGATCCGATACGGAGCGGATCGTCGGCCGGAGCGCGGAGCTGGCCCGCCTCTTCCGTGCGGTGGACCCGGCGTCGGCCGAGCGGGTCCTGCTGCTCGCCGGTGACATGGGCACGGGAAAGAGCGCGCTGCTGGACCGCGTGGCGCGCCGCGCCGGGGCCGACGGCACACGCGTACTGCGCGCCGAAGGGAGCGAGTCGGAGTCGGGCCTCGCGTTCTCCGCGCTGCATCAGCTGCTGCGGCCGGTGGCCGCCGAGGTGGACGCGCTGCCGGAGCGGCAGCGCGCGGCGCTCCAGGACGCCCTCGGCGCGGGCCCGGCTGCGCCTGAGCACACGAACGCGTCCGATCCCATGCTGACCGGCATCGCCGTCCTGACCCTCCTCTCCGCCCTGGGCGACCGGCAGCCCGTACTCGTGGTGCTGGACGACGCGCAGTGGTGCGACCGCGCCTCCCTGGACGCCCTGTCCTTCGCCGCCAGACGGCTGGGCGGCGACGAGCCGGTCACGGTGCTGATCGCCACCCGTGGCGTCGCCGACCTCCCCGGCTTCGGCCGGCACATACCGTCACTCACCCTGGAACCACTGGACAACGCCGCGGCCAACCAACTGCTGGACCTTCAGCCGGACGCCCCCACCGGCCACACGAGGACCCAGATCCTCGACCAGGCCGCCGGCAACCCCTTGGCGCTGGCCGAGCTGACGAGGGCGGCAAGCCTCCACGACACGGCCGCGTCACCGCCGCCCCCAGGTCCGCTCCCCCTCACCGACCGCCTGGAACGCCTCTTCGCCGCCCGCCTGGACGGTCTCCCCGCCCCCACCGCCCGGGCCCTGCTGCTCCTGGCCGCGATGGACAGTGCCGACTCCGTGCTCGCCGTACCGGCCGGGCTGCCGGAGGCCGGGGACGCGGTGTGGCTGCCCGCCGAGGAGGCCGCGCTGATCCGGCGGAACGGCCGGGACGTCCGGTTCCGCCACCCGCTGGCCCGGTCGGCCGTGTACCACTCCGCGCCCGCGGACGCGCGGCGCACGGCGCACCTCGCCCTGGCCGAGCTGCTGCGGAACGAACCGGACCGGCGCGCCTGGCAGTTGGCCGCCGCCTGCCCGGGCCCGGACGCGGCCGTCGCGGCGGAGCTGGAGCGGACGGCCGGCCGGGCCCGCCGGCGCGGCGGTCACGCGGCGGCGGCCCAGGCGCTCCAGCGCGCCGCGGAGCTGGCACCGGAGAGTGCGGACAGCGCCCGGCTGCTGGTCGAAGCCGCGCGGGCGGCCGTGTTCACCGGGGATCTCGCCTGGGTCGAGGAACTGGCCGCCGGGGTACGGGCACGCACGGACGACACCTCGCTGCTGACCGCTGCGACCGTGCAGGCCGGGCGGCTGGCCGCCCTGACCGTACGGCACACGGCCGTGTTCTCCCGACTCGCCGACGCGGCCGACCAGTTGGCTCTCTCCTGCCCCACCCGCCCCGCCCCCGCTCTGGACCTCCTGGCCGACGCTGCCGTCGTCCGCTTCTACTCCGGCGAGGACGCCCAGCGGCAGCGCATCCAGGACATCCTGCGACGCCTCCCCGAAGACGCCGCGCACCCGGGCCCGCGCGCCTGGGTACAGACCGTCTCCGACCCCTTCGGCCACCGTCCCCGCCTCACCTCCCTCCTCCCCCGGCTGGCCGCCGAGGCGGAAACCTGCCCGGAGGGGCTCACCGCCGTCGGGATCATGGCGTGGGTCCTGGACGAGACCCCGCGGGCCGTCCGCGCCTTCGACGCGGCCTTCGGACGCTGGGAGTTGCGGGGGCCGCTGCCGGAGGGGCTGGGCGGCGCGGTCGCCTGGGCCTACGTGGAACGGGGGCGCTGGGGGCGGGCCCGCGAGGCCTGCGCCCGGATCACCGCGATCGGCCGGACCGCCGGCCTCGACCACGCGGTGGCCTGTGCGGCCGCGGTGGACGCCACCGTACTGGCCCACCAGGGGGACGCGGCGGCAGCCCGCGCCCGGGCCGAGGACGCGCTCGCACTGATCGACCCGCTGGAAAGCCGCTCGGTAGCCGTCTACGCCCGCCGCGCGCTCGGTGCCGCGTCGGCCGCGGAAGGCGCGTACGAGAGCGCCTACGGCCATCTCCGCACGGTTTTCACCGCGGACGGCGCGCCGGTGCACTACCACGCGTCCTACCCGGCCCTCGCGGACCTGGCCGCCGCCGCTGTACGGACCGGCCGCCACGAGGAGGCCGCACGGATCGTCGAACGGTCCGCCCGCGACCTCGCGGACAACGCCTCACCCCGGCTGCGCGCGCTGATCAGCCGCGCCCGCGGCCTGCTGGCGGCCCCCGAGGACGCCGAACCGCACTTCCGGGCGGCCCTCGCGGACCCCGGACTGGAGCACTGGCCCTTCGAACGCGCACAGACCCTGCTGGAGTTCGCCGAGTGGCTGCGGCGCCGCCGGCGCATCGCGGAGGCACGGACTCCGCTCACCGAAGCCCTGGAGACCTTCCGGCGCCTGGGCGCCCGCCCGTGGACCGAACGCGCCCGCGCCGAAGCACGCGCCGCCGGCCTCGACGTCACGGACACGGCCCCCGACGCGCTCGCCGGACTCACCCCGCAGCAACAGCAGATCATCAAGCTCGCCGCCCGCGGACTCACCAACCGCGAGATCGGCGAGAGACTCTTCCTCTCCCCCCGCACGGTCGGCTCCCACCTCTACCGCAGCTTCCCCAAACTGGGCATCACGGCCCGCTCTCAGCTGCGCGATCTCGTCGAAAGCCCCGCCACGGCCATTGATTAGCCGCACGGAAACGGGCTGCGAAACAACGCGCGGTGCGGTGGAGTGGGGGTATCCGTGTCCGGTCCACGGCGCCCGCGTCACCGCGGACGGCGCACGGCCGCACGGGAGTGCGGCCGGGCACCCTCACGGGGGTGGGGTGCCCGGCGCCCGCGCCGCCTCATGTCAGCCGCATCCCGTTGGCCGTGACGATCACGTCGTAAGCGCCCTTGAGGCCGCCCTCGCCCACGTAGCACCGGTAACCGGAGGGCTTGTCGAGCGGGACCAGGCGGACCTTGGGGACCTGGTCGCAGCGCAGTGACCTGGCCGCCTTGCCGCCGTAGCTCCCGTACTGCTTCCACGCCCGCGCGCGGACGCCCTCGTCGGTGACCACTCCGCCCTTGGTCGGGGTGGCGGTGTACTGCATCAGGATGAAGCCGCCCTTGGTCTCGACGGCGAAGGGCACGTCGACGCCCAGGTACTTGACGGTGCACGTGAACTTCTGCGGCTTGTCGCCGACTTCGGCGGTGTCGCAGGCGGTGCTGGTCTGCTGGGGCACGCCGCCGCCCATGGCCAGGACGCGGCTTTCGAGGTCGTACTTGATCTGGTCCAGCACCGGCGCCTTCTTGCCGGGCGCGGGGTGCTGGGGCGCGGCCTTCCCGGACGGCGTCGCCGTCGGGCTCGGTACGGGGGTGCCGTTGGTGAGCAGCGGGTCCGGTGACGACCCGCAGGCACTGGCCGTCGCGACCACCAGGGCCACCGTTGCCGCCGTACGTATCCACTTGTCGCGCTGCACTGCTGCCCCGTTTCCCCGTTGGGTGTTGATCGTCGAGCGTCGTCCGGCGGGGTTGCCCGCCGGACGACGCTCGATCATAGGGTTCGGGTACGGAAGCGGAACGGGCGGGTTCGGTTTCCCGGACCGCGACGCGCGCGGCGCGGCCGGTCCCAGGCCGGCCGCGTACCGGTGGAAGCTCAGCCCGACCGGGCCAGCCGGAAGCCGAGGTCGTCGATGCGCAGCGTCGGATGGCTCTTGCGGCGGCACGCGGCGCGGCAGCTCCGGGGCCGGTCCAGCCAGCCGCCGCCGCGGAAGGTGCGGTACGGGCCGTAGACGCCGGGGTCGTAGATGTCCCAGCACCACTCCCACACGTTGCCGATCATGTCGTACAGGCCCCAGGCGTTGGGGGCCTTGGACGCCACCTCGTGCACCTCGTCGCCGGAGTTGCCCCGGTGCCAGGCGATGTCGTCCAGCTCGCCGTAGCGGACGCCGGTGGTCCCGGCCCGGCACGCGTACTCCCATTCCGCCTCGGTCGGGAGGCGGTAGCCGTCGGCCCGCCAGTCGCAGACCACGTCCTGGGCGTCGGGGTCGGTACCCGTCGTGTAGCAGGGCTGCCGGCCCGTCGCGCGGGAGAGCAGGTTGCAGAACCGTACGGCGTCCGGCCAGGAGACCTCGGTCACCGGCGTCCGGGGGCCCGCCGTGCCGGCGGGCGCCGTGCCCAGTACGGCCCGGTACAGCTCACGGGTGACGGGGTACGGCGCCAGCCGGAAGGCCGCGACCTCGGCCCGCCGCTCCGTCTTCGCGGCCTCGTCCCGGAGGACGACTTCGCCCGCCGGTATCGCGGTCAGGGGCTCGGCCGTCACCCGGTGCGGGGTCGTTGTCGTATCGGGGCTTGTCACGTGGCTGTTCTACCGGACCGGGAGCGGGTGGTGAGTCCGCTCCGGGGCAGCGGCCCTACGGGGGTACGGGGCGCGCCGTACGGCCGTCATGTGATCTTCACGCGCGGACACGGTGCGGCCGTACCACCGCCACGGTGCGGCGGCCACACCGCTGACGCGGCGCGCCGTGCCGCACCCGGACGGCGCAATCGGCGTCCCGGTGTGCGATCCGGGGCGTGTAGGCCGACGCCGGAGGGTTACCCATTGCGGTACGCCGGCGCGGTCCGCCGGACGTCCTCCGAGCGAGGGGCCTTCGATGTCGCTGTTGTCCGGCGTACCCGGTCTGTCGGGTCTTCGTGTGCCCGGCCTGCCGAAGCCGTCGCTGCCGCTGCCCGGCCCGGTGGTGCGGGGTGTGCGGGCGGGTGCCCGTGGGGCCCTGGAGGTGGCCTGGCAGCTGGCCGGGGTGCCCGGCCGGGCGGTGTGGTCGCGGCCGGGGCGCTGTTACATCGCGGTGCACGGGGTGCGCACGGCCGCCGGGGAGCGGGTCGCGCGGCGGGTCGAGCGGGTGCTGGAGCGGCAGCCGGGGGTGGAGTGGGCGCGGGTGAACGGCCCGTCCGGGCGGGTGGTCGTCGCGCTGGGACCGGGCGCGCCACGGCAGCGGGAGCTGGTCGCGCTGGTGGCGGAGGCCGAGGCGGGCGGCGCGGACGGGGAAGCGCGGACGGCCGCGGAGTGCGACGAGCACGGGGCGTGGTGCCAGGAGCCGCACCACCCCTGCGAGGGCCCGCGGACCCGCCAGTCGATGACGGGGCTGGCCGCCGACACGGTCGGGCTGGGCATCGCGACGCTGGTCCGCCTGACCCCGTGGGCCCCGCTGCCCGCCGAGGTGGGATCGCTGGCGGGCGTGTTCGAGCACCACCCCCGGCTGCGGGCCTGGGTGGCGCGGGGCCTGGCCGGTCCGGCGCAGGCCGAGTCGCTGCTGCCGGCGGTCAGCGCGCTGGCGCAGGGCGTTGCCACCCGGGGCGGCGGGCTGATGCTGGACGTGGTGCAGCGGGTCGCCCAGTGGCGGGAGGCCGGTGCGTACAAGAACGCCTGGGAGGCGATGGAGCCGCGGCTGGTGCGCGGACCGGAGGACGCCGCCGCGGAGCCGATCGTGGTGGAGCGCCCGGTGCCGGTGCCGAAGGGCTCGCTGGACCGCTACACCGAGCGGTCGCTGGTCGCCGGGATGGCGGCCGGGGCGGCGGCCGTGCCGTTCGCCGGGCCGCGCCGCGGGCTGGCCGTGGCGCTGGCGGGCATGCCGAAGGCGCCGGAGGCCGGGCGGGAGGGGTTCGCCACGTACCTGGGCCGGTTCCTGGCGCTGCGGGGCGTGGTGGCCATGGACCGGGGCGTGCTGCGCCGGCTCGGTCAGGTGGACTGCGTGGTGCTGGACGAGACGGCGCTGCGCGGCGACCGGTACGACCTGGCCGACCTGGAGCTGATCGGGGACGCGGACCCGGACGAGACCACGGCCCGGCTCTTCGGGCTGTTCGACGCCGACGAGCCCCTGGAGACCCGCCGGTCGGCGGACGGCTGGGTGCTCGGCCCGGTGGCGGACCTGCCCGGCCGGACGGACGGCGGCCATGACGGCGCGGCCGGTGACGCCGCGCACCGGTTGCGGAAGAAGGGCCACGACCACCTGCTGGGCCTGGCGCGGAACGGGCACGCGCAGGCCATCGCGGCGCTGGCGGCACAGACCGCGCCGGGCGCGCAGGCCGTGGCGGCCGCCGCGCGCCGCGCCGGGGCGCGGGTCGTGCTGGCCTCCGGCCGCCCGGAAGCGAAGTGCGGGTACGCCGACGCCATCCTGCCGGGCGGCAAGCGGCTGGTGGCGTCCGTACGGGAACTCCAGGGCAACGGCGCGGTCGTGCTGCTCGTCTCGGGCAACCGCCGCGCCCTGGGCGCCGCCGACTGCGGCATCGGCGTGCACCGCAAGGGAAAGGCGCCGCCCTGGGGCGCGCACCTGCTGGTCGGCGGCGATCTGAGTACGGCCGGGCTGATCGTGGACGCGGTGGCGGTGGCGGCGCAGGTGGACCGGGAGAGCGCGATGCTGGCCGCGGGCGGCAGCGGGGTGGGGGCGGTGGCCGCCGTGCAGGCCCGCGCGTTCCGTGCCACCCGCCGCGCTTCGGCCGCCGGGCACGCCGCCGGGTCGGCGGCCTTCTGCCTCGGCGCCTGGCGTGCCCGGCAGTTGCTGGCCCGGCCGCCGCTGCCGGCGGCGCAGAGCACGCCGTGGCACCTGATGCCGGTGTCCCAGGTGCTGCGGCGTCTGAAGGCGACGCCGGACGGCCTGTCGTCGCGCGAGGCCGCGGGACGCGCGTCGCCCGCGCGGCGCACCGGCGGCCCCCGGCGCACCGGCCTGGGCACCGCGTTCGTCGAGGAGCTGGCCAACCCGCTCACCCCGGTGCTCGCGGCGGGCGCCGCGCTGTCCGCCGCCGTCGGCTCGCGCACCGACGCGGTGCTCGTGGCCGCCATCACCGGCACGTCGGCGCTGGTCGGCGGCGTCCAGCGGGTGCGTACGGAACGGGCCCTGGCCGAGCTGTTCGAGGCCTCCGCGATCGGCGCGCGGGTCCGGCGGGACGGCGACGAGCGGCAGGTCACCGCCGGTGAGCTGGTCCCCGGGGACGTCGTCGTACTGGGCACCGAGGACGTGGTCCCGGCCGACTGCCGCCTGCTGACGGCCGAGGGTCTGGAGCTGGACGAATCGTCGCTGACCGGCGAGTCCCTGCCGGTCGCCAAGGACCCCGCGCCGGTCGTGGCGGCGCAGCTCGCGGACCGGCGCTCGATGCTGTACGAGGGGACGACGGTGGCCGCGGGCCGGGCCACGGCCGTGGTCGTCGCCACCGGCGCGGCCACGGAAGTCGGACGCAACCTGGCCACCGCGCGGCAGGCCGCCCCCACGGCCGGGGTGGAGAAACGGCTCGCGTCACTGACCAAGGCGAGCCTGCCGATCGCGCTCGGCTCGGCCGCCGCCGTGGCCGGTGCCGGGCTGCTGCACGGCAGGCGCCTGCACCACACCCTGGCCTCGGCGGTGAACCTGGCGGTCGCCTCCGTCCCCGAAGGGCTGCCGTTCCTGGTCAGCGCGGCCCAACTCGCCGCCGCCCGGCGCCTCGCCGAGCACGGGGCGCTGGTGCGCAATCCCCGTACGATCGAGGCGCTCGGCCGCGCCGACGTGCTGTGCTTCGACAAGACCGGCACCCTCACCGAAGGCACCCTGGAACTCGCGGAGGTCAGCGACGGTGAACGGGCGCTGCCCGCCCGCCGGTTGGACGACACGCGCAGGGACATCCTGGCCGCGGCCCTGCGCGCCACCCCCTCCGAGCACTCCGCGGGACCGCTGGCGCACCAGACCGACCGGGCGGTGGTGTCCGGGGCCCGCCGGCGGCACGTCACCGTCCAGGACGGGGCGCCCGGCTGGCACCGTACCGACGACCTGCCGTTCGAGCCGTCCCGCGCCTACCACGCCACCACCGGACGGTCCTCGCGCGGCGCGCTGCTCAGCGTGAAGGGCGCGCCCGAGAACGTCCTGGAACGCTGCGCCCGGCGCCGTACCGGCAGCGGTGCCGACCGCCCGCTCGACGACGGGGAACGCGCCCGGCTCACCGCGACCGCCGAGGAACTGGCCGGCGCGGGCCGCCGGGTCCTGGCGGTGGCCGAACGCCCGATGGAGCCCGGCGAACCGCTCGCCGAGGAGGCCGTGGGCGGGCTCGTGCTGCTCGGCTTCCTCACCCTGTCCGATCCCGTACGGGCCGGAGCGCCGCCCGCCGCCGAACGGCTGCGCGCGGCCGGGGTGCAGATCGTCATGCTCACCGGGGACCACCCGGCCACCGCCGACGCGATCGCCTCCACCATCAGCAACGGCGCTTCCCAGCGTGTGTGCAGCGCCGCCGACCTGGACGACCTGGACGATGAAGCGCTCGACGCGCTGCTGCCCCGGGTCGATGTGATCGCCCGGTGCAGCCCGCACCACAAGGTCCGCATCGTGCAGGCGTACCAGCGCATCGGCCGGGTGGTGGCGATGACCGGCGACGGCGCCAACGACGCGCCCGCCATCCGGCTCGCGGACATCGGCATCGCGCTGGGCCACCGGGGCACCCCGGCCGCCACCGCCGCCGCCGACCTCGTGGTCGGCGACGACCGGCTGGAGACGATCATCGCCGCGCTGATGGAGGGCCGGGCGATGTGGACCTCGGTCCGCGCCGCGCTGGCCGTCCTGATCGGCGGCAACCTCGGCGAGATCGGCTTCAGCGTGCTCGCCGCGGCGCTCACCGGCCGCGCCCCGCTGACCGCCCGGCAGATCATGCTGGTCAACCTGCTCACCGACCTGGCACCGGCGCTGGCCATCGCGGTCCGCGAACCGTCCGGCGACGGCGGCGAGCGCCTGCTGCGCGAGGGCCCCGACCGCTCCCTGGGCACCGCGCTCACCCGGGAACTGCTGCTGCGCGGCTTCACCACGACCCTCGGCGCGACGCTGGCCTGGGGCGCGGCCCGGCTCACCGGCCGGCGCCGCCGCGCGGGCACCGTCGCGCTGGCCGCGGTGGTCGGCACCCAGCTCGCCCAGACGGTGCTCATCGGCGGACCGGACCGCAGGGTGCTGGTCGCGGGCCTGGGGTCGGCCGCGGTGCTGGCGGCGGTCATCCAGACGCCGGGCGTCAGCCGGTTCTTCGGCTGCACCCCGATGGGCCCGGTGGCCTGGGGCATCACGCTCGGCGCCATCGCCTCGGCCACCCTCGTGGGCGCCGCGCTCGCCCCCGTCGTACGACGGATGCCGGCCGCTCAGCCGAAGTCGTAGTCGAAGGTGTACGGGACGGCCGTCTGCCCGGGCTCGTGCGTGAACGCGCCGGTGCCGCGCAGCCCGGCCAGGTCCCCGGTGCCCGAGCCCGGCACGACCTCGAAGGCGCAGCGCACGCTCCCCCGCTCGTCGAACGAGCCGCGCTCCTCCACGACGAACGTGCCCCGGCGCCCGTCCACGCTGCCGTCCAGCAGTTCCATGCCGGTGAACGTGCCGGTCTTCCCGGTGACATAGACGATGGTGTACTCGCAGGTCGTTCCCGCCGCCTCGATGCCGCCGGAGAAGGCGTTGACGACGGCGGCGTGCGCGAGGCGCGGGCAGGTGCCGTCCGGGCGGTTCCCGAGGGCGCGTTCCTGCCAGTCGGCATAGGTGAAGTGGCCGGTGAGCCGCGTACGGGCGGCGCTGTTCTGCGGGGACATGGTGATCCTTCCGGTCGGTGGCACGGCGCGACGTGGTCGGTCCGCGCGGCGGTCGGTCACAGTCTGACGCCCGTACCTGACACCTTCTGTCAGGTACGGCGCGACAATGACCGCATGCGTGCCGACCGTCTGCTCTCCCTCCTGCTGCTGCTCCAGAACCGCGGCCGGATGACCGCCACCGAACTGGCCGCCGAACTGGAGGTGTCGCCGCGCACGGTCTACCGGGACGTCGAAGCCCTCGGCGCCGCGGGCGTGCCGGTCCGCTCCGAACGCGGCCCGGACGGCGGCTACTCGCTCATGGACGGCTACCGCACCCGCCTGACCGGACTGTCCGACGCCGAGGCGGAGTCCCTGTTCCTCGCGGGCGTGCCGGACGCCGCCCGCGAACTGGGCCTGGGCGCGGTCCTGGCGACCGCCCAGCTCAAACTCCAGGCCGCGCTCCCGCCCGGCCCGGCGGACCGGGCCCGCCGCCTCCAGGACCGCTTCCACCTGGACGCCCCCGCCTGGTTCCGGGACACCGACCCGGTCCCCCACCTGGCGTCCGTGGCACGCGCCGTGGGGGAACAGCGCACCCTGCGCGTCCGCTACCGGGCCTGGGGCGACACCGTGGCGGAACGGGATCTGCACCCGCTCGGCCTCGTCCTCAAAAGCGGCATCTGGTACGCGGTCGCCGCCCCGGCCGTCCCGCCCGACAACGGCCCGCCCGGCCCCCGCACCTACCGCGTCTCCCGCCTCCTGTCCGCCGAGGCGACGGACATCTCCTTCGACCGGCCACCCGCCTTCGACCTGGCCGCCTACTGGACGGACTCCTCCCGCCGCCTGGAATCCAAGCTCCATCAGGGCACGGCCCGCCTGCGCATCTCCCCCCGCGCCCGGCGCCTGCTCCCCATGCAGTTCGGCGCGGCAGGCACCCAGGCCCTCGAAACCGCCGGACCACCGGACCACGAGGGCTGGACGGAGGTCGATCTCCCGGTCGAGACCGCGGCGGTGGCCGTCGGCGACCTCCTCAGACTCGGCACCGAGGCCGAGGTGCTGGGACCGCCGGAGCTTCGCGCGGGGGTGGCGGAGGCGGTGGCCGGGTTGGCGGAACGGTACGGGGTGTCGTTCCCCGGAGCCTGATGACCGGCTCAGCCCGTAGTACAGCTGGTACGGATGTCGTTCGCCCAGGTGCCGCTCGCCACATCAACGCAGGAACGAAAGGCGTTGGCCCCGGCCGGAGTTCCGCCTCACCCTGGTGCGGCAACAGCGACGGGGTCCACCACATCGGCGAGGCACCGGGGCCGGCATGCCCCTGCCCCGGCGCCTTTCGTCGTCGGCGGAATTCCGGGCTTTCCGTACCGCGCACGGACCGGGGAGAAGTATGAGACGTACGAATGGTGTCGCTCGCGTCCTGCTTTCGGCGGCGCTGGTCGCGACGATGGCCGGCACCGTGGCGCCCTCCACCGCCGCCGCTGCGCCACAAGCCTGCGTGTGGACACCGGCCACCCTCCCGCTGCCCGCCGGCGCGCTCACCGGCGAGGTGATCGCGGCCGACGGAAGCGGCGGATACGCGGGCACGGTCTCTTACGGCGCGGATCCCGTACAAGGCGAGCGCGCCGCCCTGTGGAAGAACGGGAAGTTCACCGCATTCGGCAACCTGACCGGCCCCGGATACCGGAACTGGGTCACCGTCGCAGGCGTGGACGGCGCCGGCACGGTCGCCGGCCGGAGCTGGAAGTTCCCCGGCGGCAAGGACATGCCGACCGTCTGGTCCTGCCGCTGAGCGATCCCGCGGGCCGCGCCCGCGTCCTCCCGGGTGCGGCTCCGCCGGGTCACCGACGCGTCCCCACCCCCGCCTCCAAGCGCGCCCCCACCACCCGGCCGACCCGCGCCAACGGCCCCGGCTGGGTCATCGCGTGATGCGTGCAGCCGATGTCGTGGTTCTCGATGTGCCCGGTGACCAGATGCCGCCAGGAGTCGGCGGTGGGGGCGTGGGCGGGCTTGTCCTCGGTGGCGTGGAAGTAGAGGAGGTCACCGTCGAAGACGCCCTCGGAGAAGGTCGGCAGCAGCTTGACCGAGTTGGTGAACACCTCGGTGACGGCGGTGAGGCGGTCCTCGCCGAGTGCGGGGTGCTCCTTGAGCGCGTCGAGCAGTGCGCCGCCGCCGTTCTGCCCCCGTAGCACCGCTGCCACGCCGGGGACCGTCAGCGGGCGCGGGAACCGGTCCGGATCGTGGCCCGCCGCCTCCAGGAGGAGCGCGAGGATGTCGTGTTCCGTCACGGCGGTGCCGGCCGCTCCGTGCGGGTCGATGGGGCGCGAGTCGAGCATGGCCAGCAGCGCCACCCGCTCGTCCCCGGCCTGGAGCCGGACGGCGATGGCGTGGGCCAGCGCACCGCCGAGGGACCAGCCCAGCAGGTGGTAGGGGCCGGTGGGCTGGACGGCGCGGATCTGGGCGACGTAGTCGGCGACCATGTCCTCGAACGTGGCGGGCAGCGCCGTCCGCTGTGCCAGACCGCGCGCCTGGAGTCCGTACACCGGCACGTCCGGGCTCAGGTGGCGCAGCAGCCCCGCGTAGCACCAGCTGAGGCCGCCGGAGGGGTGGACGCAGAACAGCGGGGGCCGGGTGCCCTGGGAGCGCAGCGGCAGCAACACCTCGAAGCCGTCCGTCGCGCCGCCGGTCTCCAGCGCCTCGACGAGCTCGGCGACGGTCGGCGCTTCGAAGAGCGCGCGGATGGAGAGTTCGGCGCCCAGGGCGGAACGGATACGGCTGATGAGCTTGGCCGCCAGCAGGGAATGCCCGCCGAGGGCGAAGAAGTCGTCGTCGATGCCGACCTGCCGTACCCCGAGCACTTCGGCGAACAGCGAGCACAGCACCTTCTCTCGGGCGCCGCGCGGGGCCCGGCCGTTGCGGGCGGCGGGGGCCTCGGGGGCGGGCAGCGCGGCGCGGTCGAGCTTGCCGTTCGAGGTCAGCGGCAGCTGGTCCAGGAGGACGAAGGCGCTGGGGACCATGTATTCGGGCAGGCGGGCGGCGGCCCAGGCGCGCAGGGTCTCGGCGTCGACCGGCGCGGGCACGGGGGGCGTACGGCCGTCGGCGCGCCGTGAGGCGGGGATGCGGGCGGGCGCGGTGCGGCCGGGGGCCCCGCCGGGGACCACGTAGGCGGCCAGGCGGCGGTCGCCGGGGGTGTCCTCCCGTACGGTGACCACCGCGTGGGCGACGCCGGGGTGCCGGGCCAGGGCCGTCTCGATCTCGCCGGGCTCGATGCGGAAGCCGCGCACCTTGACCTGCCCGTCGGCGCGGCCGAGGTATTCGAGGATGCCGTCGGGTGTCCAGCGCGCCCGGTCGCCGGTGCGGTACATGCGTGAGCCCGGCGCGCCGCAGGTGCAGGGCACGCCGGGGTCACCGCAGGTGCCGCCGGCCGATCCGCTGCCCGCGTGGGCGAACGGGTTGGCGACGAACCGCTCCGCGGTGAGCGCCGGCCGGCCGAGGTAGCCGCGCGCGATCTGGTCGCCGGCCAGGTAGAGCTCGCCGGGCACGCCGGGCGGCACCGGGTTGAGGGCGGCGTCGAGGACGTACGCCTGGACGTTGCGCCCGGGGCGCCCGATGACGGGCGGTCCGTCCTGGTCGGCGATGCGGCAGTAGACCGCGTCGACGGTGCACTCGGTCGGCCCGTAGTAGTTGTACGCCGTGGTGCCGGGCAGCGTGCGCAGCTTCTCCCACAGGGCGGTGTCGACGGCCTCGCCGCCCACCATGAGGATGCGCGGCCGGTGCCGCTCGCCGGTGAACAGCCCGGCGGCGAGGAGCTGGTGGAGGTAGGTGGGGGTGAGGTCGAGGAAGTCGATGCGCCGGTCGGCGATGTAGGCGACGAGGGCGGCCGGGTCGAGGCGTACGGCGTCCTCGACCAGGTGGAGTTCGTGGCCGGCGGCCAGGAACAGCGGGCCCTCCCAGGCGGTGTCGAAGGAGAACGCGGCGGTCAGGGCGACCCGCAGGCGGCGCCGGGCCGCGGCCGTCTCCGGGTCGATCAGTTCGGCCTTGTGGTCGAAGAAGAGGTTCGTCAGCTGCCGGTGTTCGACGACGACGCCCTTGGGCTGCCCGGTGGACCCGGAGGTGTAGCTCACATAGGCCGGGTGGCCGGGCGTCAGCGGGCTCCGCCGGTCGGCGTCGGTGGGGTCGGTGACCGGCCGGTTCGCCAGGTCCCGCCCGATGGCGGGGTCGTCGAGGCACAGCGCGGCGGCGGTGTCCGGCAGGCGCCCGCCGGCCGCCGTCGTGGTGAGGACGCACCGGGGGCGGGTGTCGGCGAGCAGGAAGCGGATCCGCTCGGCGGGCAGCTCCGGGTCGACCGGCACATACGCGGCGCCGGTCTTGAGCACCGCCAGCAGGCCCGCGATGTGCTCGGCCGTCCGCGGCAGCGCCAGCGCCACGAACGTCTCGGGCCCGGCGCCGCGTGCGATCAGCGCGTGCGCCAGCCGGTTGGCGCGGGCGTTCAGTTCGGCGTAGGTCCAGGTGGTGGCGCCGCAGACGAGCGCGGTGGCGTCGGGTGTGCGGCGGGCCTGTTCCTGGAACAGGTCGGGCAGGGTGGTGACCGGGACGGTACGGGCGGTGTCGTTCCAGCCGGTGGTCACCCGGCGGCGCTCGGCGGCCGGCAGCAGGTCGATGCCGCCGACGGGCTGCCCGGGGTCGACCGCGGCGAGCGTGTCGAGCAGGGCCAGGAAGCGGCGCTGGTGGGCGGCGGTGATCTCGGCGTCGTAGAGGCCCGGGTCGGCCTGGAAGTCGATGCGCAGGCGGCCGTCGTCGGTGCGCTCGTAGACGTTGACGCCGAGGCCGGTGACCGGCCCGTTGGAGAGGTTGTGCAAGGTGGCCGGGTGCCGCCCGAAGCTCAGCTCCGGGTCGTAGCTCATGATGTTGATGCCCCAGTCGCCGAGGGGGCCGCCGGTGTGCGCGGCGCCCAGCTCCTGGACGAGGTACGGCGACGGGTAGCGCTGGTGGCGCAGCAGTCCGCGGGCCCGCTCGGAGGTGTGGCGCACCAGTTCCCGTACGGTCGTGTACGGGCCCAGCTCGACGTGCAGCGGCAGCACGTTGGCGAGCATGGACGGCGCGTTGCGGGCCACGGCGCCGACCCGGCCGGTGACGGTCAGGTCCAGCGTCACATCGGGGTTGCCGCTCATCCGGTGCACGTACAGCGCGAGGGCCGCCATCGCGACGACGGGCAGCCCGGACCGGGTCTGCCGGGCCAGCGAGCGCAGCCCGTCGGCGGCGGGCGCGGGCAGGTGGGCGGTCTCGCGGACGAAGCGGTGCGGGACGGTGGCCAGGCGGCTCGCGAGATCGGTGTCGGTGGCCCGGCCGGCGAACCGCTCGGCCCAGAACGCGCGGTCGCGGGTGAACCGTTCGGAGGCGTGGTACGCGGCCTCGTCGGCCAGCAGTTCCGCCAGCGTGTTCAGCCGGCAGGGGGGAATGTCCCGGCCCTCCTCCAGCGCGGTGTAGACCTCGGCGATGCGCTGGATGAAGAGGGAGAAGCCGTAGCCGTCCAGGACGATGTGGTGCAGGGCCATGTACAGCACGCAGTGGTCGTCCGGCAGCCGCAGCACCGCGAAGCTGAACAGCGGGGAGCGGCGCAGGTCGACGGGCTCGCGCAGGTCGGCCCACATCCATTCCTCGGCCCGGGCCCACGGGTCGCCCGGGCCCCGCAGGTCCACGACGGGCAGCGCCCAGTCGTCCGCCAGATCGGGCACCTGCCACACACCGCCGTCCGCGTCGGTCTCGAAGCGGACCCGTACGGTGTCGACGCCGGCCACGGTGTGGCGCACCGCGGCGTCGAGCAGGGCCAGGTCGACCGGGCCGTGGATGTCCACGTACTCGGCGGCACGGTAGATCGGGTTCTCCGTGTCCAGCTCCTGGGAGAACCACATCCCCGTCTGCGCGACGGTCAGCGGCATCCGGCGGCCGCGGTTGCCTGGCTTCCTGTTCATGCTTGCCGTCTCCTGACGAAGGTGCTGGTCTTCACGGCGGCCGGGCCGGTGGCGGGGCCACCCGACCGGTCGCACCTCACGCGCCATACAGGGCCAACGAGCGCACATGACGGGTGTATCGGTTCGTCGGCAAATCTCTTTGCACGGGTGTGCGCTGACGGGGACGGAGCACGGTGCGCGGACCGCCCGCACGGCCGCTCACGCGCGGCTCACCGGCGGAATTCCGGGGGGAGCGCGGAGCGGCGCCGGGGGCCGGGCGGCGGGCCGGCCCCCGGTCCGGCGGTCACGCGTGCGTCGAACGCGTGCGCCAAAGCGTGCTGCCGGGGTCACTCTCCGGGGCGTACGAGGTCCGACGGGTCGGTGTTCGCGCCGCACACGACGACACACACCCGCTCCCCCGGCGCGGGCCGGTACGCGCCCGAGCGGAGCGCGGCGTAGGCGGCCGCCGTGCCGTGCTCGACCGCCAGTTTGCGGTCGTCCCACAGCGCGCGGCGCGCGTCGAGGATCGCCTCGTCCGGTACGAGCACCGAGACCACGTCGGCGCGCCGGGCCCAGTCCAGGGCCATTCCGGTGGCGCGGCGGGCGCCCAGCGAGTCTGCGGCGACGGAGCGCACCGGTACGTCGACCACCCGGCCCGCCTCGATCGCCGCGTTCAGCGCCCGGCAGTTCTCCGGTTCGACGGCCACGACCCGTACGCCGTGGTGGTGCGCGGCCGCCGCGACCCCGCTGAACAGACCACCGCCGCCGACCGCGACCACCACCGTGTCCAGGCCGGGCAGCGCGGCGCGGATCTCCTCCAGCAGGGTGCCGGCGCCGGCCGCGATCAGCGGGTGGTCGTACGCGTGCGACTCCAGCGCCCCGGTCCGCGCCACATGCTCGCGGGACGCCTCCAGGGCGGCGGCGTACTCGGTGCCCACCCGGCGCACGTCGGCGCCGAGCAGCCGCAGTCTGGCGACCTTGACCGGCGGCGCGGTCTCCGGCACGAACACGGTCGCCCGGATGCCGTGCCGGGCCGCGGCCCAGGCGCAGGCCAGCCCGGCGTTGCCGCCGGAGGCGATGACCACGCCGGCCTCGGGCACGGCGCCGGCCGCGCGGTGCGCCGCGATGAAGTTCGCCGCGCCGCGGGCCTTGAACGATCCGGTGTGCTGGGTGAACTCGTAGGCGAGCCAGCCCTCGGCGGGCCCGAAGGTGCCCGGGTCGACCGCCGCGACGGTCACCGGGCGCACGTCCCCGGCGATCCGGCCGGCCGCCGCCCGCACGTCCTCGTAGCTGATGCTGCTGCTCATCACGGATCACTCTCCCGGTGGGAACGTCGTCGGCCATGCCGCCGGCCGGGAGGCCCGCCTCCCGCCCGGACCGGTCCAGTTGATCACGCGCCCCCGTGGGCCCCACCGCGACCAGGGGGCGAAAGTCCCGCCCCGTCAGGACTTTCCGCCCTTGGTGCGCGGACCGTACGGCGAAATGATCTTGGTACGCCGGGCCGGCGGCGCGTCCTGGCCGCCGGCCGACCGAAGGGAAATCTCCGCACGTCATGACATTACGCAAGCCCGCCATGCTCGCCCCGGCCGTCGCGACGGCCCTGTTCGTGGGGCTGCTCCAGGCGCCCGCCGCCCAGGCCGCGGGCGGTCCGCCGCCGTCCGGTGCCCGCGCGACGGACAACGTGCTGTGCATCTACAGCACCGAGATCACCGACCGCACCACCGGCGGGTACGTCTGGGACGTCGCCAAGCGGGCCCACGCGCTGTGGAAGAGCGAGGACTTCCAGCGCAAGTACGGGAAGCTGTCCTACGCCGAGCAGATGAACAAGCTGCTGTACGAACTGAACGTGAGCCAGCACGTCTTCGGCCACAGCTGGCTCGTGCACTTCAATTCCGGCGGCGCGCTGCACCGGAAACTCGACGGGGGCGAAGAGGCCCGCTACGACACCTATTCGTTCCAGCCGAACGACCCGGACGGCACCAACGGCGACGGCTCGCCGGTCGACGGCATGTCCGTCAATTACACCGGCTACGACATCAACGTCCCGGGCAAGCCGCTCGTCGAATGGGACCGGCCGAGCCGCAAGCAGGACCAGGGCCAGGCCTATTCCCCGCGCGCCGCACGCTGCAAGAAGCTGACCGGCGCACAGCAGAAGGCTTTCCGCCAGGAAATCGGCCGGCGGGCGGAACTCAACGAGAAATACACGCTCCTGCCGAGCTGGAATTTCGTCCTCACCGGTGGCTGGGCGGGCACGTCCGCCCGCAACTGCACCACCTTCGCCCTCCAGGTCTGGGACGCGACGATGAAGGACGCCCCGGGCGAACGCCTCGACGCGCCCGGCGGCCTGCCCGCCGCCGACATCAACAAGCTGGGCGGCGAGGTCCCGGGCGACCTGACGCAGAGCGAGTTCTCGGCGTGGATCCCCGCCCTGGCCGGCAAGTGGATCCGCGAGAAGAACGGCGGGCAGAACGAGAACGCGGAGGTTCCGCGGTTCGCGGACGACGTACTGGCCCCGGCCGACGCGCGGTAGGCGCAGGGGCGCCGAGGGGCGCGGCAGGCGCGGGGCCGGACGGCCGGTTGCCACGCCCCTCCCCCACCCGCGCCCCTCCCGTGCCATGGTCGTGGCACACCGCCCCACCCCAGGGAGCCACCGTGTCCGACCGCACCGCGCACACCCCCGCCCGCCCCGACGCCGCCGACCTGGTGATCGAGGGCGGCACCGTACTCGTCCACGACGACCACGACGGCATCGGCTTCGCCGAGGACGCCGCGGTCGTCGTACGGGACGGCCGCATCGACGCGGTCACCACGGCCGCGGCGGTGGCGGACCTGCCCGCCGCCGAACGCCTCGACGCCCGCGGCCAGGCCGTCGTGCCCGGCCTGGTCAACTGCCATACCCACGCGCCGATGGTGCTCTTCCGGGGCAGCGCCGAGGACCTGCCCACCGAGGAGTGGTTCAACGAGCGGATCTGGCCGGCCGAGACCAACCTCACCGACCACGACGTGCGGCTCGGCGCGCTGCTCGCCTGCGCCGAGCTGATCCGCTGCGGCGTCACCACGTTCGCCGACCACTACTTCGCGATGGACGAGGTGGCACACGCCGTGGAGGTGAGCGGGCTGCGGGCGAACCTCGGCTGGGCGTACTTCTCCTCGATGGGCCCGGCGGGCCGCGAACGCTCCCTGGACTTCGCGCTGCGCCACCGCGGCGGCGCCGGCGGCCGGATCACCACCTCGCTCGCGCCGCACGCGCCGTACACCGTCTCCGACGCGGACCTGCGCGCGACCGCCGGACTCGCCGACGAGCACGGCCTGCCGGTCCACCTCCACGCGGCCGAGAACCGCGAACAGACCGAACACAGCCTCGCCCGCCGCGGCCGCACGCCCGTCGAGACGCTGCACCGCGCCGGTCTGCTGGACGTGGACGTGCTGATCGCCCACGGCACCGGCATCCTGGAGCGGGACCTCCCGGTCCTCGGCCGCGCCACCGCGCGCGTCGGCGTCGCCACCGCCCCCAGGGGCTATCTGAAGTTCGCGTGGGACACGACGCCCGTACGGCTGCTGCGTTCGATCGGCGTCCCGGTCGGCCTGGCGACGGACGGTGCCGCGTCGAACAACACCCTGGACGTCTGGGAGAGCATGACCCTCACCGCCCTCGTCCAGAAGGCGGCGGAACGGGACCCGCGGTGGCTGACCGCCCGCCAGGCGCTCGACCACGCGACGACGCAGAGCGCCCGCGCACTCGGCCTGGACGGGCGGGTGGGGCGGATCGCGCCGGGGCACCGGGCGGACATCGTGCTGGTGGACCTCACCGGGCCGCACGTCCAGCCGGTGCACGACCTGGCCACCGCGCTGGTGCACAGCGTCCGCTCCGGCGATGTGCGCACCACCGTGGTCGACGGCCGCGTCCTCATGCGCGACCGCCGCCTGCTGACCCTAGACGTCCCCGCGATCACCGCGGAGATCCGCACCCGGCTGCCCGCCCTGCTGGACCGCGGCCACGGCGACCGCGTACAGCATTACGACGCCTGAGCACCCGCACGCCGCACACGTCACGCACTGCGGCGGCCGGGCGCGCCGGCGTTCAGGAGCCGGCCGTCGCGTCCAGATAGGCGCCCAGCGGCTGGAGCGGGGTCCACAGCTGTTCGAAGTAGGCGGCGAAGTAGGACATGTAGGTGCGGTCCTGGACGCTGAAGCCGTTCAGCTTCTGGCGGGCGCCGCCGGAGAAGGCCAGGAAGACGACGCTGTCGTCGATCAGGGCCATGTTCAGGCCGTCCGCGGCGGCCGTCCACCGCAGCACACTGGCCTCGTAGTTGAGGATGTCGTCGGTCTCCGCGCGGTGCCGCCGGGCCCAGGCGAGGACGTCCTTGTCGGGCACGCCGTCCGTCTCCGGGATGCCGATGATGCGGCGGACGCTGCGCTGGTCCTCGGTGTCCTCGCGGGCCCAGGCCAGGATGTCCGCGAAGTAGTCGGCGGACGCCTTGGTCGTGTACTGGTCGGGCGGGTAGCGGCGGGTGTAGGTGACCCGGATCTCCGACCGCGCCGACCGGACGCTGCGCGCCGCGGCGGAGTAGAACTCGGGATTGCTGCGGTACCAGGTCGCGGCGAGCAGCGCGTCGCCCCCGACGTCCGGCAGCGCGGCCGGGCGCACCGCCCCGGCGCGGCCGTCCGGCTCCCTGCGCAGCGCGTCCAGGCGGCGCTTCGCGTTCCGCCACCGGTCCAGCCAGTCCGCCGGCTCCTCCCCGCACGCGGTCACGAAGGCGCAGGTCAGCTCCCAGCTGGGAAAGCGGCGGCCGTTGAGCATCGCGGACACCGAGCTGCGTCCGCACTTCATCTGGAGGGCGAGGCGGGCCTCCGTGGGCTCGAAGCAGCGCAGGCGCAGTTCACGCAGTTGCTCGGCGAACGCCGCCACGGGTTCCGGTACGGGTTGCGGTGCGGGCGAGGACGGGGGCCGGCCGGTCAATGGTTCATCCCCCCGGGAGCGCGGTGACGGCGGTGGCACGGACGCGGTGACACAGATGTTCCGTGGCCGTCCGTCATTGTCCGCCCGTGTCACGGGTGTTCGCCAGTGTCCGTGCACGCCGTCGTGCTGCTCATGAATTCCGCCGCCCGTCGCCCAGGCATGGGCGCAGGTGAGCGCGGGGCCGAGACTGCGGTTACGGGCCGCGCCACCACGCACGGCCCCGACGGGACGGAAGGAGCACGCCATGTGAACTGACCGGTGACCGCGGCCGGACGGGGGCGGGAGCCCGGGAGCAACCCGCACCCCGCAGGAAAACGCGGAGGCCGCTCCCTGGTGCTTCTGGCGGGAAGCAGGGAACGGCCTTCTGCCGACCTCACGAGACCCCATGCACGTCACGCACAAGGAGACCTCATGTTCGTCCATTGCAGGATAGCCCTTCGCTGTACGGGCGCCGCCTTCCTGGCGGTGCTCATCGTGGGCGTCACGCTGGTGACGCCCGCCCCTTCCGGTTTCCCCCTCCCGCCGGAGGCCCTCTGGGTCCTGCTCGCGGCGTCGGCCCTGACGCCGGCCGCCGCGGCGGGCGGAGCGAGGTGGGGACGGTGAGCGGATCGCCGGAGGCGGCGGTGTGCCGCCGGTGCGGTGCGCCGGAGCCGCGCACCTTCACCACCCCGGTCGTCGACTGCTCCGGCCGGCTGCGGATCGCCACGTCCGTGATCTGCGCGTGCGGTGAAGCCACGCTGGTCGGCGTGCGGCCGGTACGCACGGGTGGCGGCCGGGACGCGCGGGCGGACGAAACCCGGCGGCTGTTCCCGTTCACCGTGTACTGACGGAGCGGGCGGGATACGGGTACGGAAGGGCGGGGCCGCCCAGAGCCCCGCCCTTCACACAGCACGGGCGGCACGGGCGTGGCGCAGGGCGCGCAACACGGGGCGGTGCGGAAAGCGGCACACCATCGGCGTGCGACGGTACGCCGTCCGTCTGGGTATCGTCGGCCGTCGGGCCGGTGATCGACCGGCGACCGGATGACGCGATGCGAAAGGTGCAGGCGCTGTGCGACGCCCTCAAGGCCGTGACCACCATGACCGAGGCCACGGATACGGCCGAGGCCGCGAATACGGCCGGGACCGTGGCCACGGCCGTACCTCCGACCGGCGGCCGGCCGGACGCCCGCAGGGGATCCGGGACGGCCTGGCCGGGGAGCTGCGCCGGATGGACGGCGCCTCGTACGGCAGGTACAAGTCCCTCCTCGGCACCTGGGCCATGCCCGGCTTCACCCTGGAGGTGATCCGCGGGCAGTCCGACCCGTACGCGCCGCCCGCGCGGGTCGCCCTGCGCGTACCGGCCGAGGAGGCCGGATTCCCGGCGGATCTGTGGGAGTCGCCGGTACGGCGGCGGGCGCTGGCGAGCTATCTGGCCCGGCGGGCCGCCGAGGCGGCGGACCACCGGTCGCTGCGTGTGGACGCGGGCGGCCAGGAGGTGCTGGAACGCAGCTCCTGCCTGGTGGACGCGCGGGACGGCGCGGTGACGCTGCGGCTGGGCGTGGACCTGCCGGGGCACGGCCGCCGGATCGACGGGCACGCGGCGGAGCACGTCCTGTGCGAACTGCTGCCGGAGGTGGCCGAGCGCGCACTGCGCTACCCGTCCCTGGACGCCGACGACGTACGGGCCTTCGCGGACACCGTCGAGGACTCGGACGCGCTGCGGGCCGCGCTGCCCGGCCTCGGCCTGGTGGCGTTCGTCGCGGACGGCGCGGTGCTGCCCCGGCGCAGCGGCGTGGACGACCGCCCGGCGACCGGCGGCGGGGTCGTCCCCTTCGCCTCGCCCGAGGAGCTACGGGTCTCCGTGGACCTGCCGCACGCCGGGACGGTCACCGGCATGGGGGTGCGCGAGGGCGTCACCCTGATCGTCGGCGGCGGCTTCCACGGCAAGTCGACACTGCTGCGCGCCCTGGAGACCGGCATCTGGGACCATGTGCCCGGCGACGGCCGCGAACTGGTGGTGGCCCGGCCCGACACCGTCAAGATCCGCTCGGAGGACGGCCGGCGGGTCGAGCGGGTGGACGTCCACGCCTTCGTGGACCATCTGCCGAGCGGCGCGGACACCACCGACTTCCGTACGGACAACGCCTCCGGCTCCACCTCGCAGGCCGCCGCCCTCTGCGAGGCCGTCGAGGCGGGCGCCCGGGTACTGCTCATCGACGAGGACACCGCGGCCACCAACCTCATGATCCGCGACGCGCGGATGCAGGCGCTGGTGGCCAAGGAGCGGGAGCCGCTGACGCCGTTCGTGGACCTGGTGCGCTCGCTGCACCGGGACCACGGCGTCTCCACCGTGCTGGTGATGGGCGGCTCCGGCGACTACATGGAGGTCGCGGACCAGGTGCTCATGATGGACGCGTACCTGCCGTCCGATGTCACCGCGCGGGCGCGGCAGCTCGCGGCGGTGCCGACCGGCCGGACCGCGGAGGCGGAGTCCTTCCCCGGCGTCGCGCACCGCCGCCCGGACCCCGGCTCGCTCGACACGTCGGTACGCGGCCGCTCCCGTGTCCGGGCGCGCGGCGACGACGCGCTGACCTTCGGCGAGCACGACGTCGACCTGCGGGCCGTCGAGCAGATCGCGGACGCGCGCCAGGTGGTGGGCATCGGCCTGGCCCTCGAACTGATGGTGCGGCGCGGGTACGTGGACGGCAGGCGCACGCTGGCCGAAGCGCTCGACCTGCTCGACGCCGACCTGGAGGACGGCGCCCACCGCCTCCTGGCCGTCCGCGACGAGGACTTCGCGCTGCCGCGCCGCCACGAGGTGGCCGCGGCCCTGAACCGGCTGCGGGGGCTGCGGGTTCTGGGGCGGCCCGCGGGGGTGGAAGCGGGCGGCTGAGGTACGGCCGGAGGCCGGAGGCCAGGGACCGGAGGCCAGGGGAGCGGGAGCCGGGGGCCGGAGACCAGGAGCCGGGGCAGGGGGCCGGGGACCGGAAGCCGGGACCGAGGGCCGGGGGTCGGGGGCAGGGCAGCGGGCCATACGCCGCCCGTACCCGGCCTTTGGCAAGATCCCCGCATGCCCCGACCCATGACCCCGCCCGTCGCTTCCCCCATCCCTCCCGTCGTGCCCGCCGGCCGGCTGCGCGACAGCGAGCAGCCCACCCTCCCGCTGTCCGCGGACGCCGAGTTGCGCCCGTGGCGGCCCGCCGACGCACAGGTACTGGTCGCCGCCCATGAGGACCCGGACATCCGCCACTGGAACCGGCCCGCGCGGATGTCGCCGGACGGTGCCCGGGACAAGATCGCCCACTGGCATCAGCGGTGGCACGACGAACAGTCCGCCATCTGGGCCGTGGCGGGCGCGGCGGGCGGTGCGGCGGTGGGACTGGCCGGGATCGCGGACATCGACCTCCGCGGCGGCAGCGCCGAGTTCCTCTGACGAGCACTTGCACGCCCGTATCGCGGGCGACGACTGGCCGGACCGCTGAAGGAGCCCCGGGACTTCGGCCCACGCGGGGCGCGGAAGCGGCAGGGCGGGGGCGGCGGGCCCCGCCCGCCCGGATCAGCTCATCGGCACGACGGCGGTCGGCGCGTGGCCCGGCTCGGTGGCCAGGTCCTCGAATTCGTTGACGCTGCCGATGTCGGTGCCGCTCATCGCGATGTTGGTGACCCGTTCCAGAATGGCCTCGACGACCACCGGGACCCGGTGCTCGGCGGCCAGCTTCTTGGCCTCCTCGAAGGCGGGCAGCAGCCGGTCCGGCTCGGTGACGCGGATCGCCTTGCAGCCCAGCCCCTCGGCGACCTTGACGTGGTCCACGCCGTAGACGCCGAGTTCGGGGGTGTTGATGTTCTCGAACTCCAGGGTGACCTGGTAGTCCATGTCGAAGTTGCGCTGCGCCTGACGGATCAGGCCCAGGTAGGAGTTGTTGACCAGTACGTGCACGTACGGGATGCGGTGCTGCGCGCCGACCGCCAGTTCCTCCAGCATGAACTGGAAGTCGTAGTCCCCGGAGAGCGCGACGACGCTGCCGTCGGGGTCGGCGGTGGCCACGCCCAGCGCGGCCGGGATGGTCCAGCCCAGCGGCCCGGCCTGGCCGCAGTTGATCCAGTGGCGCGGCTTGTAGACGTGCAGCATCTGGGCGCCGGCGATCTGCGAGAGGCCGATGGTGGTGACGTACCGGGTCTCGGGGCCGAACGCGCGGTTCATCTCCTCGTACACCCGCTGAGGCTTGAGCGGCACGTTGTCGAAGTGCGTACGGCGCTGGAGCGTGGCCCGGCGGTGCTGTGCCTCGGCGGCCCACTCGCCGCGGTCGGGCAGTTGGCCCGCGGCCCGCTGTTCCTCTGCGACCTCGATGAACAGTTCCAGCGCGGCCTTGGCGTCGGAGGCGATGCCGTAGTCGGGGGCGAAGATCTTGCCGATCTGGGTGGGCTCGATGTCGACGTGCACGAAGGTGCGGCCCTGGGTGTAGACGTCCAGTTTGCCGGTGTGGCGGTTGGCCCAGCGGTTGCCGATGCCGAGGACGAAGTCCGACTCCAGGAAGGTGGCGTTGCCGTAGCGGTGCGAGGTCTGCAGGCCCACCATGCCGGCGTTCAGGCGGTGGTCGTCGGGGATGCTGCCCCAGCCCATCAGGGTCGGGACGACCGGGACGCCGGTCAGCTCGGCGAACTCGACCAGCAGGTCGGAGGCGTCGGCGTTGATGATGCCGCCGCCCGCGACGATCAGGGGCCGCTCGGCCGCCCTGAGCATGGCGAGGGCCTTCTCGGCCTGCTTGCGCGTCGCCTTCGGCCGGTGCACCGGCAGCGGCTCGTACGTCTCCGGGTCGAACTCGATCTCCGTCATCTGGACGTCGATCGGCAGGTCGATCAGGACCGGCCCGGGACGGCCCGAGCGCATCAGGTGGAACGCCTGCTGGAAGACGCCGGGGACCTGAGCGGCCTCCAGGACGGTGGTGGCGGCCTTGGTGACCGGGGCGGCGATCGAGGCGATGTCGACGGCCTGGAAGTCCTCCTTGTGGATCACCGCGGTCGGTGCCTGGCCGGTGATGCACAGGATCGGGATCGAGTCGCCGGTCGCGGAGTAGAGGCCGGTGATCATGTCGGTGCCGGCCGGCCCGGACGTACCGATGCAGACGCCGATGTTGCCGGGCCGGGCCCTGGTGTAGCCCTCGGCCATGTGGGAGGCGCCCTCGACGTGGCGGGCGAGCGTGTGGTGGATGCCGCCGCCGGCCCGGAGCGCCGCGTAGAACGGGTTGATCGCCGCGCCCGGCACACCGAACGCGTTGG
Organism: Streptomyces albofaciens JCM 4342; assembly: GCF_008634025.1. Taxonomy (NCBI): domain Bacteria; kingdom Bacillati; phylum Actinomycetota; class Actinomycetes; order Kitasatosporales; family Streptomycetaceae; genus Streptomyces; species Streptomyces albofaciens. The sequence goes on along the minus strand of NZ_PDCM01000001.1, from coordinate 4,170,009 downwards.
TCACGCCCTCGCGCTTGAGGATCTCCACAGCCGCACGAGCGGCGGTCATTCGAGGCATCGAGTACTCCTGCGTCGGCCTGTCGGGGTCGCTTCCGGCCCGGAGGGGGCGGAAGCGCGAGCTATTCAATTTCCGCATTACGGAATCTTTGTTTTGCTTGACGGAAGTAGAAAGAAAGTAGAGCGCACCCCTCCAGCCGTCAAGGGAGCTCTCGGAGAGTGAGCGGGGTGCGCGGAGCCGGAGTCCGGCTTCGGTACGAGCCGTGCCGTGCCGGGGCCGGCAGATCGCGGACGGCGGCGGCCAGGCCGCTCGGGCCGCCCGCCGCACAGGGCCCCGCCCGCACGCGAGAACCCCGCCCGCACACAGGAACACCGCCCTGACCTGCGCGTTAAGATGCGCGTCACGCCATTGCCGCCCCGGTCGGCCCACAGCCCCGCCCCGAGGAGACCGCCCCATGTCCGCCCGTACCGTCCTGATCCTCCAGCACATCGAGGTCGAGAAGCCCGGACTGATCCTCGACGCGCTGGACGGCAGCGGTCTCCACGTCGACATCCGCAACCTGATCGACACGCCGGGCGCCGCGGCGGACGCCCTGCCGCCGGTGTCCGGCCTGGCGGGGCTGGTCGTCATGGGCGGCCCCATGAACGCGGACGACCTGACGGGCCACCCCGCGCTGAAGCTGGAGCGGGACCTTCTGGCCGACGCGCTGCGCGCCGGGATACCGACGCTGGGCGTGTGCCTCGGCGCTCAGCTCCTCGCCCGCGCCCAGGGCCTGGCCGTACGCACGAGCGCCGAGCTGGGCCGCCCCGGCGAGATCGGCTGGGCACCGCTGCGGGGCGTGGACCGCGACGACCCGGTCGTCGGCCCGCTGGCGGACGCCCCCGCCGTGCTCCACTGGCACGGCGACCGCATCGTCCCGGGCGCGGACACCCGCGTCCTGGCGCGTACCGAGACGACCGAATGCCAGGCGTTCCGTGCCGGACCGGCCGCCTGGGGCCTCCAGTTCCACCTGGAGGTCACCCCCGCCCTCCAGGACGACTGGCTCGCCGAACCGTCCTTCACCACCGAGGCCGAGGACGCCCTCGGCCGCGACGCCACGGCCCGGCTGCGCGCCGACGCCCTCGCCGCCGCCCCGGCCCTGCGCCCCCTGGCCGAGAAGAGCCTGGCCCACCTGCGGACCCTCTTCATGGAGCGCGCCGGCCTCTGACGGGTACGGCCCCGCGGATCCGCCCTACCCCCTGTCACTACCCCTCTCCCTCTCCCCCGCCCAGCCACACCCGCACCACCTCGGCCGCGACGGCGGCCACCGTCCGGCCGGTGGTGTCGATCACCGTCGTGCCCGGCGGCTCCGGGCGCCGGAGCGCGGCGTGCTGGCGGAGGGTGCGGGCGAGTTGGCCGGCCGTCTCGGAGCCGATCTCCCGGCGGCGGACCCGGTGTTCCAGGGTGGGTACGTCGGCGGTCAGCCGTACGGAGGTGATGTCGGCGCCCGGTACGGCGTCGGCGATCCACGCCAACTCCCGTTCCAGCGTGACGAACACGCCCGTCAGGAGCAGCCGGGTGTGGCCCACCTCGGCCAGGTTCGCCCAGACCGCGGCCAGGTTGCGGCGGGACAGTTCGCTCGGCGCCAGGCCGGGCGGCGGCCAGGGGTGCACCTGGTCCAGCTGGTCGGTGTCGATGACGGCGTGCGGGACGTCCGCGCGGCCGAGCTGGTGGGAGATCTCGTACGCCGTCGTGGACTTGCCGACCCCGGCGGCGCCGCACAGGACGAGGACCTTCGTCGTGGGCTGCATCACCGCCATGATCGGTGGACCGTGACCCGACCCGCCAGCGAATTCACGGGCCTGGCAAGCTGTCCTGCGCCCGCACGCGCCGCGCCGCGCGCAGCCGGGCCCGCGTCCGCAGCCGTTCCGGGCCACCGCCCGGGTCCGAGGAGCAGGAGAGACGACCGTGCGCAACGCCGTGGTGACGCCCGAGGGCGACCGTATCCGCTGGGTGGAACTGCCGGGCGAGGAGCCGGTCCGCGTCTACCTGCACGGCCTTGGCGCCACTTCACCCGCCTACTTCGCCGAGACGGCCGTGCACCCGCGTCTGGCGGGCCACCGCTCGCTGCTCCTGGACCTGCTCGGGTTCGGCATCAGCGACCGGCCCACCGGCTTCTCCTACACCCTGGAGGCACACGCCGACGCCGTCGCCGAGGCGCTGCGGGCCGCCGGGGTGAGCGCGGCGGACGTGATCGCCCACAGCATGGGCGGCTCGGTGGCGATCGTGCTCGCCGCCCGGCACCCGGACCTGGTGGCGCGGCTCGTCCTGATCGACGCCAACCTCGACCCGGTCACCCCACGGCGGGACCGGCCGGGCAGCGGGGGCATCGCCGCGCTCTCCGAGGAGGAGTTCCTCGCGGGCGGCTGGGAGCGGGTACGGGACGCCGCGGGCGCGCACTGGTGGTCCACGATGCGGCTGGCCGGTCTGGAGGCGCTGCACCGCAGCGCCGTGCACCTCACCCGGGGCAGCGAACCGGTGATGCGCGAGCTGCTGCTGAAGCTGGCGATTCCGCGTACGTACCTGCTGCCCGGGGCCGATGCCCCGCTGCCGGGCGCCGAGGAATTGACGGCGGCCGGTGTACGGGTGGTGCCGGTGCCCGACTGCGGGCACAACATCATGCTGGACAACCCGGAGGGGTACGTCCGCGCGGTCGCGGCGGCGCTGGCGCCGCAAGCCGCCGGCTGAACCGGCCGAAACCGCCCCGGCCTGCACGGATTGACGCCGTCCCGCAGTCGTTGAGCTTCCGTTCATCGCCCTGCCGGATGCTGGCCATGCCGTCGGCACGGTGGTGCCGGCGGACGGGGGAAGTTCCGTGCCGAGATGGGGACATCTGTGATGAACGTCGTTGAAGAACCGCTCCGCGTGCCCACCGTGTCGTTACCGCGCCAGCTGCCCGCGGGCAGTGCCCGGTCGCTGCCGATGCTGGACGCGGTGGTGGAGGTGTTGCGCGCCGCCGGGGAGGATGTGCACGTGGTGTACTCCGCACACGGCGACGTGTTCAAGGTGGTGCCGCGGCAGGACATGGCCGCCTGAACGGGCCGGGGCCGCCCCGGTCAGCTGTCGCCCTGCCGCAACAGGACGTTGCGGCAGGCGGCGGAGAAGGTGCTCAGGCAGGCGGGTACGTCCGCCCTGCGGCCTGCGACCCGCTCCCGTACGTCGTCGAGCCGTACCGGTTCCTCGGCCTGCGGCAGCACGGTCGGTTCACGGTACGCCGCCACGAAGGCATCGGCCGCGCTGATCAGCGCGCGTGCGGCGTCGTGGACCTCCACCGGCCCGAGCATGGCCCTCCGCGCTGTGCTTAGCCGCGCAATAGCCGGCCGGCCCGCCGACCGCGGCCCCGATCACCGCCCCGGCGAGCCCGATCGCTCCGGCCAGGAGGGCGGCGAGTTCCTCGTCCACGGCGCCTCCTCCGGTACAGGGCGCCAAGGTACTGCCGGCGGGCGGCGCCCGGTACGGGCCGTGCCTCCCGGTGCGGGCCGCCTACCGGATCGGCACCCCGGCCACCGTCCTGGCGATGACGAGCCGCTGTATCTCGCTCGTGCCCTCGAAGATGGTGTAGATGGCGGCGTCCCGATCGGTGACCTTTGGAACCTACTCGTTCCCCAGCTCACCCACCTCATTTGACGGGGGTTACGCCGGTTTGCTTACTGGTTCCTCCGGGTTCCGTCCGCATGATCGTCTCCCAAATTTCTCCCACACAGGGAGATCACTTAGCCACGGCGAGATTGGCCGCACGCGGCGCAGTCCCAGCTCCTCCATGAGCCGGTAGGCGTGCTCCCGCAAGTGCCGCGTGTTCAGCGCCAGCCCCAGTTCGTCCACGAGGACGTACCCGGTGTCGGTGTACCCCGCACCCGCGGCCAGCTTCTCCCGCGCCTGCTGGGCACGGAACCTGTTCAGTGCCTCCCACGGCCACTTCGGCAGCGGCAGCGCCCGCTCAACGGACACCGTCTTGGTGTCCTTCTCCAGCACCCTCGTGTTGCCGACCATCGTCCGCGTGTTGGCGACCTCCAGCGTGCCGAGGTTCAAGTCGATGGCCGTCCAGCGCTGGCCGCATACCTCCGCCGGCCGCAGCCACCACCCTGGACCAGATCGGATACAGCTCCTACGTCATGGGCGCCACCGGCGCGGGCCTGATGCGCAGCGCCCGCGCCTACATGGCCACCGGGAACCAGATCAGCGCCGACCTGCTCGGCAAGCAGGAAGACGCGACCAACGGCATGGGAGACCCATCCACGAACTGCACCTCCCGCTTTTTGGGCCTGGGAAGTGAGCTGCCCGAGGTCGTCGGCGACACCGCCTGGTACGACCAGTTCGCGCCCGGAGGTGGTGACCGCTACCGGGGTTCCGCCGAGAAGGCCCAGGACGCTGCCGCCTCCTGGCGGCACGCTGCGAAACTGATGGAACGGTTCCTCGGCGAGGCCCAGGCGTGTGCGACCACGGTACGGGCCAGCCACGCCGGTGAAGCCGCAGACAGCTTCCAGCGCTACTTCAAGCGCTGCATCGGGACAGGCGCCCCGCCTTCCCAGGCTCAGGCGGATGAGCCGCTGATCGCGGACCTGGTCGGCGCGTGCACCCAGTTGGCCAACGCGTGCGAAGCCTACGCCGGGCATATCAAGACCGCGCTTGCGGACATCGCCGCCCACAATGCGGACTTCTTCCGTATCGACCTTCCCTGGGAGCAGCCGATCCTGGGCGGCGGGCGGCTGGGCCGATGCCACACTCCAGCGGGTCATCATCACCCAGGTCACCCGGCCCCTGTTCACCGACACCAAGCCCGTCTGGCCCGACGACGACTACCCCGAACGCATCGGCATCGACGTATTCGACGAAGAACAGCAGGTCCACGGAGCTGCCCTGGGCGACGAGGCCATGGAAGCCCTGCGGCTGTCGGCGAACAAGCAGGGCGCCGCCCTCCTTCTTTCGGGCACTGCCTCGGTAGCCCAGCTCGCCACCGAACTGCCGCCGGTAGCCCCGCCTCCCGGCGAAGGCAGCGTCCAGCACGACGGTGAATCCAACGCGGTCGCACAGGTCCTCGTCCGACGCGAACAGCAGAAGCTCCGGCGCCGACTCCTCGGCAGTCACCCGCACGCGACCTGCGCGCTGTGCGGCCGGACCCTGCCCACCCGCATGATCAGGGCCGCGCACATCAAACGCCGCAGCGAAGCCACCCACGAAGAGCGGCTCCTGATGGCCAACATCATGCCCGCCTGCCTCATGGGCTGCGACGAACTCTTCGAGCACGGCTTCGTCTACGTCGACACCGACGGGGTCATCGCGGCCAGCCCGCGCAGCAACGACACCACGGACCTGGCAGCCGCGGCGGCCCATCTCGCCGGACGGACCGTGGCCGACTACGACGAACACCGGGCCCCGTTCTTCGCCTGGCACCGCGAGCACACCGCCAACTGACCCCGATCGGGGGCGGGGTTTCTTCAGACCGAAGCCCCTCCCAGGCCACTCCCCGTTCACAGCCACCGGCTGCCACCGCACGGTCCGCTCGTCCTCAACCAGCGCCCAAAGGGCGGCGGCACTTCGAGCGGTATGGACCATGAGCCGCGAGGACGCTGCGAGAATACGGAAGGCCCATGTAACGCCGACTTCCACTCGGGGCGTCTTCCGTCCGGGCTGTGCTATCTGCGGCGTGCCCGTGGTCGCACTCCTTCAGCAGGCGATGTGCTTCCTTTTCGCGGCAGGCACCGGGGTGGGAACGGTGCGACAGGCAGGCACTGCCCGTCAAGCGGCAGTGTCCAGCTGGTCACGGTGTTCGTGCACGCCAAAGACAGCATCGAACGGCACAGCGACCGCAGTACTGATCAGGTAGTAGGCCGCGCGCGACCCCCGTGACGCCCATGGTCCGTTCCGGCCGTGTGTCAGCACGTCGTGAGCGCTGAGCACGCCCAGATCGTCGAACACATAGAAGACAGGAAGGTAAGTCCACGCGGTGAGCTGGAGGTGAGCGCGCACCGCCGCGCGTTCCACCGCATGCCGGTGAGTTGTGCCGCTGGTCATGCGGCTCTTGCAGTCGACCAAAGCAAGGTCTTCGCCCCGCACGGCAATCAGGTCAGGCATCCACCGGATCGAGCTGTCTGTTGTCCGTAGGACCCGGCGAACGTTCGCGGTCAGAGTGCCCTGCCCCCAGGGACTGACGTCCCAACCACGCAGGGTGAGTTCGTGCGCGACGTGTTCTTCGTGTGCGCCGCCGATGGCTTTCCGCTGCTGGTAGCTCGCCATGCCTGGAGTGTGCCGCACTCGTCTGAGCAGTGCGCAGGCCGCGGATGCGCCTCGGCCAGGCGCGACGCACCTGCCGCTCGTCCAGGGGCGTCCGTCATTGTTCATTGGCGTCCACTGACGGTCACTGACGGTCGTTGTTGGTTGTCATTGAACGGCTGAATCTCGTACCTGTGATGCGAACTATAAGGTGGCCAGCAGGCAACTAACGTGCTCAGGAGGGCTCTTCGCCCTGAACCGGGGCGGGTAGGCTGTCTCCTGCCATGCCCCCACCACGTGCTACGGCCATGGTGCCCAGGCTGCTACAGGCCGAGCCGACGCACGATGCCATCATCTACGACCTCACGATCAACGTGACCGTCGTCGAAGCCCGGGCACGCTTCGAAGCTGACGAAGAAAGCCCCGCCTGGTGGTCGGGCGGGGGTTCGCTGCGTTGCTCTACTGGGCCGGCTGGCCGGAGCCGGGACACGTCTGCCGCTTCCCGGCCGCGATGCTCCACGGGCCAAACGGCGCCACCGCGAACCCCTGGCATATCGATGTGCGTTAGTCCGTTGGGCGGCATGTTGCTTATCGCGGAAGATCGCTGGGGGCATGCCTTTTGATGTGTTAGCTTCCCGTTAACGCGGCACTGATCCCGGCTGCTGCGACCTGAGGAAGAAGAATGGGGAAGAAGGCTCGGGGTAACCGGTCTATGCTTGCAGGCTATTCACCGGTCACTCCGCTATGCCCTCTTCCCCGGCATCGCACAAGGAGTGCAACAAGTGAAGTCTAATACGATACGGATCGCTGCGACAACGGCGCTGGCGGCGGTGACACTCGGGCTCGCCAGCCCGGCAGCCAACGCCGTCACCCACCGCGCGGCTCCGGCCGCCGTGTCGGCTGCACCGAACGTCAGCGACGCGGCAGCGACCAAGGCCCTGGAACGTTTCGCGCACGCCATCGAAAACGCCCCGGACCACCTGCAGAGGAAGAACCTCAACGACCGTGAGGTCATCGAGTACCTGAACCGGGCCATGAAGGGCAGCGGGTCGGTCGCAGCCACCAACGACGGTACGGTCCTGCGTATCAACTGGCTGGGCTGCAGTGTCGCCGTCGCGAAGTTCGCCGCGGAGAACGGCATACCGGTCGCGAAGGTCGCCCGCATCGTCGGCAAGCTCGGCGGATACGCAAAGTTCGTCAAGTACGCCTGGAGATACCTCAAGGAAGGGTACGCCCCGCCGGAGGCCGGCCAGGAGTTCGCCGACTTCGTCATGGCCGTGAGCGGCCTCGGCGCAGTCGCCAGCGCCTGCTCCTGACGGCAAGAGAGTACCGGCCACACGATAGCCAGGAGCAGCCATGCTAGGGAAAGCATCAGAAGACAGCGAGCAGGTAAGCGTGAAGCAAGCCTTTGGCTACAGCACCGTCGGTGTGACTCTGGGCTTCGCTCTGGCTTATCCGGGGGCGTCCTTCATCCGCGAGCTGATCGGCCAAAAGGGGCTCGCCCTTTCCCCGGTCATTGCCCTGGCCGTCGTGTGGCCGGTTTCAGCCGGACTTCTGTACATCGAACCGTGGGTGCAATCTCGGAGCTGGTGGAACAGTTTTGCAACGGTCTGGTCGTGGGGAGTGGCAATTCTCCTGTGCGGTGTTCCACTGATCACCGCATTGGCCATCCCCGCGCCTGTCGGTGAGGGGTGGCCGGCGGGCCTCCCCACGGTCGTTGCGTCCTGCCCCATCGTCGGCCTGTTCGTGTTCCTGGTCGTCCGCAGGCGCTGGCGCGAGCGTAGACAGAACCCGTAGCGCCCATGCCGCGCGACATCTCGACCCGGAAGGGGGGAGACCGGAGCGCCAGCGCGCCGCCCGACGTCACGCAGCCATCCCCAAGACGGTGAAGCGGCCATTGCTCGGCCGGGCATCCCGGGCCCCCACCTGCCGCTCCCACAGCCGGCACGCGCCCGCCACGAACGCTCCCACGGCGCGCGGGTCGGCCGCAGCCCAGGCGGGGAACTGCGCCGCCCACTCCAGCGCCTCGCCCGGCGGGCAGTCGGCTTCCATGAGCCGCACGGTCGTGTACGCCACGTCCACCCACGCCGGGCCGGCCGCAGGCATCGCCCAGTCCACCAGCCACGCCCGGCCGTCGCCGACGAGCAGATTGTGCGGATTCGTATCGGTGTGCAGCAGGCTGTCGCCGCGCAGCAGCTCCAGCTGGCCGGGAGGCAGCACCTCGGCGAACCGGTCGGCGAACGACGGCACACCCTCCGGCGCCCGCACGGCCTGAGCCGCGCGCAGCACGCCGGCCACCAGAGCCAGGTCCGCCGAGCCAGTCGACAAGTCCGCGTGCCGACCCTCGACGTACTCGAAGCCGAGCAGGTCCCAGCCCCCAGCCACGACCCGCCACAGCAGGCGCGGGCCCACGCCGAGCACCGCCGCGTTCACCGCGGCCTCCATCGCTTGCGCTGCCCGGCCCCTCGCGTCGCCGGCCGGGACACCCTTCATGAACACCGGGCCCGAGGCGGTCGTGAGCACGGCCGCCGTACTGCACGTCAGACCGTCCGCGACATCCCGTGCACCGGCCACCGGGCCCGTGCGCTCTTCGACGGCCGCCCACACCCCGGCCGGCAGCTCCCACCACCCAGTACGCGACACCCCGACCCCCTCACGACGAGACGAGGGGCCGCAGGCGCGACCCCTCACCAGCTCAACGAGCAACCTAGCGCTTCGTCGCACCGCACTTCCGGCACCGCTGCTCGCCGCTCCACGGCACCCACTCGTGATCGCAGTCCGCCATGGGGAACCCCTTCCGTCTGCAGTCCACCGTGAGCGCGTGCAGACCGAATGGCGACGGCGCACACGGCGCGCACAGGAGCGTCAGGCAGCGCCGTCAAGCCCCGGCTGCTCGTACTGCAGCGGCGCGACGCCGCCGAGCTTGCCGTGCAGGTACTGCAGGCCGCGGACCGTGATGCGGATCTGGGGCTTGGCCAGCATCACCTCGCGGGTCTGCGGGTGCAGGTACGTCTGGGGCCGCTCCGTCAGGTGGGCGTTGTGCTTCGCGTAGGGCACGCCCTTGCGGTCCACCATCTCCAGCTCACGGATGAACTTCATCAGCCGGTGCTGGCCGGTCGAGATGCCCGGATCCCTGTTGAGGATGTGGGCGGCGTCGCGCAGCGAGTAGTCGCCCGACGCGTCGGCGAGGACGTTCCACGCCGCTGCCGGGGCCTCCAGCTCCTTGACGCGGGCCTCGGCGGCGAGCCGTCCCTCCTCCGACTCCAGTGCTGCCCGAAGCGCCTCCAGCTTCGTCATCTCGGGGCGAGGAACTGGAGCCGACGGGCGACCAGAGACGAAGTTGTACAGCGCGTCGGCCAGCTCGACCTGAGCGCGCTCTACCTTGTCTCGCTTCGCCTCGTCGGTAATACGGCTGGTCGTGATGTTGGCCAGCCACATCGGCACGATGCGCTCGTGGATGAGGAAGTGCTGACGGGCCCGGTCATCCTCCGGGAGACGGACCTGTGTAATGCAGGTCCGTCCCTGTGACCAGGACTTTCGACTCAGAGCCTGTCGCTGCGCTTCGGGGTCCAGGGTGAGATTGCGGCACAGCTGGCCGAGGACGGCCCAACTGCCGCGGTCGTTGGTGACCACGGTGACGGTGTCGCCGTGGAATTCGAAGGATCCGATCTGCGGGGCGGCGTTCGAGGATGCGACCATGGACATGGTCTCTCCGATCTGTTTGGACACAGCGGATTGATCGACTGGGCCCGCTCAGTACTTGGCGGTTCAGGGCGGGCCCGCCACTCCACTGTAGCCCTCCTGTGCGCTATCTCGCTAGAACTTCGACTAACTTCCGCGAGCATGCTGGTTTAAAGTGCCCCGCAGTTGGCATAATGTCTGCCATGACGGGTGCCTCTTACGACTATGACCACCTTGCTCGCTTCGTGCGCGAGGTTCGGCTGGAGCTTGGCTTGGCGATTACCGCCGTGGCCGAAGCGGCCGGCATGTCCAAGGACACCTATAAACGCGTGGAGATGGGGAAGCCCATTCGCGAGGCGAGCTACGGCAAGATCGACAAGGCGTTGCAGCTAGCCCCTGGATCCTGCCTGGCCGTCCTGGAAGGAGCGGAGGCTGCCGCGACGGCGGCGCCGCCTGACCGTGGACGCACCGCCGCCTTGGCGGTATCGCTGGAGACTGCGGTGCGCGACGCGGTGGCCAGTGCCGTCATCTCATCCTCCGACACACTTACAGCCGCTCAGATCCGCGACCTCTCGCAGCGCATCCTCGAAGAACTGAAGGATCGCGGCATCCTGGAGTAGCAGCGGCGCATCGCGCCCCTCAGGAGCACAAGAACGCCCCCGCTCGAAAGCGGAACCGTCGATGTTCACGACCACGTAGACGCCCTTGCCGTCCGCGGGCCACAGCGCGAGGTGCGCCACCAGCACGGTCTCCGTGCCGCCACCGAACACCGGCACCGTCACGCCCACTGCGGGCCCGTAGTGGTGCACGTCCTCCAGGAACGCCAGATCCTCGGCCGCGTGATCCGTCACGCACCACGACGGGCACTCCACGTGCACCGGGACACCGCGCACCGACGTCGCGGAAAGGCGGGGGAGGGGGACGGCCTCAGAGCCCGCGTGGGCGGAGGGGAGGCTTGACGGTACGCTCGAAGACATAGCGATTCCTTCCTTGGACAGACGGGATTGCTTGCTGCAGGCGAGTTGGCGCTCGCCTGTTCCTGCAGCGGCCGGGGCTTCGCGAACACGCGGGGCACCCGGCCGTTGTGCTGTGGTGCTGATGGCCTTGCTTGGGCAGGACGGTAGTCGATAGGCGGGATCCGGCCGAACGTCAGCAACGAGATCAGCCGAACATCAACTGATGATCACGTGATTCAATCTTGCCCCCTTGTTAACCTGCGTGTTTAATTAGTTTTTCTGCCCTCTGGCCAGCGGTGTTACGGTGCGCAAGTGCGTCGCAATTGCGCGGGAGGGGTGCAGTCGGAGGCGAGTAACCACTTGACGAATTAGAAGAAAAGTGGGCATGTAGGGCGTTCTGCTAGTGCGCGAGATGGCTGATTCTCGTTCCTGCGGAATCGTTCTCGCGCACCTTCCCCTGAAGGGGCGGTTGAAGGGTGGCGCTGACATGCCGCCCCCTGCGCTACCGTCGTGCCGGGACCAGCGCCAGGAGGACCCCATGGCCCGCATCGTGTTCGACCCCGACGAAGCCGACTCCATGCGGCGCGCCGCACGCGACGCCTTCCCCCAGGACCCAGCCCTCGCCTACGCGCTCCTCCAACTCGCCGACGAAGGCGTCGACCTGGAGAACTGCAGCACCTGGGACGACATCCGCGCCGAACGCGGCCTCCCGCCCCGTGACGCGGCCCACCACGTTGCTTAAGCGCCGCGCCCTCGTCACCTTCCACGAGACCGCCGAACGCCAGCTCGCCACCCTCACCGACGACGACCTCGCCCGGCTCGACCCCGTCCTCGACGCCATCGCCGCCGACCCCGAGGTCGGCCGGCCCCTCGCCGACAGCCCCTGCGCGAATACCAGCAGGACAGCGTGCGCGTCATCTACTACGCCACCACACTCGGCACGATCACCGTCGTGGCATACGTCGAGGTATAACACCGGGAACCTCCGGTCGGGGAAATTCGCTGCGGGGAAGCATTGCATTCTTACGAGGGTGCTCGCAACATTCTCCTGGCGGAATGTTGTATTCCGTTTCTGCCTCTGAGCTGCGCTCCTGAACATCAGTTGATGGTCAAGAGGTCATCAATAGATGTTCAGTCACCTCTTTCCGTCTTCGGTAATTCGGCGAAGCGGCACCTCATAAGGCAAGTTTAGGGAAAGCTCGCGGAATAGCTCATCCCGCAGCTTCGGCGGGGAAAGTCTTTTGCGGACCAGAGTCGCCCACCGGCCAGCCCGACCGAGACCGGGCCGGAACGTCCCTGTGTGGCCCCCGGCAGCGCTGCACGTGAAGCAGCACTGCCCAGTTGACCACCTCCCAACGTTGGGAGGTGGTGACCAGCCCTCAACGTTGGGAGGTGGTCTGTGACTCACGTCAGTCACGGGCCTGAGCCCCGGCACCTACCATTAATGGGAGGTGGTTAGGTACTGCCGCTGGCACCCGGACCACCCTGCACCTGCCGCCGGTTCACCGGCATGGAAACCGCCGACCTCCCACGGAGCCCAGCTGCTAGCCGGTACCTTCGAAACATCGCTGACCTCCCGATTGTTGCCGCTCTACTACCTGAAGAAGCCACGACCGGTAACATCCACCCGAGCGGTCACCCCCGAGGTCCAGGAGCAACTCAGGAGCACCGACTGACGTCGGGCAGAGCCGGGCCACCTCCCAACGTTGGGACGTGGTCTGCCGGCCGCCCCAGAGCCACCACCCCCGAAATTTCGGGGGTAGTGATCGACGGCGAAACCACCCTGCACCTGCCGCCAGCCCTCGGGCCCGGGAAGCGCCGAACCCCCGCGCAGGCCGGTGTCCGACCGGTACCTTCGGAACATCACAAACCTCCAGGTAGTCCGATGTGTTAACCCGGGATAAGGCGACAGTTGGGACTAGCGGCCCGTCCGCCGTACTGGACGGATGGTGCAAGCGCCTCGGACCCCCGTGACTCACGTGAGTCGCGGGTCGACCTCTCCGGTCAACCGGCCGAACACAAGATCAGTTGACATAGAAGTGACACAGGGCCCTGCGGGCGGGCCGGTGGTCGCTGGTGAATGAGGACCGTAGCCGATCGACAAGATCGGGCCACGCGTGTGCAGCTAGATCAAGAAATCAATAGGTGCACATAAGAAGCACAACAAGAGCTGTGCTCTTTTCTCTGACCTGCCATTATCCCTGGTGTTGCCGCTTGGGCAGCCGTTCTGCGCACGCTCTCCCCCTTTCTCGGCACGGTCTGGCGCCCTCAGGAAGTGGCTGGAAAACGTGGGTGGGGTGGACGCCGAAACCCTGGCTACTCTGCTTCGCAGTCGGCCACCGGGCTCCATGCCGGGAGATGCTGCGAAGCCGGTCGGCACTAGCCTTCCGCAGCGACGTCGCCGATACCAGGAAGTTGCACCGAGTTGCGAATAAAGCCGGCAGATTGCGCAGATTGCAGCCCTGCGCCGCCATAGGCACAGCTAAGACGATGTCTCAGTTGGCGGTGACTCGTTGTTCTGGGCATGGGGATAGTCGAGCGGTTGGTGCCGGACAGGCTGTGGGAGCTGTTTCAGGACGTGGTGCCGTCGGCGCCGCAGCGCCCGCAGGGAGGGGGACGTCGGCGCTGTGATCCGTGCAGTGCTGGCCGCGATCGTCTTTGTGGCGACCACGGGCTGTACCTGGCGGCAGTTGCCGCCGGTCTTCAGTGCCTCCTGGCAGACGGTGCACCGGCGTTTCACGGAATGGTCCGCGGCCCGGGTGTGGGCCAAGTTGCACCGGGTGCTGCTGGACCAGCTCGGTGCCATCGGCGGCGTGGACTGGTCGCGCTGCGCAATCGACTCGATCAGTGTCCGCGCTGTCAAAGGGGGCCTCTGACGGGACCGAATCCGACCGATCGCGGCAAGAACGGGGCGAAGGTCCACGTCATCTGTGACCGCAACGGCCTGCCGATCTCGGTGGGCATCTCCGCCGCCAACGTGCACGACAGTCAGGCCCTTATCCCGCTGATGCGCGGCATCCCTCCCATCCGCTCGCGCCGTGGTCCCCGGCGTCGCCGCCCGGACCAGCTCCACGCAGACAAGGGTTACGACTTCGACTGCCTGCGCAGCTGGCTGCGACGCAGGCGGATCGTGCCACGCATCGCGCGCCGCGGGGTGGAGTCCTCCAGCAGGCTGGGGCGGCACCGTTGGGTGATCGAGCGTACGCTGTCCTGGCTGAGCGGCTGCCGTCGCCTGCACCGCCGTTATGAGCGCAAGGCCGAGCACTTCCTGGCCTTCGTCGGCCTGGCCAGCGTCCTCATCTGCTACCGCGTACCGACCGCTGAGGACGACGTCCGACAGCGGGTACAGTCCCGGCGAGCCGATCGGATGCGGGGAGGACTCCCTCCAGCCGGTCATCGACCGCCGCGAGTACGGGCCGTTCCCCCCGTTCACGCCTCCCCGCCGCAAGCGATCTCCCAAATACCTCCCAAACTCGGCTTCCGAGTGATCGATAGCGCCAATGGGCCTCGCTCGGCAATCCGAGCGAGACTTTCATTGGCCAGCGCATCTACACGTGTCCTGCTGGACGAACGCCCTACCGGATCGGCACCCCGGCCACCGTCCTGGCGATGACGAGCCGCTGTATCTCGCTCGTGCCCTCGAAGATGGTGTAGATGGCGGCGTCCCTGTGCATGCGCTCGACCGGGTACTCGCGGGTGTAGCCGTTGCCGCCGAGGATCTGCATCGCCTGGGCGGTGACCTTCTTGGCGGTCTCGCCGGCGAAGAGCTTGGACATGGAGCCCTCGGCGGAGGTGAACGGCTTGCCCGTGGTGGCCATCCAGGAGGCGCGCCAGACCAGGAGGCGGGCGGCGTCGATCTGGGTGCGCATGTCGGCCAGTTGGAAGGCGACACCCTGGTTGTCGATGATCGGGCGGCCGAACTGGACGCGGGTCCTGGCGTAGTCGAGCGCCACCTCGTACGCGGCGCGGGCGATGCCGACGGCCTGGGCGCCGACCGCCGGGCGGGACGCCTCGAAGGTGGCCATCGCGGCGTTCTTCACGCGTTCCCCGCCGGGGTTCTTCGCCCGCTCCCGCGCCCGCGCCAGCCGCTCGTCCAGCTTCTCCTTGCCGCCGAGCAGGCAGTGGCCGGGCACGCGCACGTCCTCCAGGACGACCTCGGCGGTGTGCGAGGCGCGGATGCCGTGCTTCTTGAACTTCTGGCCCTGGGAGAGGCCGGGGGTGTCCGGCGGGACGATGAAGGAGGCGTGGCCCTTGGGCCCGAGGTCGGGGTCGACGACCGCGACGACGACGTGGACGCTCGCGATACCGCCGTTGGTCGCCCAGGTCTTGGTGCCGTTGAGCACCCACTCGTCCTTGGCCTCGTCGTAGACGGCGCGGGTGCGCATCGCGGACACGTCGGAGCCCGCGTCCGGTTCGGAGGAGCAGAAGGCGGCCACCTTCACATCGTCGGCGTCGCCGTACATCTGCGGTATCCAGGTGCCGATCTGCTCCTCGGTGCCGTTGGCCAGCACGCCGACGGCGGCCAGGCCGGTGCCGACGATCGACAGGCCGATGCCGGCGTCGCCCCAGAACAGCTCCTCCATGGCCATGGGGATGCCGAGGCCGGTCGGGTCGAAGAACTGCTGGGCGTAGAAGTCCAGCGAGTACAGGCCGATCTTGGCGGCTTCCTGGATCACCGGCCAGGGGGTCTCCTCGCGCTCGTCCCACTCGGCGGCCGCGGGGCGCATCACGTCGGCGGCGAAGCCGTGGATCCAGTCCCGGACCTCCTTCTGCTCGTCGCTCAGCTCCATGGTGAACTCGGCCATGACCCCTCCAGCGCTGCGTTCCCGGGCGCCCGCCCAGGAATGTTACTTGCGGTAACACGAGTCTGTTACCCGTCAGTAAGGGATGTCAACTCCCCCGGCCGCGCATTCACCCCGCGGTGGGGGTGTTACGTTGCGCGAGCGTCACGGATTCACAAGGGCGGGGAGTGGGACATGGAGAACACCCAGTACAACGGGCGGCAGCGGGCCACCGCGGTGGAGCAGTCCGCCGCGGGGCACGGCGCCGCGGCGGCCCCGCCGGACCCGGCCCGGCGGCAGCAGACGGCGACCGAGCGCCGGCGCCGTGAACTGCTGGAGGCCGCCGACCGCGTCGTGCTGCGCGACGGCCCGGACGCCTCGATGAACGCCATCGCGGCGGAGGCCGGGATCACCAAGCCGATCCTCTACCGGCACTTCGGCGACAAGGGCGGGCTCTACCGGGCACTGGCGGTACGGCACACCGACGCGCTGCTCGACGGGCTGCGGGCGGCGCTGGACTCCCCCGTACCGCGCCGGGACCGCGTCGAGGCGACGCTCGACACGTACCTGACGGCGATCGAGACCCGCCCGCAGGTCTACCGGTTCCTGATGCACCCGGCCGACGAGAAGCCGGACGAGAAGCCGGGGGCTGACAAGGACACCGGCTTCGACGTCGGCCGGCACTCCGCGCCGCTGCTGCGCCGGCTCGGCGAGGAGCTGGCGAAGGTCATAGGCGAGCGGCTGGACCTGGGGCCGGGCGGCGAGGAGCTGGCCCGCGTCTGGGGCCACGGCATCGTCGGCATGATGCACGCGGCCGGCGACTGGTGGCTGCGCGAACGCCCGTGCTCACGGGCGCAGTTGGTACAGCACCTGGCCGACCTGCTGTGGGGACGGCTGGCGGCGGCCGGGGACCGGCTGGGCGGGCCGGGGTTCTGAGGGCCGACGAGGTACGCGCGAGCCGGCGGCCGTACGCGTGAGCCCATCGCCGTACGGCCCGATCGCCGCCCCGCTACGCCCCAGCCGCCCGCTCCCCCGCCCACGGCGCCCGCGACGCCGCCCGCAGGGCCCGGCGGCGGCGCAGGCCGGTGAGGCGGTCCAGGTAGAGGCCGCCCGCCAGGTGGTCGCACTCGTGCTGGAGGCAGCGGGCGAAGAAGCCGGTGCCGGAGACCGTGCGCGGCTCGCCCGTCATGTCGAACCCCTCCACCACCGCGTGGTCGTGGCGCGGCGTACCGGCTTCGATGCCGGGCACCGACAGACAGCCCTCGGGACCGCGCACGACGACGCCGTCGGCCTCCACCAGCCGCGGGTTGACGAGGTGTCCGAGGTGCCGCCGGTCCTCGTCGTCCGGGCAGTCGTAGACGAACACCCGCAGCGGGACGCCGATCTGGTTGGCCGCCAGGCCCACGCCCCGGGCCGCGTACATCGTCGCGAACATGTCCTCGACGAGTTCGGCGAGGCCGGCGTCGAAGGCGGTGACCTCCTCGCAGGCGCCGGTCAGGGCCGGGTCGCCGAGGAGGCGCAGGGGGCGCGGGCGGCCGGAGCTGCCGGGGATCGAGCGGGAACGCATGCGGGTAAGCGTACGTTCTGGAACGTGCGACGTCGCAGGTCGTCGCACGGTGCCGGGGTCGCGGCACGGGTAGCGGGATTCGGGGCCGCCGCCGGATCTCGATAGGCTGATCCCCGACCGAAGCCTCCGGCCGGTCATCGGCTCCGGAGGAGGCGTTCCACCGGCAGCCCCAAGGGCGGGAGGGCGCCGGATGCAAGGAGGATCAAGGACGATGGCAGGCAACACGGAGCCGCTGTCGCCGCGGGCCAAGCTGGCCGTGACGGCGGGCAAGGCCGCGGCGGCGGTGTCGCGCGCGGCGGGGCGCGGCAGCGGATCGGTGATCGGCGGTAAGGTGGCGCTCCGGCTCGACCCCGACCTGCTGGCCCGGCTCGCCCGGCACCTGGACGTGGTGCTGGTGTCGGCGACCAACGGAAAGACGACGACGACGCGGCTGATCGCGGAGGCGCTGCGGGCCAGCGGCCCGGTGGTCTCCAACGCGCTCGGCGCCAACATGCCGGCGGGCATCACCTCCGCCCTGGCCGGCGGCTCCGACGCCCGCTTCGGCGTCATCGAGGTGGACGAGAAGTACCTGGCGGGCGTGGCGCGGGACGTGACGCCCAAGGCCATAGCGCTGCTGAACCTCTCGCGCGACCAGCTCGACCGGGCCGCGGAGACCCGCATGCTGGCCGAGCGCTGGCGCGAGGGCCTGGTCGGCTCCAAGGCGCTGATCATCGCCAACTGCGACGACCCGCTGATCGTGTGGGCGGCCTCGTCGTCGACGAACGTGGTGTGGGTCGCGGCGGGCCAGGAGTGGAAGGACGACGCCTGGTCCTGCCCGTCGTGCGGTGGCGTGATGCAGCGCCCCGGCGACGACTGGTTCTGCGCCGAGTGCGGCTTCCGCCGCCCCACGCCGAGCTGGGCCCTGTCCGGCGACCACGTGCTCGACCCGCACGGCAGCGCCTGGCCGATCCGGCTCCAGCTGCCGGGCCGGGCGAACAAGGCCAACGCCGCGACGTCGGCGGCGGTCGCCGCGGCGTTCGGCGTGCCCCCGCAGGTCGCCCTGGAGCGGATGTACTCGGTGCAGGCCGTCGCCGGCCGCTACGACGTCGTCTCGTTCCAGCAGCGCGATCTGCGCCTGCTGCTGGCGAAGAACCCGGCGGGCTGGCTGGAGACGTTCTCGCTGATCGACCCGCCGCCCACCCCGGTGATCCTCTCGGTGAACGCGCGCGGCGCGGACGGCACCGACACCTCCTGGCTGTGGGACGTCGACTACACCCGGCTGGCCGGGCACCCGATCTTCGTGCTCGGTGACCGCAAGCTCGACCTGGCGGTCCGCCTGGAGGTCGCGAACCTGGACTTCCGGGTCTGTGACACGCTGGACGAGGCGGTGCAGATGGCCCCTCCGGGCCGCATCGAGGTCATCGCCAACTACACGGCCTTCCAGGACCTCCGCAGGCGCGTGGGCAACTGACGTGAACCAGCGACCTTCACGACAAGGACGAGCGAGCATGAGTGACAACAGCCTGCGGCTGGTGTGGATCTACCCGGACCTGCTGAGCACGTACGGGGACCAGGGCAACGCCCTGGTGGTGGAGCGCCGGGCCCGCCAGCGCGGCCTGGACGTCCAGCGCCTCGACGTCCGCTCCGACCAGCAGATCCCCACCTCCGGCGACATCTACCTGATCGGCGGCGGCGAGGACCGGCCGCAGCGGCTGGCGGCCGAGCGGCTGCGCCGCGACGGCGGCCTGAACCGCGCGGTCGCCAACGGCGCGATCGTCTTCTCGGTGTGCGCCGGCTACCAGATCCTGGGCCACGAGTTCATCAACGACCTCGGGGAGCGGGAGCAGGGCCTGGGCCTGCTCGACGTGGTCAGCACCCGCGGCGAGGGCGAGCGGTGCGTCGGCGACGTACTGGCCGACATCGACCCGCAGCTGAACCTGCCGCCGCTGACCGGTTTCGAGAACCACCAGGGCGTGACCCACCTGGGGCAGACGGCCCGCCCGTTCGCCCGGGTCCGCTTCGGCAAGGGCAACGGCGTCGGCGACGGCTACGAGGGCGCGTACAACGACACCGTTTTCGGTACGTACATGCACGGCCCGGTCATGGCGCGCAACCCGCACATCGCCGACCTGCTGATCAAGCTGGCACTGGACGTCAACGCGCTGCCGCCGGCCGACGACCGCTGGTACGAGGCACTGCGGCAGGAACGCATCGCCGCCGCCACGCAGCCCGCGTAACCGTTCCGCCGCACTCCGTACGCCCGCAGTGTCCGCACTGCGGGCGTACGTGTGCCGCGGGGGCCCCGCGCTTGTAGGGTGAGCGCAATCCAACCGGACGACGGGGTCCGGGCGTCCGGTTGAGAGCCCCTGCCCGCGCCCGGCCACGGCCCGGCGGGCGGGCTCTGTAGTGCAGAGGGTCTGCGAAACAATGCGTATTGGTGTGCTCACCTCCGGTGGCGACTGCCCCGGGCTGAACGCCGTCATCCGCTCCGTCGTCCACCGCGCCACCGCCGACCACGGCGACGAGGTGATCGGCTTCCGGGACGGCTGGAAGGGCCTGCTGGAGTGTGACTACCGCAAGCTGGACCTGGACGCGGTCAACGGCATCCTGGCGCGCGGCGGCACCATCCTGGGCTCGTCCCGGGTGCAGCCCGCCCATCTGCGGGACGGTGTGGAGCGGGCCCGCGGCCATGTGGCCGACCTGGGCCTGGACGCGATCATCCCGATCGGCGGCGAGGGGACGCTCAAGGCGGCCCGGCTGCTGTCCGACGCCGGCCTGCCGATCGTGGGCGTGCCCAAGACGATCGACAACGACATCGCCGCGACCGACGTCACCTTCGGCTTCGACACGGCGGTGGGCGTGGCCACCGACGCGCTGGACCGTCTGAAGACCACCGCGGAGTCGCACCAGCGGGTACTGATCGTCGAGGTCATGGGCCGCCACACGGGCTGGATCGCGCTGCACTCCGGGATGGCGGCGGGCGCGCACGCCATCGTGGTGCCGGAGCGCCCGTTCGACGTGGCCGAGCTGACCCGCAAGGTCGGTGAGCGCTTCGAGGCGGGCAAGAAGTTCGCGATCGTGGTGGTCGCCGAGGGCGCCAAGCCGCGCGAGGGCTCGATGGCCTTCGACGAGGGCGGCACCGACGTCTACGGGCACGAGCGGTTCGCCGGGGTGGCCCGGCAGCTGTCCCTGGAGCTGGAACGGCGGCTCGGCAAGGAGGCCCGCGCGGTGATCCTGGGCCACGTCCAGCGGGGCGGCACGCCGACCGCTTACGACCGGGTGCTGGCGACCCGCTTCGGGTGGCACGCGGTGGAGGCGGCGCACCGCGGCGCGTTCGGCATGATGACGGCGCTGCGCGGCACGGACATCACGCTGGTGCCGCTGGCCGAGGCGGTGGAATCGCTCAAGACGGTGCCCGGGGAGCGGTACGCCGAGGTGGATTGCGTTCTGTAGCACGCCCGACTTCCGCGTGACCGCTCCATGACCGCCCCTTGACCCCGCCGTGCGGGCCGCCGCGCGGCCCGTTCGACCGCCCCCGGCCGTGGCCTCGGCCGGGGGCGGTTCTAGTCTGGTCCCGGAGTATCGGTACGAATCAGGAGCGAGCGGATGGATCACGGCGGGCACGGCATGAACATGGATCTGCCGCCGTTCACGCTGGGGCGCGGCATGGAGTTCGGCGGGGACCCGTTCTTCCTGATCGGCTGCCTGGTGGGGCTGGGACTGTACGGCTGGGCCGTGCTGCGGCTGCGGCGGCGCGGCGACCACTGGCCGGTGGCCCGTACGGTCGCGTGGGTCATCGGGGTGCTCACCGTGGCGCTGGTGATGTGCACCAAGCTGAACGACTACGGCATGGTCATGTTCAGCGTGCACATGGTGCAGCACATGGTGATCAGCATGCTGTCGCCGATCCTGCTGCTGCTCGGCGGGCCGGTGACGCTGGCGCTGCGCGCGCTGCCGGCCGCCGGACGGGGCCGCAAGGGGCCCCGTGAGCTGCTGGTGGCGCTGCTGCACAGCCGGTACATGCGGGTGATCACGCATGCGGCGTTCACCATCCCGATGTTCATCGCGAGCCTGTACGCGCTGTACTTCACGCCGCTCTTCGACTTCCTGATGCAGTACCGGGTCGGGCACATCGCGATGATGGTGCACTTCCTGGTGGTGGGCCTGGTCTTCTTCTGGCCGATCATGGGCGTGGACCCGGGCCCGCACCGGCCGGGCCACGTGATGCGGATGCTGGAGCTGTTCGCGGGCATGCCGTTCCACGCGTTCTTCGGCATCGCCCTGATGATGGGCACCGAGACGATGATCAAGACGTTCGAGAACCCGCCGGCCTCCCTGGGCGTCGACGCCCTCGGCGACCAGAGCGCGGCCGGCGGCATCGCCTGGGCCTTCAGCGAGATCCCGTCCGTGCTGGTGCTCGTCGCCCTCCTCTACCAGTGGTACAAGTCCGAGGAGCGCCAGAACCAGCGCAAGGACCGCGCGGCGGCCCGCGACGGCGACCAGGAGCTGGCGGCGTACAACGCCTACCTCGCCTCCCTCCAGGCCCGCGGCCAGCAGGGCCGCGCGGGGTGACGGAGGGCTGACCGGAGCCGACACAGGCTCTCTCGCACGACAGCTGGCGGTACGGGCCGCGGCCGGGGACCATGTCCTCAAGGCCGCGGCCCGCGGCGTTGGGCCACCGGGCCGCCGTGAGGAGGTTGCGGGGATGCCCGGATCCGCTAAGGCGATGGCGGCGTGCACGGTGGGCGGACTGGTCGTGGCGACGGCCTACACCGTGGCGCTCGGCAGCAGTGGCTGGCTCTGGTTCGCCTGGGTCGTGCTGGCCCTGGTGACGGTCGGGGTGGTGGCGGCACGGCCGTCGTAAGGCCCAGGTTCCCTTCGTACGGGTCCGGGGCGGCCTTGGCCCGGAGCTCGGGGCTGTACGGGAGCACGGCTGTACGGGAGTACGGCAACGGCCGACGCGGAAGCCCGCATCGGCCGGTCGACGGTGAGCGCGGTCGCTCGCCCACGGCCCTACGGGCCCGGCCTAGTGCGCCGCGATCCGCTCCACCAGGCCGATCCCCCGCGCCAGCAACTCCCGCTCCTCCTCCGTCAGTTCCGCCTCGATCGCCCGCGCGAGCCAGTCCGCCCGGCGGCTCCGTTCCTCCTCCAGCAGCACCCGCCCCGCGGGGGAGAGTTCCACCAGGCTCTTGCGGCCGTCGGTCGGATGCGCCCGGCGGGTGATCAGTCCCTGCTCCATGAGCAGTCCGACGGCCCGGGCCATGGACTGCGGGCGCACCCGCTGGTCGGCCGCCAGTTCGCTGGTGGTCATCGCACCGTTGCGGTCCAGCGAGCCGAGGACGGCCACCTGGCCGAGCGGCATCTGGTCCTCAAGCTTCACGCGCCGCGTGAGCTTTCCCATCGCGGTGCGCAGTTCGGCCGCGACGGCGGCGGATTCCGGAAGGGGCATACCGGATTTTAACGCAGCACGACTGTCCAGGTGAACTGTACAGCAATTCTGCGCAGCCAAACTGAACAGCACAACTGCACAGCATTGCTGTAGAGTATTCCGCGCCGGGTCCAGCGCCACCGTCGCCGCAGCCGGGCCCCGGCTCGCTTGCGACAACGGGAAGGACTCCCATGACCGCCATCACCTCCGTCACCGGCCGCCGCGTCCTCGACAGCAGGGGCAACCCCACCGTCGAGGTGGACGTGGAACTGGCGGACGGGTCCATCGGCCGGGCCGCGGTCCCCTCCGGCGCGTCGACCGGCGCCCGGGAGGCCGTCGAACTCCGCGACGGCGACCCGGCCCGCTGGCACGGCAAGGGCGTCGACCGCGCGGTACACCACGTCAACACCGAGCTCGCGGCCGCCGTCACCGGTCGCGAGGCCGAGGACCAGGCCGGTCTGGACGCCGCCCTCGTCGCCACGGACGGCACCCCCGCCAAGTCCAGGCTCGGCGCCAACGCGATCCTCGGGGTCTCCCTGGCCACCGCCAAGGCCGCGGCCGCCGCCCACCGCCTGCCGCTCTACCGCTACCTCGGCGGCTCCGACGCCCGGCTGCTGCCCGTACCGATGATGAACATCGTCAACGGGGGCGCCCATGCCGACAATCCCCTGGACTTCCAGGAGTTCATGATCGCCCCGATCGGCGCGGAGACCTTCGCCGAGGCCGTGCGGATGGGGTCCGAGATCTTCCACACCCTGCGCCGCGACCTCCTCGCCGCCGGGCACTCCACCGGCGTGGGCGACGAGGGCGGCTTCGCCCCCGCCCTGCGCACCGCCGAGGAGGCCCTCGACTTCGTCATGGCCGCCGTCGAGCGCACGGGCTACCGGCCGGGCACGGACATCGGCCTGGTCATGGACCCGGCGTCGTCCGAGTTCTTCCGCGACGGCGTCTACGACTACACCGGGGAAGGGGTGCGGCGCACGCCCGCCGAGAACGCCGACTACCTGGTCAAGCTGATCGACGCGTACCCCATCGTGTCGATCGAGGACCCGATGGCCGAGGACGACCTGGCGGGGTGGCGGGACCTGACCGCCCGGGTCGGCGCGCGCTGCCAGCTCACCGGCGACGACGTGTTCTGCACGAACGAGGCCATCCTGCGCGAGGGGATCGGCTCCGGCGTGGCCAACTCGATCCTGGTGAAGGTCAACCAGATCGGCACCCTGACGGAGGCCCTGGCCACCGTCGGCGCCGCCCACCGGGCCGGCTACACCGTCGTCATGTCGCACCGCTCGGGAGAGACGGAGGACACGACGATCGCGGACCTGGCGGTGGCCACGGGCTGCGGCCAGATAAAGACCGGATCCCTGTCCCGCTCCGACCGCACCGCCAAGTACAACCAACTGATCCGTATCGAGGAGCAGTTGGGCGACAGCGCCCGGTACGCGGGGGCGGCGGCGCTGCGTCGCTAGATGCCGCCCGGCACGGTGTGCGCCGGGCCGCGAGGTCCGGCGCACCCGCGCCCGTACGCGGCGCGGCCCGCCGTCCCGCCCGGGGCTTTCGGACCCTCCCCGTACCGGGCCAGGCGGCTCAGCGCTTGCGGACGTACTTCCGGACCAGGACGCCGTTGTCGAATGTGCGGACCCAGTCCAGCGTGAAGTCCGCGACCGTGAAGTCCGTGCCGAACATCGGCATGCCGGAACCGTAGACCTGCGGGTAGGTCTTGATGACCAGCTCGTCGACCTCGTCGAGCAGTTCGCCCGCCACCCGCGAGCCGCCGCAGAGCCAGATGCCCAGGCCGCCCTCCTCGGCCTTGAGGGCGCGGACGGCGCCGACCAGGTCCTCGGTGATCAGGTGCACGTTGGGGTCGGGCGACTCCCCGAGGCCGCGGGAGGCCACGTACTCGCGGAGGTGGCCGTACGGGCTGGTGACGCCGGCGTCCAGTCCCACCTGGTAGCTGCCGCGCCCCTGGATCACCGTGTCGAACTTCTGGTTCGCCACGTCGTGGAAGTCCAGTACGCGACGGCCCTCGGCCGATACGGTCTCCGGGTATTCCGTCTTCAGGAACTCCAGGAACTCCTCGTTGACGAACTGCATCATCGACGACGCGTCACCGTTCGGGTCGCCGATGAAGCCGTCGATCGAGCAGGCCACGAAGTAGGTGAGCTTGCGCAAAGGGTCCTCTTTCCGCCGGTGACGCGCGGTCGCGTCGCAGTCAGGATCGGTGCGGTGGCGGACGGGCACACCTCTTCGCCGCAACCACTTCGCCCATAGTGCTTCAGGCGTAGTGGTTGCGCAAGCCTTTTGGCGCGCGTGCCTGCCGGGGGCGGCGGAACGCCCCCGGCAGGCACCCCATCAGCGGCTCACCGTGCGGGTTGTCGCTCAGGAGTGGGCGACATCCACGACGAGCTGGTTCTTCTGCTGGGTGACCCGGAAGGGGAGCCGCTTGGCGACTCCCAGACCTATCTGCGTGTCCCCCTCGAAGCTGGCCGCGAACCGGGTGTCCTTGAAGGTGCGGTAGCCCGAGATGTTCACGCCCGGCAGCGGCTTGCCGGCCTTGCCCGGGTACGTCGGCCTGCCCGTGCCCGGGTCGTAGCTCGGCGCCGCCACCCGGATCTCCAGGATCGCCCCGCCGCCGACCTTGATGAGGTCGCCGGAGCCGTCCTGGTGCAGCTCCTTCACATAACCGATCCGGTAGCCGACCGGCTTGCCGCCGGCGGTCGGCACCTCGAAGACCATCCGGTCGAAGCAGTCGTGCCGACCGGTCCGGATGTTCGTCAGCGGCTTGTGGGCGTCCGCGTCGGCGGACTTCAGGGCGCTCCCCCAGCCGGCGGTGTCACACGCGGCCGCGGCGGCCGGCGCGGCCCCCGCCGCGGGCGCCGCCGTCGCCGAGGCCGCCGTCGCCGTCACCGCCGCGCCCGCCAGCACGACCGCGGTCAGCGCAGTGCCCAATCGTCGCATCACATACCCCGTATCTCGTCGCGTCCCATCGGATCCGATGGTCCGTCCATGGTGTGGCCCGCCGGTCGGATCCGGCCGGCCCGTACTGGCGATCATCGCGTACGGGTCTGACAACGCGGCCGGGGGAGCAACGGGTTTCGGCCGCTGCCCGACGGCCCGCGGCCACAGCGCACTTGGCGGCCGAACCCCCTTGTGCGACGCTCGCTGCCACAGCAGGGGCCGCCCGCACACGCCACCCCCGCCGGCCCCGGTGCGCAAGAATGCCGATACGGCCGCCTGTTACGGACAGCCCGGCGCGGCGTCCCACGGCGCCGGTCACCGGGCCGGAAGGCCGGCCGTGCAGCCAAGGAGAGCCAGAAGATGACCACTTCTGATCACGCCGGTCAGCCCCAGCCCTCTGTCACCAACCACGCCGACCACACCGATCACTCCACCCACGCCGACCGAACCGACCACGCCGGACATTCCGGCCACACCGATCCGACCCTCTACCGGACACCCGCCGACGCCATCGCCGCTCCCCCGGAAAAGCTCGCCTACCTCGTCGGCTTCGACCGCTCCGCACAGCGCCCGGACGCGCTGATCACCGTGGACACCGACCCGGGATCGAGTACGTACGGACGGGTACTGCACCTGGCCGACGTGCCCGGACTGGGCGACGAACTGCACCACTTCGGCTGGAACGCCTGCTCCAGCGCTCTCGCCCACGAGGGCCACCACCGGCCCGAACGGCGCTACTTACTGACGCCGGGACTCCGCTCCTCCCGGCTGCACGTCTTCGACACCCACCCGGACCCGGCCCGCCCCCGTCTGGTGAAGGTGATCGAACCCGCCGAACTGGCCGGCAGGGCGGGCTACTCACGGCCGCACACCCTCCACTGCGGCCCCGGCGGCATCCTGCTGTCCTGCCTCGGCGGCGCGCAGGGCGACGACGGGCCGGGCGGTGTGGCGCTCCTCGACCACGAGACCTTCGACGTACTGCGCGCCTGGGAGACGGACCGGGGGCCGCAGCGCCTGGCCTACGACGTCTGGTGGCACCTCCAGCACAACATCGCCGTGACCAGCGAGTGGGGCACGCCGTCGATGGTCGAGAACGGCGTCGACCCGGAGCTGCTGCTCGGCCGCTCCTACGGGCACGCGCTGCACTTCTGGGAGCTGGACTCCGGCCGCCACCTGCAACGCGTCGACCTGGGTGACGAGCACCAGATGGTCCTCGAACTGCGGCCGGCCCACGACCCGTCCGCGACCTGGGGCTTCGCGGGTGTCGTGGTGAGCGTGGCGGACCTGTCGGCCTCGGTGTGGCGGTGGCGGCGCGAGGACGACGGGCGGTTCACGGCCCACAAGGTGATCACGATTCCGGCGGAGCCCGCCAAGGAGGACGAACTGCCTCCGGCGCTCAAGCCGTTCGGCGCGGTGCCGCCGCTGGTCACCGACATCAATCTGTCGGTGGACGACCGCTGGCTCTACGTGTCGGCGTGGGGCACCGGCGAACTGCACCAGTACGACGTGCGCGATCCCGCCCGCCCCCGCAGGACCGCGTCCGTGCGGCTCGGCGGCATCACCGCCCGGCGCCCGCACCCGGCGGCGCCCGGCCTGCCGCTCACCGGCGGCCCGCAGATGGTCGAACTCAGCCGCGACGGGCGCCGGGTGTACCTCACCAACAGCCTGTACGGCGCGTGGGACGACCAGTTCTACCCCGACGGCATCCACCCCTGGCTCGCCAAACTCGACGCCGACACCGAGAACGGCGGCCTCACTCCCGACCTCCGCTTCTTCCCGCACGGCGCGGACTTCCGCGGGCTGCGCGTCCACCAGACCCGTTTGCAGGGCGGCGACGCGTCGTCCGACTCGTACTGCTACCCCTGACCGCTTCCGCCGCAACCGATTCCCGGCCGGGCGCGTGGCAGGACGAGACGGATATCCGCGAGTCGGCCATATCCAGCCACGGACAAAGGAATTCCACGCCGTGCACAAGGAATCGGAATGCACACCGGAACCCACGCCGGAACGCGCGGTGCACCCATCGGCGGAAGCCGTCGTGCGCGACTTCCTCTCCCATGCGGACCGGCTCTGCCCCGGCCTGGTCGAAGGGCTGTATCTGACGGGGTCGGTCGCGCTGGGGGATTTCCGGCCGGGGCACAGCGACATCGATTACGTGGCGGTCACCGGGCGCCGCCCTTCGGACGCGGACGTCGCGGCCCTGGAACAGGCCCATGCCGCGACGCGCGCCCGGCACCGCCGCCCGTACTTCGACGGAGTCCACGTCACATGGAGCGATCTCGCGGGACATTTCGCCGATTGCCCCGGCGCCGCGCGCACTCATATGGGGCGGTTCCGCACGGGCGGCGGCTTCGAGGTCAATCCGGTGACGTGGGCCGTGCTCGCGAAGCACGCCGTGCCGGTACGCGGCCCCGTCCCGGGGAAGTTCGACGTTGCCGTGGACGGGGCCGCGCTGCGCGACTGGACGCGGGAAAACCTCGACGGCTACTGGCGCGGCTGGCGGATCGCGCACGGCAAACCGCTGTCGGCCAGAGGCGTGTGGGCACTCGGCGGTCGGGCCGTCGCCTGGGGCATGCTGGGCGTCACCCGGCTCCATTACACCCTGGCCACCGGGGAGATCACTTCCAAAGGGGGTGCGGGCCGCTACGCCTTGCGGGCCTTCGGCGCCGATTGGCATCCCGTGATCTAAGAGGCGCTGCGCCTCCATGGTCCGGTCGCGGATTCCGCGGCTCCCCGAGTCACCGCCGCCCGGCTGCGGAGCCCCTTCGCCCGCCGCCGGGCCGCCTTGGACTACATGGCCATGGTGATCGACGACGCCCTGGCGGACCATTGACGCCCGCCGCCGGAGCGGGCCGCCAATTCACTGGTCCGTGGAACTCCCGTGGTGTTCCATGATCTTCGGCACGGTCGCGCGGTACACCTCCTGTTCCGGCCCGGCCGCATCCCTCCAAGCCACCAGGAGTACCCGCATGCCCACCGCAGCCCCGCCCTCCTTCCTCCTCGTCCACGGCGCCTGGCACCGGCCCGCGTGCTGGGGGCCTCTCCAGGACGCCCTCGCCGCCGACGGCCTGCGGTCCCACACGGTCGCGTTGCCCAGTTCCGGCCCGCAGGGCACGCCCGCCGCCGGTGTGTACGACGACGCCGAGGCGATCTCCGCGCGGCTGCGCGAGATCGACGGGCCGGTGGTGGCCGTCGGCCATTCGTACGGCGGCATTCCCGTCACCGAGGCGGCCGCCGCGCATCCGCACGTCGTCCACCTCGTCTATCTCGCGGCCTACATGCCCGCCGAGGGCGAATCGCTCGGCAGTCTGCACGGCCGCGAGTCGTCCGGGCCGGTGGACCCCGACGGTGTGCGGCCGCCCATCTTCGAGGACCCGCGTACGTCGCTGTACTCGGACGTACCCGACGAGGTGGCCGAGTGGGCCACCGGCGAACTCGTCGTGCAGAGCCGGCGGTCGTTCCAGGAGCCGGTGACACGGGCGGCGTGGCGGACCGTGCCCGCCACCTACGTCGTCTGCGAGGGCGACCGGGCGCTGCGGCCCGCGATGCAGACGAAGATGTCCGCGAACGCCGCCCACGTCGAGCGGCTGGGCACCGGCCACTCCCCCTTCCTCGCCGCGCCCGCCGAACTGGCCGCCCTGCTCGGGCGGATCGCCTCCGGGGCCACGGAAAGCTGACGCGGCGGGCGGCTCGATGCCCGTCCGAGGGCGGTACGCAACGGCCCGGCCCCTCCTCCGACGAGAAGGGGCCGGGCCGTACGGTGCGCGCTCGGCGCCGCTCACTCGTGCGCTTCGGCTTCCACCGGCTTCGGGATCAGGAACGAGGTGCCGACGGCCACCGCCATGATGATCACGCCCGCGATCATTCCGGCGGTGTAGCCGGACGCGGACGTGGGGTCGTCGGCCGGTGCGGCGGTCTTGACCGCGTACAGGGCGGCGAAGCTGAGGCCGGAGCCGAGGTTGAAGGCGCCGGCGTTCAGGCCGGGCAGGAAGCCCGGGTTCTCCTTCGGCGACAGGACGATGCCGAGTCCGTTGAGGACGATGTTCGCCACGCCCGCGTAGGTGATGCCCACGAGGATGGAGGCGGCCAGCAGCAGCCCCCGGGAGTGGGCGGAGAGCGTGACGATCATCAGCACGACGGTCGCCGCCGCGCCGACCAGGCCCAGGCGCAGCACCCGGCCGTACCCGAAGGTGGCCGCCAGCCGGCCGGCGAGCGGGCCCATGGCGAGCCCGGCGATGGCGTACGGGGTCAGCGTCCACCACGCGGACTGCTCGGCCGACATGCCGAGCCCGGCCTGGGCATCCTGGGCGAACGCCGGGATGAGCCCGTTCATGACGGCGAAGACGCCGGTCATCGTGAGCATCGTGGTCAGCAGCGTCGCCCAGGTGGAGCGCTGCCGCAGGTGCCGCGTGGCGACCAGGGGGTGCCCGGAGCGGTCCTCGGTGCGCCAGAACAGCCAGAACGCGGCCGCGGCCACGACCACCAGGACCGCGATCAGCGGCCAGTCGGCGGCGGCCAGCTTGCCCGCCTCGTTGAGCGCGACGAGCAGCGAGCCGACGGAGACGACCAGCAGCACGACGCCCGGCCAGTCCATGCGGTGGCTCTCGGGCACCTTGGACTCGGGGGCCATGGTGGCGACGAGGGCGGTGGCGATCGCGGCGACGACGGCCATCGCCCAGAAGACCGCCGCGAAGCCGTGCCGGTCGGCGAGGTAGCCGCCGGCGAGCGAGTCGACGCCGGCGATGCCGCCGTTGACCGCGGTGATCACGCCGAGCAGGGTGCCGTAGCGCTTGGGCTCGGTGACCTCGACCCGCAGCATGATCAGACACAGCGGTACGGTCGGGCCGGAGACGCCCTGGATGGCGCGGCCGACGAACAGCATCGGCACGCTCTGCGCCAGCGCCGCGACCACACAGCCGACGACCATCAGCGCCATCATCCCGGCGAGCACCTTGCGGCGGCCGACGATGTCCCCGAGCCGCGGCAGGAACAGCGAGAACAGCGCCGCCGAGGTGAAGAACGCGGTCTGGGTCAGCCCGATCTCGGCGGAGGTGGCGCCGAGGCTGTCCTCGATGTTCTTCAGCGCGGGGCTGAGCATGCTGGCGTTGAGCTGGAAGGCGATGCAGGCCGTCAGCAGCGCGGTGACCAGCACGCCGACCCGTACGGTGCGCCCCGGACCCGCCGTTTCGGCGGGCCGTGCGATGTGCGGTGCGCTCATGCCTGAACGTCACCGATGCGTTCGAGGGCGTCCACCACCAGGTTCCAGAACCGTTCGTGGTCGAGCTGGACGGCGACCTGGGTGCGGCAGTCCTCGGGGATCGGCCAGCGGAAGTCGGTGACGGTCATGCCCATGGTCAGGCCGCCGGTCAGCTCGATGTCCACCGGGGCCTTGCGGACGGTCATCACGTCCGGGTCGATGACGTACGCGACGGCGCACGGGTCGTGCACGGGCGGGTACTCGAAGCCCTGGTTCTCCCGGTAGGCGTCGCGGAAGAAGTCCAGCAGTTCCAGGACGAACGTGGCGGGCTTGGTGCCGACGTCGGCGATCTTCTTGGTGACCTCGGGGGTGGCCAGCGCCTGGTGGGTGAGGTCCAGGCCGACCATGGTGACGGGCCAGCGCTCGTTGAAGACGATGTGCGCGGCGTGCGGGTCGATGACGATGTTGAACTCGGCGACCGCGCTCCAGTTGCCCTCGTGGTAGCCGCCGCCCATCAGCACGACCTCGCGGACGCGCTCGGCGATCCGGGGCTCCTTGCGCACGGCCATCGCGATGTTCGTCAGGCCCGCGGTGGGGACGATGGTGATCTCGCCCGGCTCGTGCGACATCACCGTGTCGATGATGAGGTCGACGGCGTGCCGGCGGTCGAGTTCGATGTCCGGCTCGGGCAGGTCCGGGCCGTCCAGGCCGGTGTCGCCGTGGATCTCCGGCGCGTTCTCGATGGTCCGTACGAGGGGCCGGGGGCAGCCGGCCGCGAACGGCACGCCGGTGATGCCGGCGATCCGGGCGACGGACAGCGCGTTACGGGTGACCTTCTCCAGGGTCTGGTTCCCGACCACGGTCGTCACGGCGACCAGGTCGATGTCGGGATTGCCGTGCGCCAGGAGCATGGCGATGGCGTCGTCGTGCCCGGGGTCGCAGTCGAGAATGATCTTTCTGGCCAACGGAAGAGCCCCTTTGCTCAGCTGAAGGTGTTGAAGTGGATCTCTTGGTGCACAGCTGAAGGGCTGTTACCGAAAGAGCGCGGACGGACGGCGGCGCACCGGCCCGGCGGACGGAGCGCCCACGGCTGGTGCGACCCGGACACCTCTCCTTCGCCATGGGTCGGGTAATCGATTTCACGCAGGCGGTGCCTCCGTCCAGGGCCCTGACCAGCGATCGGGGCCCTGTCCCGTCATAGTGCCAGAGCAAACGGGCGGGGCGGACATCCGGGGCCGCGGCGGGACGCAAGCGTCCGGCGGTCTCCGGTCAGCCGTCGGGGCCCGGCTCCCCGGCGGCGCCCGGCGGGCCGGTGCCGGCCGGGCCGCCCGGCACCGGCCGGTCGTGCGCGGCGAGGACGGTTTCGATCGTGTCCGCCTCGGCGGCCGTCTTGTCCTCGCGATAGCGCACCACGCGAGCGAATCTCAGCGTCACCCCCGCCGGGTAGCGGGTCGAGGTCTGCAGGCCGTCGTACGCGATCTCGACGACCAGCTCGGGGCGTACGGTCACGACGTAGCCGGTCTCGTCCACGGACAGCTCGCGCAAACGTTCCGTCTGCCAGGCCAGCATGACGTCGGTGAGGCCCTTGAAGGTCTTGCCGAGCATCACGAACGTGCCGTCCGGGCCGCGGGCGCCGAGATGGAGGTTGGAGAGCTTGCCGGTGCGGCGGCCGTGTCCCCACTCGGCGGCCAGCACCACCAGGTCGAGCGTGTGCACCGGCTTCACCTTCAGCCAGGCGGCGCCGCGGCGGCCCGCGCTGTACGGCGCGTCCAGCGCCTTGACCATGACGCCCTCGTGGCCCCGACGCAGCGTCTCGGCCCAGAAGTCCTCGGCGGCCTCGCGCGCGGCGGTGTCGGCCGGGTCCTCGACCACCACGCGCCGTACCCGCCGCTCCTCCGGGACCAGCCGGACCAGCTCCGCGTGCCGCCGGTCGCCGGGCAGGTCCAGGAGGTCCCGGTCGCCCACGGCGAGTACGTCGAAGAAGACCGGGGAGAGCGGCAGCGCGGCCCGGGCGGCGGCCACGTCCACGCGGGAGCCGAACCGGCCCGCGATCTGCTGGAACGGCAGCGGGCGCCCGTCGTCGCCGAGGGCGATGGCCTCGCCGTCCAGGATGAAGCACGGCGCGTCGAGCGCCAGCGCGGCCTCGGTGATCTCGGGGAGCCGGTCGGTGACGTCATCGAGGGTGCGGGTGTAGATCCGTACGTACGAGCCGTCCCGGTGCACCTGCACCCGGATGCCGTCCAGCTTCTCCTCCACGGCGCACCGGCCGGCCTTGTCGACCGCCTCCGCCAGGGACTTCGCGCCGTGCGCCAGCATGGGCCCGACGGGCCGCCCCACCGTCAGCCGGAACTCCGCCAGCGCCGGGGCCCCCTCGGCGAGCAGACCGCGGGCCACCTCCTCCAGGGACCCGGCCAGCATCACGGCCCGCCGTACGTCCGCGACCGGCACCTCGGCCGCCGCGGCGATCGCCTCGGCGGCGACGGCGTCGAGCGCGCCCTGCCGCACCTCGCCGGTCAGCAGGCCGACGAGGAACCGCTGCTCCTCCTCGGTCGCGGCGCCCAGCAGCTCCTGGACGAGGCGGCGCCGCTCGGCCTGGGAGCCCGGCCCGGCGACGGCGGCCAGGGCGGTCAGGGCCGCGTCCGTACCGAGGACGGTCAGCGTGGCGGTGTCCGCGGGCGGTACGGGGTGGCGCAGCACGCTCCAGCCGACGCCGATCCGCCCCTGCGGCAGCCGCCCGGCCAGATACGCGATGGCCACCGGCGCGTCGTCCGGTTCGGCCTGGCGGAACAGCTCGGCCAGCAGCTTGATCTTCTGGGACCGCGCCGAGGTGGCGGCGACCTCCCCGGACACCTGTGCGAGTCGGGCCAGCAGCATGGCAACATCCTGCAACGCTCGCGCCGCCCCCGCACGATCACCGGAGCCGGTGCGCCGCACCGCCGTCACCAGGGCACCGCCGCACCGGGCCGCCCGCGCTCACTTGCCGAACCCCTCGGACAGGCCGCGGACGAAGTGCCGCTGGGCGACCAGGAAGATCACGATCATGGGCAGCGCGGCGATGGTCAGGCCGGCGAAGAGCATCGGCCAGTCGGAGTTCAGGCGCCCGGCCATGTCTGCGAGCCCCACGGGCAGCGTCTTGAGGCGGTCGTCGGTGATGAAGACGAGCGCGAAGGCGTACTCGTTCCAGGAGAACAGCGCCTGGAGGAGCGCGGCGGAGACCAGGATCGGGCGGGCCATCGGGACGACCACGCGCCAGAAGGTCTGCCAGCGGCTCGCCCCGTCGATCAGCGCCGCCTCCTCCACCTCCACCGGCTGCCCCAGCAGGTAGGCGCGGACGAGGAAGGTGGTGAAGGGCACCTTGAAGGCGGTGTAGAGGACGATCAGCGCCCAGTACGTGTCGTAGATGTGCAGCGCCTGGAGGAGCTGCGTCAGCGGGACCAGCGCCACGGTCGGCGAGAGCATCATGGCGCCGAGGACGAGCAGCAGCGCGGGCTGGGAGAAGGGGATGGCCAGCCGGGTCAGTCCGTACGCGGCCCAGGCGCTGATCAGGACGACGGCGAGGACGCTGGCGGCGGTGACGAGCGCGCTGTTGAGCAGGTAGCCGAGCACGCCTTGGTGCCACGCGTCGGCGTACGTTCCCCAGTCGGGGTGCGCGGGCAGCCCCCACGGGTCGGAGAAGATCTCCCCGTTCGTCTTCAGGCCGGACAGGGCCATCCAGCACAGCGGGTAGACGACGGCGACGGCGAGCGCGGCGAGGCCGCAGTAGGTCAGGATGCGCAGGACCACCGAGCCGGAGCGGGCGGGTCCGCGGCGGGCGGCGGGAGCGGCCGGTGGAGTGTCCGCCGGGGCGGGCTTGTGCAGGGTCAGGGTCATGCCGCTACCGCCTTCCGGCGCGAGTGGAGGAGCTGGACGGCACCGGCCACGAAGGTGATGGCGAACATGACGGTGCCGATGGCCGCGGCGTACCCCATGTCGTCCCCGGTGAAGGCGCTCGCGTACAGCCACGTGCCGAGCGTCTGGCTGGAGTTGGAGGGCCCGCCGCCGGTCATCACCATCACCTCGTTGAAGACGAGGAAGGCGCCGGAGACGGTGAGGATGACGAGGAGGGTGGTCATCTCGCGGACCATCGGGACGGTGACGGCGAAGAAGGTGCGGATGCGGCCCGCGCCGTCCACCGTCGCCGCCTCGTACAGCTCGCGCGGGATGCGCTGGACGGCGACCGTCAGCAGCATCGTGGTGTAGCCGAAGGACTGCCACTGGCTCATGTTGATGACGCCCCAGACGGAGGTGTCCGGGTCGCCCAGCCAGTCGTGCGCGAACCGGCCGAGGCCGAGCGTGTCCAGCGCGCTGTTGATGAGCCCGGCGTCGGGCTGGTAGAGGAACTGGAAGAGCAGGCCGGCCACCGTCATGGAGACGGCCGCGGGGATGAAGTAGACCGTACGCAGCAGCCCGCGCAGCCGCTGGCCGATGACCGCCTCCAGGATGGCGGCCAGCACGAGTGCCGCGCCGACCTGGAAGACCACCGACGTGACGGCGTAGCACAGGTTGTTGGCGAGGGCCTTCCAGAAGACGGGGTCCTGGAGGGCTTGCCGGTAGTTCTCCAGGCCGACGTAGCGCATGCCGGGCTGGAAGACGCTGAACTTGAACAGGCTGAGCCGGATGTTCTCCACGATCGGGTAGTAGACGAACAGGGCGATCAGGGCGAGGGCGGGAGCGGCGTACAGGGCGTGGCGGAAACGGCGTCGCTGCATGACGGCGGCACCTCCTTCGGGGCGTCGGGGCGTACGGGGACCGGTCACGGAAACCGGTCATGGGGATCAGCCGCGGGAATCAGTCGCGGACGCGGAAGCGGTGGGCCTGCCGGGCGCCCTCGCGTACCTGGCGCACCGCCTGCGCGGCGGTGGTCCGGCCGCCGAGGACCGCTTCGGCCGCCGAGAGGTACGGATTGACGATCTTGTCGTCGGCGCGGGTGTCGAGCCACAGCGCCATGTCCTTGCTCGCGAGGGTGCGCTGCGCCTCGGGCAGCCCCTTCAGGCGCGCGGCGTCCGCCGCACCCTTGACCGCGCTCAGCCAGCCCAGGTCGCGCACCACCTTGCGGGCCTGTTCGGGGCCGGTCAGGAACTTGAGGAAGTCGACGGCGAGCGCCTTGTTGGGCGAGGAGTTGGCGACCAGCAGTCCGTCCGCTCCCCCGGCGACGGCGCGCGCGGAGCCCGCGGCGCCCGGGATGGCGGGCATGGTGAAGAAGTCCCAGTTCTTCGCGAACTTCTCGGGGGCGCCGCCCTTGGTGCTGAGGTAGGAGAATTCCAGCGTCTCCAGGTACTGCATCGCGGCCTTGCCGTACAGCAGGCGGTTCTGCGCGGACTCGTGGCTCATGCTCGTACCGGACGGGCCCATGCAGTGCTTCTTGAGCTGCGCGAGGTCCTCGAAGGCCCGTTGGTAGCCGGGGTGGGTGAAGGCGCCCTCGCCTCCGTCACCGTCGTAGTCCCTGGCCAGGACGGCGGGCGGCACCTCCATGGCGTTGAACTGGGTGAGCAGGTGCCCGGCGGGCCAGCCGTACTGGTTGCCGAAGGCGAGCGGAGTGTGGCCCGCCGCGGCGATGCGGTC
This sequence comes from Streptomyces albofaciens JCM 4342, assembly GCF_008634025.1. Classification (NCBI taxonomy): domain Bacteria; kingdom Bacillati; phylum Actinomycetota; class Actinomycetes; order Kitasatosporales; family Streptomycetaceae; genus Streptomyces; species Streptomyces albofaciens. Next base: position 4,133,614 of record NZ_PDCM01000001.1, on the reverse strand, counting down.
GCAGGCGGCGAGCAGTTCGGGAAAGGTCCGCGGCTTCCGCTCGACCCCTGCCGCGGCGAAGATCTCCTTGTTGTACGCGAAGACCTTGGCGTCCATGTCGAGCGGCACCCCGTACGGGCGCCCGTCGAAGGTGAAGGCGTTCAGCGCGCCCGGCTCGAACGTGCGGCCCCACGCGGTGTCCTTGAGCGGCTCCGACAGGTCGGCGGCCAGCTTGCCGTCGGCGAACTTGCGCGCGTACCGGCCGGGCCAGGCGAAGTAGATGTCCGGCATCTCACGGGAGGCGGCGAGCACCGCGATGCGGTCCTTGTACGGCTGGTCGCCGACGGCCTGGAGGTCGATGGTGACCCCCGGGTTCCGGCGCTCGTACGCACGGACCGCGCTCCGGAAATACGGGGCGTATTCGGGGTCGGCCCACTTCTCCAGGATGGTGAGATGCCCGCGCGGGGGCCCGTCGAGGGCGAAGTCGTTCGGGGTGACGCGGACGGGGGCCTGCCCGCAGCCGCTGACCAGCAGGGTCAGCAGGGCGACGAGCAGGGTCCCGGCGACGGCGGCGGGAGTGCGGCGCATCGGCTCTCCTGGCGGGGAACTCCGGGCGGGGAGGAGGCTGGTCAGGGACGGCGGGACGGGGCGCGGGGGTGCGCGCCGTCCAGGGCGAGGGGGCGCCCGAAGGCGCCGGGCAGGGTGCAGACGGCCGCCGCGTACGTGGCGGCGTACCCGGCCGCGTCGGCGAGCGGGCGGCCCCGGTGCAGGGCGACGTGCAGGGCGGCGATGAAGGAGTCGCCGGCGCCGAGGGTGTCGGTGGCCTGTACGGGCACGACGCCCTGGAGGTGGGTGGTGCCCTCGTACGACAGCAGCGCGCCCCGGGCACCGCGCGTCACGACGGCCAGCTTCGCGCCGCGGCGGTGCGCGCGGGCCAGCAGGTCGGCGGCCTCGTCCGCGTCCGCGTCGGGCCGGGAGAGGACCGCGCTGCGGACGAAGGGCAGCAGCGGTTCGGCGTAACTCCAGGGCCGGTCCGAGAAGTCGAAGCTCACCGGGCAGGCGGCGGCCAGCCGCGGCAGGTGCTCCTCCATGCCGCTGCAGTCGCCGGTGTGCACCAGGTCGAAGCCGCGCAGCCAGCGCAGGTCGGCGTCGTCCGGGGTGAAGAGGGAGATCGTCTCGTCGCAGTCGCCGAAGGTCCGGTTGCCGTCGTCGTCGAGGTGGACGGTGGCGTACGCGTTGGGTCCTGCGGCGATACGGGCCCGTTCCGTCGATACGCCCTCGGCCGCCAGGGCCGCCCGTACGTGCCGGCCCGCCGCGTCGCTGCCGGTGACGCCGAGGTAGGCGGCCTCGGCGCCGCAACGCGCCGCGTGCACGGCGACGTTGAGGGCGTTGCCGCCCGGGTACATCAGTCCGCGCCGGGGATAGCGATCGACGACGTTGTCGCCGAGTCCGCAGATGCGCATACCGCTCTTTCCTCCAGTTGGCTCCGGTGGGGGCCGGCCCGGCGTGCCGGAGCGCGCCGGGCCGGGCGGGTACGGAGCGGACTCAGTACTCGACCTGGAACATGTAGCGGCGCTTGTCCAGGTCGTGGCCGCGCACGGACTCGTAGTGGCGGGCCAGCCGGGTGCCGAAGACGTCCAGCGCGATGGGCGTGATGTCCCCACGCACCTCCTCGGGCACCCCGGGCAGCGAGAAGATCCGGGAGTCGACGTAGTGGGCCTTGCGGGTGTACTTGTCGAGGAACCGCTTGGTGCGCTCGGCCATCGGCCGGGTGGCGTCCTCGCCGAGGAAGAGGATCACGGGCTGGTCCTCGGTGACGACCTCGAAGGCGCCGTGGAAGAACTCGCCGGCGTGGTAGCTGCCGCCGTGCTTCCACTGCATCTCCATCAGGTAGCACATGGTGAAGCCGTAGCCCGCGCCGTAGTTGGGGCCCGCGGACAGGACGTACGTCACCGGCTCGTCGGCCAGTGCGGTGGCGATGGAGTGGGCGAGCGCCTCACCCTCCTCCTGGGCGGTGTGGAGGGCGTCGGGCAGCGCTTCGTAGGCCTTGCGGATGGCCGCGTAGTCGCCTTCCACCCCCGTCTTCTCCAGCAGCGCGTACGCGAGCTGCCCGAAGAGCACGCCCTTGGGGGCGACGACGGTGTCCTCGCTGCGGTAGGTGAACGCGATGTCGGCGGCCTGCGCCAGCGGGCTGTCGTCGTCGCGGGTCAGCGCGGCGACCTTGGCGCCGGTGGACTTGGCGTAGTGGGCGGCGGCGACGGTCTCCTTGGTGGTGCCGGTGTGCGAGGAGACGAGGACGAGGGAGCCCTCGCCGAGCAGCGCGGGCTTGCGCAGGTTGAACTCGTCGCTGTTCATGTGGAAGACCGGGAAGCCGGCGCGGGTCTCCAGCAGGAAGTGCACCGGGTAGGAGGCGGTGAGCGAGCCTCCGCAGCCGACCAGGAAGACATTGCGCAGGCCGCCTTCGACGGCCTCGGCCACGAAGGCGCGGGCCGTCTCGTGCTGGCTCAGGGCGAAGGCCACGGCCTCCTTGAAGTCCTCGGTGATGGGCTTGAGGGGCAGGGTTGCGGTGGTCACGCGGATCCTCTCCGAGCAGGTTGGGAACGTTCCCAATACAGGCCGGGAACGCCCCTCGACGTAGAATTGGGAACGTTCCCACCGGGAATGCTGGGAACCTTCCCACCGCAGTCGGCGGAGCGTCAATACCCCTGCGCAGCCGATAGCCTGGCGACGCCATGACGACGAACCGACGCAGCGGCCCGCACCGGCCCGCCACCATCCCCGACGTCGCCCGTGAGGCGGGCGTCTCCCGCTCCACCGCCTCGCGGGCCCTCGCCGACTACGGCTCCGTCAGCCCCGAGGCCCGCGAACGCGTACGGGCCGCCGCCGAGAAACTGGGCTACCGCCCCAACCAGCTCGCCCGGTCCATGATCACCGGCCGTACGCACACGCTGGGCGCGGTGATCGCCGACATCCAGAACCCGTTCTTCGCGGGGGTCACCCGCGGCATCACCGACGCCGCCCGCGCCGCCGGCTACCAGATCCTGCTGGCCAACACCGACGAGGACCCGGCCGCCGAGCGGGCCGCCGTCAAGACGCTGCGCGACAAGCACGTGGACGGCCTGATCGTCGCCCCCGCCTCCACCACGGACACCGCCCACCTCACCGCCGCGCACGACGGCGGCTGCCCGGTCGTCCTCCTCGACCGCCGCGTGCCCCGCCTCGACCTGGACTCCGTCACCGTCGACAACCACGGCGCGGCCCAGGACGCGGTACGGCGCCTGCTCGCCATGGGGCACCGGCGCATCGCCCTGGTCAGCCTGGTCGGCAACGCCGCCACCGACGACCCGGTGGACCCCGGGTCCACCGGCCTGGCCCGCATCGAGGGCTACCGCGCCGCGCTGCGCGAGGCGGGCGTCGAGGACACGGGTGCGTACCTGCGCACCGGCGCCTTCCACGGCCAGGACCCGGCCGTGCTCGCCCGCGACCTGCTGGACTCCCCCGAGCCGCCGACCGCCGTGTTCGCCACCGACAGCCTGATCGCGCTGGGCGTCCTGTCCGCGGCACGCGAGCTGGGGCTGCGCGTCCCGGAGGACCTGTCCGTGGTCACCTTCGACGACACCGACTGGGCGCGCGCCGTACGCCCCCGGGTCACCGTCGTCGCCCAGCCGGTCCAGGAACTGGGCGCCACGGCCGTACGGTCCCTGATCGCCCGTGTCCAGGGCGGCACCCACCCGCCGGAACACATCACGCTGCCCACGGAGTTCATCGAGCGGGAGTCGGTAGCGCGGGCGACGAGGCGGCGGAAATAGCCGTACAGAGGCAGGGCGGTTGGCGTGCCGGCCCGTGTGGCCGCGGGCGAGACCGCCGGGCGGGCATGCGGCAGCCGCACGCGGACCCGACGCCGTACACCGGCCGGGGCCGCACGCGGAACCGTCAGGCTCCCGCCTCGACCTCCCGCGACGAGGGCGACCGCTTCCCTCTGCCCACGCCCGAGGCCTCGGCCGCCGCGTGCAGCGAGCGCAGGGCCAGCAGAAGCACCCCGATGTCGTCGAGGAGGACCGGGTCGGGCAGCAGATCGACCGGGGAGAGCACATAGAGCAGCGCTCCCCAGTACGCGATCTTGTTCTCCAGTGGTACGCCCGCCTCGCGCAGGACGGCACGGGCGCGGACCACCTTGACCAGGAGCACGATCGCCGCGCCCACCATCACCGCCAGCAGCACCGCGACGATCACCACGATCGCCCACATCTCACCGCTCATTCCTGACGTCTTCCCTCCGTCGCCCGTGGAATACCGGCCGCGTCCGGCATTCTTCTTCCGGTGCGGACGGCACCCACGTCAACGAGCGATCAGGGGCGGCGAAACGGCGCATGGGGCGGACGGGGCCAGAGTTTCCCACGGACCCCGTCGGCCGTCGCGGTCCTCAGTGCAGCAATTCCGGATCCGGTTTCCGCTCCTCCCGGACGATTTCCCGTTGTTTCGCCGGCAGCGTGCCGGACATTTTCCCCCGCGAGTGGAAGCGCATTTCCTCCACGCTCTTCTGCATGGCAACCCGGATTTTCCTGCCCAACGGCCGTTCCACGTATCGGTGCACCACCCAGGAAAGGGCCAGCATGAATACGACGATCCCCGGCAGCAGCACGGCCGCGGGCACCCGGCTGCGCAGCAGGTCGATGAGGGTGAAACCGACGTACATGTGGAGCAGATAGAGCGGATACGTGAGCGATCCGGCGGTGGACAGCCAGCGCCACTGGAGTTTGTCGAACCACCCCAGCGCGATGGCGGCCATCAGCGCGAAGGCCAGCAGCACGGCCAGGCGCACCGGCCATCCCTGGGCCAGGTCCGCCTTCGCGCCGAGATTCATCACCAGCCGCCCGCGCAGATAGTGCTGGGCCAGCAGGAAGGAAATCGCGACGATCGCCCACAGCAGGACGGTGGGCCGGAAGCGGTGCATGAGATAGAAGGCGATGCCCGCGATGAAGTACGGGGAGTACGGCGCTATGGCCCACACCGACAGCAGGTCGCTGTTGGACTTCAGCGCGACCACGCCGGCCACCGTCCACAGGCCGCAGAACAGCACACACCTGCGGTAGGTGACCCCGCGGAACACCACGATCGCGAACAGCAGGTAGAACTTCAGCTCGATGAACAGCGTCCAGTAGGCGTCGTCCACGTCGGGGACGCCGAGCCCCTGCTGGAGCATGGTGAGATTCGTCAGCACCGTTTCCCAGTTGTCCGCGCTGCGGACGTTCGGCCACACGGTCAGGACCGCCGCGGTCAGCAGTACGGCGACCCAATAGGCCGGGTAGAGACGGGAGACGCGGGAGGTCACGAAATCGCCCAGGGAACGCCCCCAGGCGCTCATGCAGATGACGAACCCGCTGATCAGGAAGAAGACTTCGACGCCCAGCCAGCCGTACTCCGACAGGTGGTAGACGACCGGGGAGAATGCCGTCGGGTCCCCGCCCCAGCCGTCGCGCAGGGTGATGTAGTGATAAGCCAGGACCATCAGGGCGGCCAGCAGCCGCAGTCCGTCGAGGACGCGCAGTCTGGGCCGCCGCGTCTCCCCCCGCGAGCCGGGAGGGTGTTCTGGCGCGGCGTAAAGCATCCGGGTCCTTAAGCGACGGTGCGGCGGCAGCCTGTCCGAGTTTCACGGTAAACGACGGGAAATGCGCGAACGGATCGCGGAGTTTAGCGTACGACACCACACCTGCCCCATGTCCACAACAGCGGCGAACTTCCCGAGGTCGCCTTCCGGTGCAGGTCAACGGGGTATCGACGGACAGCGCCGTCGGCATTCGTGAGAAAAGGATGAGAAACCGGGGCGTCGGCGAACCGTACGGACGAAAAAGGTGTCGGGCCGGAAACCGGCACGCTCCGGCGCCGCGCGCCCCTCCGTACCGATCCGCGCCGCCGCGCGCCCCTCCGTACCGATCCGCGCCGCCGCGTGCGCCGCCCGGGCTCCGCTCGCGCCGCACCGGGCGCCCCGCCCCGGCGCGCCATCGCCGCCGGACCCGCCCCCGCATCCGGACCCGCCTCCGGCCCGCCGCCCGAACACGGACCATCCCCCTCCAGTTACGGCGAAGTTGTTGCCAGCAGCCTCAGTTGCCCCAACAATGCGCACGTCAAAGCCGAAGGAACTTCGGCCACAGATCCTGAGAGGACCCCCACATGAAAAGCCCTCTCGTCGGTGCCCTGGCCACGGCCGTCCTGGGCACCGCCGCCCTCGTGGGCACCGCCGGAACCGCCGGCGCCGCCACGGTCACGGACGCCGCCGGGCACACGGCGGCGCCCTCGCTCCACCGGACGACGGACGCCACGGCCACCACGGCCAAGGCGGTGCCCAGAGCCGTGAGCTATGCCGGCACGGTGGCGCTCAGCAACTGCTCCGGATCGATCGTGCGCATGCCCAATTCGACCGACAACGATCCGGCCCTGGTCCTGTCCAACGGCCACTGCCTGGAGAGCGGCATGCCGGACGCCGGCGAGGTCATCGTGGACCAGCCGTCCAGCCGCAGCTTCACCGTGCTCAGCGCCTCGGCCGGCAACCTCGGCACGGTCCGCGCCACCAAGGTCGTCTACGGCACGATGACCGACACCGACGTCTCCCTCTACGAACTCTCCTCCACCTACGCCCAGATCAAGCAGCGCTACGGCATCAAGGCGCTGGACATGGCCACCACCCACCCGGTCAAGGGCGCCGCCATCGCCGTCGTGTCCGGGTACTGGAAGAAGACCTACAACTGCAATGTGGACGGCTTCGCCTACCGGCTGAAGGAGGGCAACTGGACCTGGAAGGACTCGGTCCGCTACACCTCCCCGTGCAACGTCATCGGCGGGACCTCGGGCTCCCCGGTGATCGACGTCGCCTCCGGCAAGGTGGCGGCCGTCAACAACACGATCAATGAGAGCGGCCAGCGCTGCACGCTCAACAACCCGTGCGAGGTCGACGCCAACGGCCGCGTGAGCGTGCGCCGCGGCATCGGTTACGCCCAGGAGACGTACGAGATACCCAAGTGCTTCGGCACCGGCAACAAGCTGGACCTGAGCCGCCCGGGCTGTGTCCTGCCCAAGCCGTAGTCCCCGTACCGGCGGGCACCCCGCGTGCTCGCCGGTACGCTCCCCTCGCGCACGCGGGTCCCCGCCGTACGCCGGACTACCGCCGTACGCCGGACGGCCCCCGTACGCCGATCGGCCCCGCCACCGGACGGCCGCGCTACACCGAACGGCCTCCGTACGCCGGACGGCCGCCGCCTTCACCCGGCGGGGTGAGGCACCCCGGGGTCCGTTCGGCGCGTCCGCCCGCACGGGCGGCGGTGTGGCACGGTCGGACCATGAACGCGGCATCCGACATCCGGTCCCAGGCCACCACCCTCGCCCGCGACCTCGGCGGGCCGTGGCAGCCGGACGACGCCGACCGCAACCTCGCCCTCACCCTGGTCCTCGCCCGCGACGACAACGGCGGCCGGCTCACCGCCCGGATCATCACCCACATCCTGCTGAACGCGTCGTGGGGCCTGAAGCCCATCGGCGCCATGTACCAGCTGATGGCCTGCACCGCCGACTTCCTCGACGACCCGAAACAGCGCGAGACGGACACCGGCCGTGAGGCCCTGGACGAGGTCAACCGCCTCCTCGACACGGTCGCCGCACTGCCCCCGGACGGCATCTGACCGCGGCGCTACGGTTCCGGCCGGACGACCTGTACGGCGGCCCCGGTGGCCCGCAGGGCGGCGACTTCCCCGGCGGGGGTGGCGGTGTCCGTGACGACCGTCCCGTAGCGGGCGGCGGTGCCGTACGCGTACGTGGCGCGTTTGCCGAACTTGGCGTGGTCCACGAGGAGTACGGCCTCCTCGGCGGCGGCCAGCATCGCCTCCTTGACCTCGACGTACTCCCGCAGCGGATGGAACAGGCGCCCGTCGAGGACGGCGGTGGCGGACATCAGCACCAGGTCGGCGTGGAGCCGGGCGAGGGCGCCGCCGACCTCCGGGCCGGTGCAGGAGTTGAACTCGCCGTGGTACCGGCCGCCGAGCAGGGTGATGTCCACGCCGGGCACCGCGCCCAGGCGCTGGGCGAGGCCGACCGAGTTGGTGACGACCGTGATCCGGTCGGCCGGGTCCCCCCGGGCCAGCAGGCCGGCCAGCGGGTAGAGGGTGGTGGAGTCGTCCATCAGCACGGTGCTGCCCGGCGTGATCCGGCCGGCCACCGCGGCACACAGCGCCGTCTTGGCCGCCAGCCCCGCGCTCTCGCGGAAGCGGGTGGCGGTCTCCATCGTCAGGGCGGGGAAGGCGACGGCCCGGCCGCGCTCCTTGCGCAGCAGGTGGCGGGCGGCGAGGTCGTCGAGGTCCCGGTGCATCGTCATCAGGCTGACGTCGAAGCGGTCGGCGAGCGCGTCGATGCGCAGGGCGCCGTGGTCGGCGACGTACCGCAGGACGGCCTGCCGCCGCTGTTCGACCCCGGCCTGCGACAGCCGTGCCCTGGCGGCCATGCGGCGCTCCTTCCCCTCCGTGCCCGTGGCGCCCGGTGGTCAGCCGGCCTGCGGGCACACCACGGGCTTGATCGTCGTACGGTCCCGGGCGGCCGCGGTGAGCGCCTGCTCGGCGTCCGCCAGGCCGTACCGGTGGGAGACCAGCCGGTCGAGCCGTACGTCGCCGGAGGCGGCCAGCGCGATGGCGGCCGGCCAGGTGTTGGCGTACCGGAAGGTCCCGGTGACCTCGATCTCGAAGTTTTGCACATGGGCCAGCGGCAGCGGCACGGTGTCGCCGCCCATGCCGACCAGCACCGCCCGGCCCGCGCGTCCGAGGGAGCGGATCGCCTCGTCGGCGACGGCCGGGACGCCGGAGCACTCCAGGAGGACGTCGGGTGCGTACCCGGTGTCGGCGAGCCGGGCGCTCCGGACGTCCACCGTGGCGGTGGCGCCCAGCTCCCGTGCCAGGTCGAGCCGTTCCGGCGCGATGTCGGTGACGACGACCTCGCCGGCGCCGAAGGCGCGGGCCGTCTGGACGGCGACCAGCCCGATCGGCCCGGCCCCGGTGACCAGCACCCGCGCGCCGGGCCCGATCCGCCCCTTGCGCGCCGCCCATACGCCGACGGACAGCGGCTCCAGCAGGGCGGCGGTCTCGGCGGTCAGGGTGTCGGGGACGGCGTGGGCGAAGTGCTCGTCGATGGCGACGTACTCGCACAGCGCGCCGTCGACCGGCGGGGTGGCGTAGAAGGACACGTCGGGGCACAGGTTGTAGCGCCCGTGGCGGCACTGCTCACAGGTTCCGCACGGTACGCCGGGTTCGAGGGAGACCAGCTGTCCCGGCTGGTGGCGGGTGGCGCCGGAGCCGAGGGCGACGACCGTGCCGCCGGGCTCGTGGCCGAGGACCATCGGGGCGCGGACGACGAAGTCGCCGATCCGCCCGTGCTCGTAGTAGTGCACGTCCGAGCCGCAGATGCCGACGGCCTCGACGCGGACCAGCACCTGTCCCGGCCCGGGGAGCGGCACCGGCCGTTCCTCGATCCGCAGGTCCTCGGGCGCGTGGAGGACGGCGGCGCGCATGGTCGCGGGGACGTGGTCGGGCAGCGGAGCGGGCATGGCGGCGTCCTCGGGAGTCGGCGGGCGGGGTGGTACGGATGACGGTGGACAGCATTGTTAGCAGATCTCACCAGCATTGTTAACACATATTGCGTGATATTGCTGCGGCGCGGTACGGATCTCCCCCGATGCCGTCATGCCCTTCGCCCTCTCCAAACGATCGGCAACGGACAACCGGCGCTCGCTTTCTTGCTCTCGGGCGCAGTGCGGCAAAGGCATCGGGCAGTACCGGCCAGATCCGACGGTGATCGTCTGAGCACTGATAAACAACAGCGGTCATGAGGCAGGGGCAGGCTCCTCCAACCGGCCGGGGGCGGACGCGCCGTCCGGACGCCGTCCGCAGAACCCGCAGGGCGGCCACGGGTGCCGTCGACAAAGCGATGAGGCGCCATGGTCCGGTGTGACAGCGGTGCGACCGGCTCCCGGCCGGAGGAGAAGGGCTCCCGGCCGGAAGAGGGCGGCGTCCCGCCGGCGGGCGGGCACGCGCCGGGAACCGCGTTGAGCGCCGTACGCGTCGAAGAACTCCTGATCAAGCACCTGGGATGCGACGAGTCCCAGGCCCGCGCCTGTGCGAGCGGCCTCCTGGGCGCCCCGGCGACGGCTGTTCCCGGCCCGGCTCCCTCCGCCAGGACGGTGTACGGCGCCGGTCGCCTGTCCGGCGCCGCCGAGGAGCGCGCCGGCCGGGCCACCGTGGTGCGGGCTCGTGCGGGAACGGTCCCGCACGACTTCGGCCCGTACGACGGAACGGCGGCCCTGACCACCGCCCGTGACCCGGTGGAGCTGGCACAGCGGCTGCTTGAGCGGGCCGAGGACACCGGCGCCACGGCGGTGCTGCTGGCCGTCGTGGACGGCGACGGCGCGCTCCGGACGAGCGGGGCCGCCGGAGCGGCGGCACATACGGGCGGCGACTGGTCGCAGATACCGTTGTCCTGCGTCCTCCCGCTGGCCCGGATGTCCGCGGCGGACCAGCGGGTGTGGCTCGCCGACGAGGCCGGTGACCGGAGCCTGACGTGGGTGTCGGCCGTCGGGGACGGGCCGGGCGGGCCCTGCGCCGCCGAGAGCGGCGGCGGGCCGGGTGCCGTGGTGTGCGTGGTCGGCGTCATCTGGTCCGGCCGCGCGCGACCGGCGCCCACGGCCCGCGACCGGCTGGAGGCGCTGGCCGACCGCGCCGGGCAGCGGCTGCGCGGGCTGGCCGCCCTGGCACCGCCGGACGACGGCGTACGGGCGGCCTGGCTGGACGCGGTCATCGACGCGATTCCCCTGCCGACCGCGCTGCTCCGCCCGCTGCGCGACGGGCTCGGCCGGGTCGTGGAGTTCACCGTGGACCGCTGCAACGCGCGCGCCACCGACCTCCTGGGCCGTACGCCGGACCAGATGACCGGGAGCCGGCTGCTCGAATCCTTCCCCGGCATGCTGCTCTCCGGGCTCTTCGACGCGTATGTGGCGGTCCTGGAGACCGGCATCCCGCTCGACCGGGGGCCGTTCACGTACGAGGAGCCCTTCCAGGGCGTCACGCGTCCGGTCGTACTGAGCGTGCGGGCCCAGCGCGTGGCCGGGGGCCTGCTGGTGACGTGGCAGTTCCACGACGAGCAGACGCCCGCGAGCACCCGGATCGACGACGACGAGCGGCTGGTGAACCTCGGCTGGGCGGAGTGGAACCTGGTCACCGGCAGCGTGACGTGGTCCCGGCGGATGTACGACATCCTCGAACGCGACCCGAAGCGCGGCCCGTTGCCGCTGGACGCCCTCTCCGGGTACGTCGTCGAGGAGGACCTGCCGACCGTCGTGGAAGCCGTGCAGTCGCTGGCCCGCGCCCCCGGCCCGGTGCGGTTCGAGGTCCGTACGCGGGCCTCCGACGGTCCGCGCCATGTGAGCGTCAGCGCCGAACTGCTCCGCGACAGTCCCGGCAACCTCGTGGCGCTGCGCGGTGTGGTCCAGGACGTGACCGGCGTACGGCGGACGGAGGCGGCGCTGGAGGCGACCCGGCGGGAGGCCGAGAGCCGGCAGCTGCGGATGGCGGAGGAGCTGCAACTGGCCCTGCTGCCCCGGGCGTACACCACCCTGCCGGGGCTGCGGGTGGCGATCCGGTACCAGCCCGCCGAGAACTGCGCCCGCGTGGGCGGCGACTGGTTCGAGGCCACGCCGCTGCCCGACGGCCGGGTGCTGATCGCCATCGGTGACGTGCTCGGGCACGGCCTCCAGGCCGCCGCGGGCATGGCGCAGCTGCGCAACGCGCTGCTGGGGATCGCGTACACCGGCGCCGACCCGGCCCGCATCCTGGACTGTCTGAACCTCGTCGCCTTCCACGGCCACGACGAGTCCCTCAACGCGACCGCCGTCGTCGGCCACTTCGATCCGCGGCGGCGCACCCTGACCTGGGCCCGCGCCGGCCACCCGCCGCCCGTCCTGGTACGCGGCGGCCGGGCCACCGAGCTGGTCAACGACGACGGGACCTCGCTGGGCGCCGGGCTGGCGCCCGGTTACGCGTGCAGGACGCTGAGGCTGCGGCCCGGCGACCGCGTGATCCTCTACACCGACGGCCTGGTGGAGCGCCGCGCCGACCGGGCCGGCAACCGCGAGGACCTGCTGCTGTCCGCCGCCCGCCAAGGCGCGCACGGCGGGCCCGAGGCGCATTTGGAGACACTGCTGTCCGTTCTGCACACCAATCCGGAGGACGACACCTGCGTCATCGTGCTGCATGTGGGGAGTTGAGCGGGGTGCCCGCACGGGTGCCGCGTACCTGCCGGGGCACGGGGTTCGGCCAACCTTCGCCGACTTCGGCAAGTTCCCGTTTTCGATCGGCTGTTCGCGGCTAGGTTGTGCGGTGGGTCCGATGCCGCATTCCCCCGTGTGCGGCATCGGACCCGCCACGCCTCCGGTGGCCACCGGCCGTGAGCCGCCGTGGCCGCTCGCAGGCCGGGCGTCAACCGCACGCGACCTCTTGCGGGCCGGACATCAACGGCAGGCGACCTCTTGCAGACCGGACATGACCGGATCGGTCGGCGTACCACTGACCAGCAGGACGCCGCCGTCGTCGCCCCAGTGCAGCTCGTACGACCCACGCGCGATGGGGCGCAGGCCGTCGTCCGCGGTCCAGGAACCCGTGCGCCGGCCGATGCCGGCGGCCCCCACCGCATAGACCTCGCCCCGGCCCGCCACGAGGAACGACGTCTCCCTCGTCACAGCCCGGCAGCCGCCCGGTCCCGGCGGCTCCAGCAGACGGTAGTCCGCGCCCCCGGTCAGGTCGCCCACTCCGCCGACCGCACTGCCCAGCCCGGCCGCGGCGCCCAGGAGCGCGAGGACGAGACGGGCTGGCACGCCGCGGTTCCCGGCGGGCGTACGACCGGTGACGCGGCGCCGTACGGCCAGCGTTCCCATGACCACCAGCAGAACCAGGAGCAGCGCGGAGCCCACCAGCCAGCCGGGAATCACCCGACCCGCCACGACCAGCAGGAACCCGCTCCAGCTCGCGACGGCGGCAAGCAGCAGACAGCCGACGGCCATGACGAGATATGGCGACGGCTTGGCCGCTTTCGCCCGTTCATGCTGTTCGCCTTTCATTCCGGCATGCTATTTGTCCCGCTGGAAACGCCCGGACCGGGCGATGGGCCACCCGCACGTGAAGGGACCTCCACGTGAACCGCATACGCACCGCACTCGTCGCCCTCGGCCTCGCCGCCGGCCTGGCGACCGCGCCCGCCGCCGGCGCCGCGCCCCGGCCCGACGAGCGGACCGCCGCGGCGTCGGCCGCGGCCGCGCGGCACGAGCCGTGCACCGGGGAATTCCACGGTGACGCGCGGCTCGGCCCGAAGTGGCTGCCGGACCGGCGGCAGGCGCCGGTGGGCCCGCTGCTGAAGGGCTACCAGAGGACGGGGAAGCTGTCGCCGTCCGCCTTCCTGAAGAAGTACTGGGAGGGCCCGGCGGACTCGGGTGACTGGAAGTACCCGCCCAACGACGGCTTCGGCGAGGTCAACGGCACGGTGGACAAGGAACCCGCCAAGCTGCGCCCCGGGCAGCGGCTGGACCGCTTCGGTTCCGAGTACGGCGGATTCCTGGCGCCCGCCGGGGACGCGTACGCCGAGCGCTCCCTGCCCCCGCAGAACCTCAACACGCGCGAGACGACCGCGCCGTGCGACTACCACGTGTACAAGGTCGCCAAGCCGTTCTGGGTGTGGCAGGGCAGCGTCGCGCCCTGGTTCGAGCAGCCCGGCGGCGGGCAGCAGATCAAGCTGGACGCGGTGTTCCTGGACCCCGGAGAGGGCCGGCGGCTGAACGTGAAGTGGCTGCGGGAGCACGGATACCTCACGCCTGTGGCCACCTGAGCGGACCTCGGCCCCGAGGACATGCCGGGAGGCTGTCGGGGGCAGTACCACCCGGCAGTGCTACCAGCGGACAGTAACGTCCCCTCCATGGACACCCCCGCAAACCGTCGCGCCCTACAGGCCGCGCTGCGCACCGCAGGTGTGGCCGAAGGCCACTACCGCATCGAAGGGGTACATGAACCGGCCCCCACGCCCCCGGACTTCCTGTTCCTGCGGCAGGCGCCGGACGGGGCATGGGAGACCGGCGTGTACGAACGCGGCGTCCACCACGTCATCACCCGGCACCGGAGCGAAGAGGCGGCGTGTGAGCATCTGTTGCGGATGCTGACCTGATGAACAGACGCCCCGGCGGCCCGGCGACCCGGTTGGTGAATCCACCGATTGCCGCCCCCTGGACGGCTTTCCTGCCCAACGGCTCGCCTGCCGGGTCGCTGAACCGCGGGGCACTGGACCGAGCGGGCACAGGGGCATCCGGCACTCTCACGAAAGCTCCACACGACGGTCGGCAACGGGCTGCAAGAACAGCAGCGGCCGACCGTACCCACCTTCCCCGGGCGCGCTTCTTATGCACCGGAATCCACGGAAACTCTGGTCAATCGTCTAGCAATCAATCACCTGTCCGTACATCACCTTGACTGCTTCATACCAACCGGGTTGAGTACCCGCACCTGTCGATTGCGTCCGCCAAGCGGAGCGTGATTCTCGATGCTCGTCGGGCGCCGGACCGTCCGTCGCCGATCTCACGCGGCCCTGCCGCACTGAGGAGTGATCAGGTGTTGCTGAAACAGCGTGTCGCCGCCGTGCTCTCGGCCGCCTCCTGCGCCGCCGCTCTGACCGTCGCCGCCCCGCCCGCCACCGCGGCGCCCGCCCCCGGTGCCGCGGCATCCGCCGCGAGCTGCAACTTCACCGTCTGGACGGCCGGCAAGCCGTATGTCACCGGCGACATCGTCAAGTACACGAACGGCCAGTACTACCGGGCGAAGCACGACAACCCGGGGTACGACCCGGTCATCAGCACCTGGTACTGGGAGCCGTACAACTGCGGCGGCGGAACCAACCCGTCCGGCGACTTCGTGGTGAGCGAGGCGCAGTTCAACCAGATGTTCCCGAACAGGAACCCGTTCTACACGTACAACGGCCTCAAGGCGGCCCTGAGCGCGTACCCGGGCTTCGCCAAGACCGGGAACGACACCATCAAGAAGCGCGAGGCCGCCGCCTTCCTGGCCAATGTCGGCCATGAGACGGGCGGTCTGGTCCATGTCGTGGAACAGAACACGAACAACTACCCGCACTACTGCGACTGGAACCGGCCGTACGGCTGTCCCGCCGGACAGGCGGCCTACTACGGGCGCGGGCCGATCCAGCTGAGCTGGAACTACAACTACAAGGCGGCGGGCGACGCGCTCGGCATCGACCTGCTGCACAACCCGAACCTGGTGCAGAACGACTCGGCCGTGGCCTGGAAGACGGGCATCTGGTACTGGATGACCCAGCGCGGCCCGGGCACGATGACGCCGCACGACGCGATCGTCAACGACCGCGGCTTCGGCGAGACCATCCGCAGCATCAACGGCTCCATGGAGTGCAACGGGAACAACCCCGGCCAGGTGCAGAGCCGGATCAACTCGTACCAGAAGTTCACCCAGATCCTGGGCACGAGCACCGGCGGCAACCTGAGCTGCTGATCCGGTACCGGCGCGGCTGATTTCCCGCCCGCCTAACCGTCCCACCCGCCTCGTCCGTCCCGCCCGTCCCGGCCGGAAGGACGAGGCGGGCGGGCGTGTGCGGTGTGCCGTGACGTCCGGGTCCGGGTCCTGGTCCGGATCCTGGTCCTGGTCCGGGTCCGGGTCCGGGTCCGGGTCCGGGTCCGCAAGAGCCTCAGCGCTCCTCCAGCACCGCCCGGATCACATGCCGGGCGTTCCCCGCCATCGCCGGGTTCGTCTCCCGGTAGTACGGCAGCGCGATCAGCGCCTGTGAGAGCGTACGGCCCCGGCCGCGCGCCCAGGTCGCGTCGTCCACGCCCAGCGCCTCGCGGAAGACCTCGCGCGCCCCGGCCGGCAGCAGGTTCCACGCCGGGAACAGATCGCAGGCCGGGTCGCCCGCCCCCGTACACCCGAAGTCGATCACCGCGGTCAGCCTGCCGTCGGCCACCAGCACATTGCCCGGCATCAGGTCGGCGTGCAGCCACACCGGCGGGCCGTCCCAGGCCGGGGCCCGCAGCGCGTCCTCCCACACGGCGGTCACGGCGTCGCAGTCGACGCCCTCCTCCGGGATGCCGCGCAGTGCCTCGATCGCCGCCCGTGTCGGCGCGTCGAGCGCGGCGACCGGCCCACCGCGGTAGGCCGCCGGGGCTCCGGGCAGAGCGACGCTCCGCATCGCCGCCACGAACCCGGCCAGGTCCCCGGCCAGGGGTTCGGGTTCGCTCAGCGCCCCTTCGACCGGGTTTTCCCCCGCCAGCCAGCGGTACACCGACCACGGCCACGGATACCCCTCGGCGGGCTCTCCGGCGGCGAGCACTTCGGGGACGGCTACCGGCAGCCGGGGCGCGAGGCGGGGCAGCCACTCCTGTTCCAGCGCCACATCCGCGGCGCCGCCCCGTGTCAGGGGCAGCCGTACGGCCATGTCGTCCCCCAGCCGGAACATCGCGTTGACCGTGCCTGCGGACGCGAACCGCCGCACCGGCAGCTCCGCCCACCGCGGGAACTGCCCGGCGACCAGCCGCCGTACGAGGTCGTCGTCGACGGGGTGCGGACCGGGAGGCGTCTGCCCTGTGCTCATGGGGCGCCACCCGACCACCGGGCGTCCTCGCGCGTCAACCGTTTTTCGGCCCGTACGCGCAGATCAGGAGCCGTGAGGCCGGTCGTCGGCCCGGCATGGTGTCTGCCGGCGGGCGTCCCGCGCGGCCTTCACTCACACGGGTAGGAAAGCGCGCTGCCCCCATCCGCGGCTCCGGCACCTCGGGACACTGAGACGGTCGCTCGGTGTGACGGCAGTGGAAAGTGGTGGCGACTGTGACGACGGAACATGATGCGAGCAACCGGGACCGGAGCCCGCTGGCGGCCGACGTGCGCAACGTGGTGTCCGCGCCGGTCGAGGGCCACGTGGTGCAGGCCGGTGTCGTCCACGGTGACGTCCATCTGCACCCCGCGCGGGAGCGCGGTCCCGTACCGCACCAGCTGCCCGCCGCGCCGAGCCGCTTCACCGGCCGGGCCGGTGAACTGGCCGCGCTGACCGCCGCGCTGGACGAGGCGGTGGAGTCCGGCACCACGGTGACGATCTCCGCGATCGGCGGCGCCGGAGGCATCGGCAAGACCTGGCTCGCCCTGTACTGGGCGCATCGGCACGCCGACCGGTTCCCCGACGGCCGGCTGTTCGTGGACATGCGGGGCTTCACCCCGCTCGGTGAACCGATGCCGACCGCCGAGGCGGTACGCGGCT
Organism: Streptomyces albofaciens JCM 4342; assembly: GCF_008634025.1. Lineage (NCBI taxonomy): Bacteria > Bacillati > Actinomycetota > Actinomycetes > Kitasatosporales > Streptomycetaceae > Streptomyces > Streptomyces albofaciens. Next base: position 4,116,295 of record NZ_PDCM01000001.1, on the reverse strand, counting down.
TCCTCAACGCCCTCGGCGTGGACCCGTCCGGCGTGCCGCCCGACCTGGACGCCCAGGTGGGGCTCTACCGCAGCCTGGTCGCCGAGCGGCGCATGCTCATCGTGCTGGACAACGTCCGCGACACCGCCCACGTGGCCCCACTGCTGCCGGGCAGCGCGACCTGCACGGTGCTGGTGACCAGCCGCCGCCACCTGGCCGGGCTGGTCACCACCCACGGCGCCCGCTCCCTGGATCTGGACGTGCTGTCCGAGGCCGAGGCCCGCCAGTTGCTGGTCGACCACCTGGGGGCCGAGCGGGTCGCCGCCGAGCCCGAGGCGGTACGGGAATTCCTGGCGTGCTGTGCCGGGCTGCCGCTGGCACTGAGCATCGTGGCCGCCCGCGCCACCGCCCACCCCGGCTTCCCGCTGAGCGTGCTCGCCGAGGAGCTGCGCGACCACACGACCCGGCTCGACGAGCTGGACGCGGGCGAGATTCCGCTGAATCTGCGCGCCGCGTTCTCGTCCTCGTATCACGCGCTGTCCCCCGAGGCGGCCGTGCTGCTCGGGCTGCTCGGCCTGGCGCCGGGACCGGACATCAGCCTGCCCGCCGCCGCCTCGCTGGCGGGGCTGCCGAAGGCTCGGGTCCGCGCGCTGCTGCGGGAGCTGGAGACCGCCCACCTGGTGTCCCAGCCGGCACCCGGGCGCTACCGGCTCCACGACCTGATCCGTCTCTACGCCTGCGACCAGGCCCACCGTCACCAGGCCGAGGGCCGGCGGGACGGCGCGCTGCGGCGGTTGGTGGAGTTCTACCTGCACACGGCTTACGCCGCTGACCAGTTGCTCGATCCGCACCGCGAGTCGGTCGTGCTGGACCCGCCCGCCGAGGGCTGTCTGTCCCACCCGCTGCCCGACGAGGCCGGGGCCCTGGCCTGGCTGGACGCCGAGCACCCCTGCGTGATGGCCGCCCAGCGCCTGGCCGTCGAGCGGCAGTGGCACACGCTGGTGTGGCAGCTGGCGCCGACCCTGCACACGTACCACTGGCGCCGCGGCAGGCTGCCCGACCAAGTGGCCGTCGCGCGGGCGGGGCTGACCGCTGCGCTGTGCCTGGGCGACCCGGCCATCGAGGCACCGGCACACCGCCTCCTCGCCGAATCGTGCGCCCTGGCGGGCCGGCACACCGAGGCGCTCGAACACCTCAACGAGGCCCTGACCTTGGCCGAGAGCTCCCATGACCTGCCGAGCCAGGCCCATACGCACCGCGTTCTCGGCTGGGCCTGGGGACAGCAGGGCCGCATCGGGCCCGCGCTGGACCACGCCACCCGCTCCCTGGGCCTGTTCCAGACGATCGGCGACGAGGAGTGGGAGGCGCGCGGACTCAACCAGTCCGCCTGGTATTCCGCGCAGTTGGGCCACTACGAGCAGGCCGCGGCCTACGGCGACAAGGCACTGCTGCTGCACCGCCGCCACGGCAACGGCAACGGCGAGGCGCTGTCGCTGAGCGTCCACGCCTACCTGGGCCTGCGCACGGGCCGGTACACCGACGTACTGGAGAACGGCCGGCGCGCCCTGACGCTCTTCCGCGAGATCGGCAACACCTTCCACGAAGCCTTGCTCCTCGAAGGCATCGGCCAGGCGCACGCGGCGCTGGGCCAGGCCGCGGAGGCCGGTGAGGCCTGGCGGCAGGCGTTGGAGCTGTACCGGACCCAGCACCGTACGGAGGAGGCCGAGCGTTTGCAGCGCCGGCTGGCCGAGGCCGCCGAGCGGGTGCCCGAAGGCGCGGACGGGAGCGCTCTCTCGGACGGGGCACCGCCCCGGAGCACGTGAGCCTGCCCCCAAACCGTCAACAATGAGCAAAATCCGGGCGGGACCGGAGGGCGCCCCACCGGGCCCACAAAGCTCCCGTCCCGCCGGGCGCGAGGACGGCGGAAACCCGCGGTTTCCTGGGCAGAACGCTTTCTGCCGCGAAGCTCGCCACCAGGAAGCGGAGCCTCCCCTCCCCCGCCGAACGGCCAATTCCGCCACCGGACTTCACCGGAGTTGACTTTTCAAACACCGCAATCGCTGGAAAGGATCTTGGCGCAACAGGTATCTTTCCGTTAAGGCGTCGCCATCGCGGTTCTACGGGGGACAGCGGGGCGGCCTACGGGGGAACGGAACGGGGGAACTTCCAACTCTTCTGCATGCCTTGATCACCACGCGTGACCACGACATCCGCATGCGTTTTTCACCGGACGGATCCGGCAGCTGCGCATGCCCGCATTCCAGCACCTTGGATTCCTGTGATAGCAGAAGAAGTGTATGACCTGATCCTGGATGATCTCTTCATCCGGGCCGACGAACTGGTACCAGGAAGCTCGGTCTTCCTGAAAATCGAGGGCCTCAATCCGGCCGGCTCGGTGAAACTCAAGACGGCCGTGGCGCTGGTCGCCGAGGCCGAGAGCACCGGCCGTCCCTTTCCCGCCACCCGGCTCATCGAGTCCACCTCCGGAAATCTCGGGGTGGCGCTCGCCATGGTGTGCGCGGCGAAGGGGTACGCCCTGACGTGCGTGACCGATCCCAACGCCAACGCCCAGTCCGTGCGCCTCATGGAGGCACTCGGCGCCGAGGTCGTGGTGATCGACGTACGCGACGGCAACGGCGGCTATCTGCAGTCCCGCATCAACTACATCCGCGAACGCCTGCGCCGGGAACGGAACACGTACTGGCTGAACCAGTACGCCAATCCGGCCGGCCCGCGCGCCCACCGGGAGCGGACCGGGCGCGCGCTCGTCGAGGCGCTCGGCCCGGTCGACCACGTGTTCATCGGCGCCGGGACGACCGGCACGCTCATGGGCTGCGCCGCCTACCTGCGCGAACACAGCCCGGCGACCCGCGTCGTCGCGGTGGACTCCCTGGGGTCGGTCACCTTCGGCGGCCCCGCGGCCCGGCGGCACATCCCGGGGCTGGGCACCAGCCGGCGCCCGGAGATCCTCGACGAGAAACACGTGCACGACGTGGTGCTCGTACCGGAGGCCGAAGCCGTGGAAATGTGCCGCCGCTTCGCCGAGGAGCGGGGGCTGCTGCTCGGCGGTTCCACCGGTACCGTACTGGCCGCGGTACGCAACGCGGCCCCGGACATCCCGGCGGGCAGCGTCGTCGCGGCGCTCTCCCCCGACTTCGGGGAACGGTATCTCGAAACCCTCTACGACGACGCATGGGTGGCCGAACGCTGGCCGCACCTTCTCGACCCGAAAACGGTCATGGACCAGGCGCGCGCCTGAGAACAGGACATGCAGCATGTTCACTTTCGACGTGGTGCCCGGCGACTCCGTACTGAAGATCCTGCGGGACCGGCGCGGCGAGGTCCTGGACATCGTCGCCCGGACCTACCGCGATCACGAGGCCGGTGCGACGGTCAACCCGGACAGCTATTTCCTGCGGTTCCCCGAGAAGCCGGATTCGCGCATCATCGCGCTGCCCGCCTTCCTGGGCGCGGACGTCCAACTGGCCGGCATCAAAT